>CAZNJT010000152.1:0-1500 GCA_964573475.1 uncultured Candidatus Bathyarchaeia archaeon | reverse complement strand
AGAAAGGATTGTACAGCTCATTCTACAGACTGCAATTCAGAGAAGAAACAGGAACAGACACATCATAAGGCATATTCTTTTTGTTCTCTCTTTCAAATTCTATAGATTGAATGTCCCAAGGATGGAAAAAAGCCAACTTGGTTATCATCGGAGACCTGAACAAACAAAGCGAACACTAAGCTGAAAACTTATTAAGTGTATTGAAAACTAGTCTTCAGGGAAATTCTTGCCAAAAAGGAAAAGTTGGTCTGAAAAATTACAAAACAGCAAAGGTCTGCCAAAGGTAGAAAAAATCACTGACAAAATGAGCAAGAGATGGGGCACAGGTACGGTGGTCATTCCAGCGCCTATGGAAGTTAATGAAATAATGAGAAAAGTGCCTGAAGGAAAACTTACTACCATTAATGAAATTCGAGCGGCTCTTGCCAAAAAGCACGGAGCAACGATTGGCTGTCCCATAACCACGGGCATTTTCGCCTGGATCGCAGCTAATGCTGCTGAAGAAGAAAGAGAAAAGGGCGAAAAGGACATTACTCCCTACTGGCGTGTACTAAAAACTGGTGGAGTGATAAACGAGAAATATCCCGGCGGAGTTGATGCCCAGAAGAAACTTTTGGAAAAAGAAGGACACAAAGTGGTTCAAAAAGGCAAAAGATACGTTGCTTCAGATTACGAAAAATCATTGGCAAAAATATAGCATTTTAGTATGTGCCTATTTTTTCTCCTACCCTATAGTAAAATCCATCTTCACCTATCCATTTAAATAACAAGCCATCACTCCAGTTGTAGCCTTCGCGAACGTGTGTTGCTAGCACTTCGCCTATGAACCAAACGTGATCGCCTACTTCTACTTCTTTAACAACCTTGCATTCGATGCTAACTGGGCTTTCCTTGATAAGTGGTGCATTCACTTTAATTCCTTTTTCAGGAGTAAGTTTCGCCAGTTCAAATTTGTCCACTTCCCTACCTGATTTTTCCCCGCAAATGCGCACTGCCTCCATAAGCTTCTTATCAACTGCATTGACTACGTACTCTCCGCTTTGGCGAATCAAATCAAACGAGTATCTGGATGGGGCTATGCCTACACCAACTAGTGTTGGTTTTCCAGAGAAGTAGGCAAACATGCCGATGGTTATGATGTTCTTTTTCCCTTTATACTCAGATGACAATAAGTAGACGGGTCTTATTGGGAATTGCCTTAATCCTTCCGAAACAGGAACTTCCTTTTTCATTTAATTAACTCCTAGCGATTTACGAGTTTGTATTGGCGGTTTTGACAATAAATCATTTCGTTTTCAAACAACTTACGCAAAGCCTTGAAAACTTTCTTCTCGGATTCACCAGTTTTTTCAGCAATCTCTGCAAGCGTTAACCCTTTGTCAACACTTTTCAACGTTGAAATCACAAGTTCATCAACCTTGTTCAGTTTCGCCACAACAATCATCCCAGACCAGAGGCAAATGTTTGGTTTCATGATTTATGCTTTATTTTTTCTTATAA
>CAZNJT010000151.1:0-1501 GCA_964573475.1 uncultured Candidatus Bathyarchaeia archaeon | reverse complement strand
CTTTCTTTACAGAGAAAGTCACATCGTCAACTGCCTTAACATGACTCATCTTTCTGGCAAATAATTGTTCAAGAAAGCTTTTTTGAACGGGAAAATACTTCTTTAACCGCTCAGCTTTTATGATTTCACTCACTATTTGCACCTTCTTCGCTGTATAAAAAGCATCTGACGAAGTGATTGTTGCCAACATCGATTAAAGGCGGCTCCTTAGATGAGCATTTTTTCTTGGCATATGAGCATCGAGGCCAGAAGCGGCAACCTTTTGGCGGATTAAGCATGTTTGGAGGGGAGCCTGGAATGGCTGAAAGTTTTTGGTCTGCCAACTCTATGTTTGGGATGCTTTGTAGAAGGCCTTGCGTGTAGGGATGTATAGGATTCTTGTACAATTCCGTGCTGTTTGCGTATTCAACCATGTGTCCAGCGTACATTACGATGATTTTGTCGCATCTTTCTAAAAGTATGCTTACGTCATGTGATATGAGAATAAGCGCCATTCCATACGTTTTGCGTAAGCTTTCTAGTAGGTCAAGTATTTTTGCTTGAACTATTACGTCTAAGGCTGTGGTCGGCTCGTCGGCTATTACCAAATCGGGGTTTAGGGCTATGGCTAAACCTATCATTATGCGTTGTCTCATTCCGCCGCTGAACTGGTGGGGGTAATCATTTATACGTTCAGGTAAGAGGCCCAAATTTTTCAGTACGTCTTTAGCGCGTTCAAATGCCGCTTCTTTTCGTGTGGTGGGCTCATGGGTATTTATTAACTCGGTAAAATGAGCGCCGATCCTTTTAACTGGGTTGAGAGAGATCATGGGGTCTTGGAAGACGTAAGCAACTTTTCTGCCCCTGATTAAGCGCATCTCGTTCTCTGGCAGCTTCAGAATGTCTTTTCCACCAATTTTTATGCGACCTTTGGCTATGACGCCAGGATAAGGAACGAGGCGCATTATGGAAAGCCCAAGTGTGGATTTTCCTGAGCCTGATTCGCCAGCTAATCCTAATGTTTCGCCTTTTTCGAGGGAGAAGGATACATCTTCAACGGCGTGTACAGTTCCTCTACTGGCCCGGTAGTCAACAGCTAATGAATTAACTTCTAGTAATGGCAATTTCGTCACCTCAACGTTGAAGCTTCGGATTTTGCAATTCGCTAAGACCTTCTCCGATGAGTGTGAATCCGAGTGCTAGGAGAATTATCATGAGTCCTGGGAAAGTTATGATCCACCAAGAACGACTCGCAAGATATGACCAACCGTTTTTCAGATCCCAGCCCCAATCAGGAATATCGTAAGTTACGCCTAAACCTATGAAGGTTAAGCCAGCAGCTGTGAGAATAGCGTCCGCAAAATTTATTGTGGCAACCACCACTATTGAGGGAATAACATTTGGGAAAATATATCGTGAAAGAACAGTGTGCCATTTCGCACCAGTTGCTTTGGCTGCTTCCACGTAGGTTAACTCTTTTATGCTTAAAACTTGGCTTCGAACTATTCTGAAATAGGATGGA
>CAZNJT010000150.1:0-1592 GCA_964573475.1 uncultured Candidatus Bathyarchaeia archaeon | reverse complement strand
AGTGGACAAGGGGTTATGGTTATCAACGCTAACACAGTTCTTTATCTTAACGAGACAGCGACTGCGTATGCCTACTTTTTCATGAAAGGATTGCCCACGGATGCTGTTTTGAAGAAGATACGTCGCATGTACAGAGTAAACGCGAAAACCGCAAAAAGCGACTATGAAAAGCTCGTCTACACGATTAGTACACTAGCGCAGACTGAAAAAGTCTGCCCCGTATCTTTTCTCGACGTAAAAAGCGTAGAACCTTTCACTCAACAGTATACTGCGCCATTACGCATGGATTTAGCACTTACTTTCAAGTGCCAAAACAATTGTGTACACTGCTATGCTGGCGGACCGCACGAAACTTCTGAACTTAATACAGAACAATGGAAAGAAGTAATTGACCGTCTTAGTCAAATCGGCGTTTTCATCTTAACCTTCACCGGAGGCGAACCGACCTTGCGGGAAGATTTGCCAGAGCTTCTACTTTATGCGCAGAACAAGGGAATGGTTACCGGGCTTATTACAAACGGTAGAAGGTTAAAAGATAAGTCTTATGTTGAAGCGCTTGAGAAAACTGGTTTAGACTTCGTTCAAGTGACTCTTGAATCTAAAAAAGTTGAGATTCATGATTTAATGACGGGAACCAAAGGAAGCTGGAAAGAAACTGTTGCTGGAATCAAGAATGCGGTTCAGACGCAAATTTACGTAACTACAAACACTACTCTTAGCAAATATAATGTAAATGATTTTTTGAAAACAGTAGACTTCATTAAAGAACTTGGAGTTGCCGCTTTCGGATGCAACAGCCTCATCTACTCGGGAAAAGCAAATGCGATAAGCGAGGAATTTGCCTTGCCAATGGAAACATTGAATGAGATTTTACCTAAGATTCGCGATAAAGCAAATCAATTTGGATTAAAGTTTTTATGGTATACGCCAACGCAGTATTGCCGCTTCGATCCTGTTAAACTAGGTTTAGGCGTTAAATCGTGCACTGCTGCGATGATAAATATGTGTGTTGGACCCGCTGGCGATGTTTACCCATGTCAAAGTTACTTTGAGAGTCTGGGTAACATTCTGAAAGATGATTGGCAAAAGATCTGGAACCATCCGCTTGCAGTGCGAATAAGAAAGAGAGAATACGTAGAGCCAAAATGCAAAGATTGCCCACAACTGCAAATTTGCGGCGGAGGTTGCCCCCTGGAACTACAAGACAAAAACTACATTTGCGCTGAAGCCCAGTAGTTTTCGCTATCTCCGAATTGGTTTAGTTTGAGAGTTTATCAGTTCGAGTTTCTGACTATGCTTCAACCTTTTAATCCATTTCTCCCTTTTCATGGCTTCAGCTCGAGAGCCGAATTCTTCAACGTAAACAATTTTCTTAGGTCTGTGCATTCTCGTATATCTAGCGGCTTTTCCATTCATGTGAAGCCTCATCCTCGAATCCAAATCCTTAGTGTATCCAGTATAGAAACTGTTGTCTTTGCATAAAATGACATAGACATAGTATGACATTTGCGGTTAGTACTCCATGAAAGATTATTATTGTCTTTCCAAACTAAATATGATTAGCCCTTAGAGAACAAAAATTTATAAGAAAA
>CAZNJT010000149.1:0-1600 GCA_964573475.1 uncultured Candidatus Bathyarchaeia archaeon | reverse complement strand
GGTGGCATCTCCTCTGTTCCTATGGATATTTTGCTTATCTTTAGGTCTTTTAGGAAGCGATTTCTGGCTATTTCAGCTGCGTCAACAGCTGTAGTTATTGCTCGTCCTCTGGCTTTCAGCGTTATTTCTTTAGCATTGGATGCCGATAGGCTTGTGATGATCGCTAGAACGTAGCTCATTGCAGGTTTACTTCCAATGAAAACAATTCCGGATTTTTCTGCCATTTTCCATCACTCCTTTTATTGTTGATTGTAGCGTGTAGCGTTGCTGTGCTCTTTTCGTTCTTCAACAACAGAACGCTACTAACCCATCATAATACGCAAACTTCCTTATAAACGCGACTAAACAACAGAGCATATTCTATTCTAATTCTTCTATTGTAGTTTTCGTTAAGGCTCTTATATTGTTGAATTCTGTTAGTTCTCCGTAGCCCACAAGTGTTATGGCTGTTCCTTCTAGTCCCATTCTGGCAGTTCGTCCGATTCTATGGAAATATACTAGTGCGTCTAATGGGATGTCATAGTTTATTATGTGAGTTATTCCTTGAATGTCTAGGCCTCTCGCAGCGACATCCGTTGCAACAAGCAACTTTAGTTTTCCTTTTCTGAAAGAGTTTGTAATGAAGTCTCTTTGCGGTTGAGTGAAGCCGGCATGTAACGGTTTTGCGTCATATCCTCGGGCTCTTAGCTTATCTGCTAGCATGCTTGTGTCTGTACGTGTTCTGCAGAATATTATGGCTCGGCCTATGTGGTTTTCATCCAAGACATTGCATAGAATTTGAAACTTGTTTGCAGGGTTTACAACCATGTAATACTGGCTTATCTGTGTGAGGGCTATTTCATCTTTGCTCACGAGTATTTTTTCAGGTTTGTTCATGTATCTGTTGCATACGTTCATTACTGACTGGTCTATTGTTGCCGAGAATAGGCTTGTCTGCCTGTTTTTTGGCACCTTTGAAAGTATGTATTCTATGTCATCTATGAATCCCATGTCAAGCATTCTATCAGCCTCGTCGAGGACAACAATTTTCACTGAAACCAGGCTTAGTGTTCTCCGTTCCAGATGGTCAATTATGCGACCTGGCGTGCCCACAACAATTTGGACCCCACTTTTCAGCGCGTTTATTTGTTTTTGGATGGGCTCTCCACCATAAACTGGCAAGACATTGAATGCTGCGAATTTGCCAAATCGGCTTATGTGGTCTGCGACCTGTATGGCGAGCTCACGTGTTGGCTCTAAGACTAAGCCTTGAACAGTGTTAATTCTTGGGTTCAGACGTTCAATCATTGGAATTCCGAAAGCTGCAGTCTTGCCTGTTCCGGTTTGTGCCTGTCCAATAACATCTTTGCCCTCAAGTAATGGAGTCATTGCTTGCGCCTGAATTGGAAAAAGACCAGTGAATCCAAGCTCTTCAATGCCTTTCATAACTTCTGGGCTTAACGGTAAGTCTTTAAAGTATTGTATTTGCATATGTTTCATTTCTCCTGTCACAAAAATTTTGCATGCAATTTTCAAAAGCCTTCAAAAGCTTCTTTGATTCAAGCATGAATTAATGCGACAACTCCATTAAACAGCAACCCTCATATAAAAAGGTTTAGCG
>CAZNJT010000148.1:0-1784 GCA_964573475.1 uncultured Candidatus Bathyarchaeia archaeon | reverse complement strand
GTCACAAAATTTCCTTTCGACTTGTGCATTTGTCTGCCCTCAACCATCAACATGCCATTCACTCCGATTGCTTTTGGCCAAAGTTCTGGTGGAAAGAGCGCCACGTGATGGAATATGAAGAAGGTCAAGTGGTTTGGGACAAGCTCTTTCGCTGAGACTCTTAGGTCAACTGGATACCAGTATAAGAATTCCTTTCGCATTTCTTCCAACAATTCGGCGTTTATTCCCGACTCTGAAGCTGTTTCTTTTACGTCTCTTTTTCCATAGAAAACATAATCGAACACGTCTTTTGTCAGCATTTCTGGTCTTATGTCATACCGCCTTATGTGCTTGTTTATTGTGTAAAAGGACATGTAAATTGTTGAGTCGCTTAAGGTTTCGATAATCCATCCTTGAACCCATGGTAAAGGTGTCCCAAACCCTGTTCTTCTTGCGCATGCCCACTCTTTCAGCCAGTCAATTACCGTTAAGAACCATTGAGTTGCTGTTTCCGGATATATTGTCATCTTGCTCAAGGCTTCTTTGGTTTTTTCTTTCCATTCAGGGTCTGAGTAGTTTAAGAACCACTGGTCTTCCAGAACTCTGACAATGCATGGTGTCATGCATCGGCAAACTACTGATTTTTGCAAGTCATACATGGAATCTGCGATTCCCCGACTTCTAAAATCTTTTATCAAGGTTTCTTTGACTTCTCTAACCATTTTTCCAGAATATTCCATGCAGTTTTCTTTTAGGACTCCGCTGTGAAATTCCCTTTTATAAAGCTGTTTTGTTGCTTCTTCTGCTTTTGGATCATGCTGGTCTTTTACGCCTAATTGTTCTACAATTTCGATGGCTGGATATTCGCCGAAACCCTCAACCTTAATCATGGAAATTGGCTTTATTTTTTTCACAATTTCAGGGTCGATGCCAAACTCATGTGAGACTTCTGGCTTTTCTTGCAAGTCTTTTAATGCCAGCCAGTCATAAGGCGCGTGAGCTGGAACGCTATAAACCACGCCTGTGGCTTGTGTGGCATCAACGAACCATCCTGGCAATATTAAAAATCTTTCTTTAGTGACTGGGTTTTCAAAGGTTTTTCCTATAAGCTCTCTGCCTTTCAGTGCCCGCTTTACTTCTACGCTTCTTCGCTGCTCTTTCAGTTTTTCGGCTGCTTTTTCGCTTATTATCCATTTTTCGTTGTCCACTTGGGCTTCTACGTAGGCTTTGTCTGGATGTATCCACATGTTTGTTACGCCGTAGACTGTTTCTGGTCGGAAAGTGGCTGCTGGCAGGTATGTTTCCTCGTTCAGTTTGAATTTTATTAATGTGTATTCTTCTGGTGTGACTCCTTCTCCTACTTGGCGGTCATGGTCTCCTGTTGGGCTTTGGCATTTGGGGCACCATACTACTGGGTGTGTTCCTTTGGAAACGTAGCCTTTGGCTCTTAGGTTTTCGTATTGCCATTCAATGAATTTTTGGAAAGTGGGCATTAGAGTGTTGAAGTCTCTTCTCCAGTCAACTGAGAAGCCTGCTCTCTTGACTGCGATGTGGCTTTCGTTTGTGTAGTATGTTGCCATATAAATTGGGTCAGCGAATTTTTTGAGTTCCTCTTCTGGAACTCCGTCCACTTCTCTTAAGACTTTTATGAATTCTTCATCGCCTTTTGCTATGCGTTCGCTTGCGCCGGCTAGCGGTTGTCCGGTCCAGTGCCATGCCCATGGAAATAGCACATTGTAGCCTTGCATTCGTTTAAATCGAGCGTATGCGTCTACTCGCGATGCTGTGAAGGCGTGGCCTACGTG
>CAZNJT010000147.1:0-1973 GCA_964573475.1 uncultured Candidatus Bathyarchaeia archaeon | reverse complement strand
ATGATTCCAGACGTGCTGCTAAAACACGGCACAGAAGAACAGAAAAAGAAGTACATTCCACCACTCGCCAAAGGCGACAAAATATCCGCAGCAGCCTTCACCGAACCGGAACATGGAAGCGACATAACCCGAATGGATTCAACAGCCGTAAAAAGCGGAAGCGAATGGACAATCAACGGAGCCAAAGAATTCACAACAAACGCTCCAATAGCAGACGCGTTCATCATACTCTGCCAATCAGACCCAAACGCTACGCCATCCCACAGAGGACAAAGCCTATTCCTAGCAGAAAAAGGCACGCCAGGCCTAGAAGCAACAAAACTACATGGCAAAATGGGAATAAAACCATGCGTCACAGGCTCACTTTCAATGAGCGACCTAAAATTGCCAGAAACCACCATCGTAGGCGAACTAAACAAAGGCTTCTACTATACGCTTGAACTTTTCGACGGAACCAGAATCACAGTTGCTGCACAGGCAGTTGGCATGGCACAAGGCGCCTTCGAAAAAGCCCTAAACTACGCCAAAACGCGCAAGCAGTTCGGACAACCAATATTCAATTTTCAAGGCGTATCCTTCAAACTGGCTGAAATGGCAATTAAAATAGAATCCGCACGCTTAATGATGTATAAGGCGGCTTGGCTCTACGACAAAGAAAAACCTAACGCAGTGGCAACGTCGATGGCTAAGGCTTACGCAAGCAGAGTCGCCATGGAAGTCACTGACGATGCCATACAAATTTTCGGAGGATACGGCTACTTGGCTGATTATCATGTTGAACGCTTTCACAGATGCGCAAAAATAACTGAAATCTACGAAGGAACAAGCGAAATTCAGAAACTAACCATAGTCAACTATCTCCAGAAACAACCATAAACTTTTTTCATCTTTTTTCTATCTTCAGAACCATGACGCGACAGAGGACAGCCACGCTATTTTTTGTACTCTAGCACAGCGGCGGATGCTGAAAATCCCCATCCATAGCCAAGCGTCAAAATGATGTCGCCATTCAAGAATTTATTTTTAGAAACTATTTTTTCAAGGATGAACGGTAAACTTGCTCCGGCTAAGTTGCCATACTCCCTAAGCACTTCATACGACTCCACAAGTTTTTCACGCTGAATTTGATGGTGTTCAGCTATAATGTTTAGTATTTTTTCGCTGCCTGTGTGAACTGCCCACTTCTTTGCAGCTTTCACGGTGTTTTCAGCATTTTTTCCAAGCAATTTTTTAACGGCTACAGAACTATATTTGACCCCAAGTTCTGGAATCTTTTTGTCCAGATGCGAGTAAAAACCAAACTTGAACGGTTCGTTTAAGGCTGTAAGTCTAGCATAGCCAGCCAAGTAATCCTCCTTTTTAAGGTTTGTAACTTCCACAATTTTGTTAACGGACAGCCCATCTCCATCTTTTGCTACGATAACGCTGGCTACTCCATCTCCGAAAAGGAAAAACTCCATAACTGCAATCCATTTCCTCAGCTCCATCCGTCTTTTGTCTTTATCTTTTATCAAGTCAATCTGGCTGATTTCCATAACATCTTTGATGCCTCGCACCTGATTATAGAACCAATACGAGTTTACTCCAGAAATGCAAAGCAAAACAAAATCCTCAGGATACGCGGCAAGGTGATTTTCTGCAAGTTCCAAGGCTTTTGAAAAGGCTGCGCATGCCATTCCTTGAACGTTCACATGCTTAATATACGCGTTAAAACCAAGTTTTCGAATTAAAAGCTGGCTGAGACCAGGACACAAAAAAGGGTTCACATCATAAGTCACAATAAAATAGCCTACGTCCCTAATGGATAAGCTAGCCTTTTCGATGGCTTTTTTGCCAGCCTCTAAGCAGAGGTCAACGAGGTCAGCCTCGCTCAGAATAATCTCTGATTTTAAAGGTGAATCAGCATGGCTAACGAGGTATCGTTTTGAAACTCCCAAGTTGAGTATGTTCCGTTTAACGCCTTCGGGAAGTTT
>CAZNJT010000146.1:0-2044 GCA_964573475.1 uncultured Candidatus Bathyarchaeia archaeon | reverse complement strand
GTTTTATGAAAAATAATTCTAAATTTAAAGGCAATTTAATCATATTCGGATTTTTCCAGTCGTTTTTCAAAATAAATCGCTGTTTTATCAAAGAAGCCGCAAGGTTTTGGAAAAACTTGTTAAAGGTTTTCTCTAGCACAAGATTTAAGTAATCGCTTACATGTGAAGAAAAAAGATGAAGAATGAAAATAGTAATTGTAGATCACATTTATTTAGAAGAAGAACACATCAAAAAATTACGATCGCTCAGTGACCTAGAAATTTTTGAGGAACCACCTAAAAAACCTGATAAATTGAAAGAAAGAATAAGGGCAGCTGACATTGTAATAGTTGGTTGGACTAATTTAACCAAGAACATCATTGATTCCGCTAAAAAACTTAAAATGATTTCGATATGGGCTACCACATGCCACTATGTAGATCTCGAGGCAGCAAGAGAAAGAGGAATTGTGGTTACGCATGTTCCAGGCTATGCTACTGAGGCTGTTGCTGAGCACGCCTTTGCTTTGTTGCTTGCGGCGATTAGAAGATTGCCCTCAGCTGACAAGCATGTTAGAACGGGCGATTTTGATTGGAGACCATTTGGAGGAAGCGAACTGGCTGGAAAAACTCTTGGCATAATCGGCACTGGAGCGATTGGCTGTCGAGTTGCTGAGATAGCCAAAGCTTTTAAGATGCAAATTTTGGGTTACGACAAATATCCTAACTTGAAGAAAGCCGAAGAGATTGGGATGAAATATGTCGACCTTTATACATTGTTGAAAGAAAGCGACTTCATAACTCTGCATGTCACTTTAACCTCGGAAACGGAAGGACTGATAGGTAAAAAAGAAATTGAGGCTATGAAAAAAGGAGCTGTTATAATCAACACGTCCCAAGGTAAAGTAATTGACGAGAAGGCTTTAATTGATGCTTTAAAATCAGGTAAACTATCTTATGCTGGACTAGACGTTTTCGAAGAAGAACCCCCAGCCAAAGATGACCCATTATTCAAACTTGATAATACTATACTTTCTCCCCACATTGGGTTCCATACTGTCGAGGCGGCGAAGAGATGTACTGATATTTGCATCGATAATGTTGTGAAGTTCTTGGGGGGACACTCGCAAAACGTTTGCTAACCCGTTTTTAGGTGAACTTTTCAAAATGAAGGGTGAATCGAGATGTACTTAACTAAAGAGGAAGAACGAATACTTAACGGTGAATTCGGAGAAGGAATGCGAAAGGCAATAGAATTGCTTGTGGCAATTGGAGATGCATATGACGCTGAAAAGATGATTCCCATAAGCCGTGCGCATGCGGCTTCAAGCGGTCAAGAAGGAGACCTGTACTTTGTCGAGCTTTTGGCTGATGGAGGCGCATGTTGCAGAGTGCCTACCAGCACAAATCCAGTTTATGATATTGGGTATTTCCATCGCCTGTTTGATTCTATTCCAGAGGATGAGGCTGAAGTGGCTCGAAGAGTGATGGAAGCCTATAAGCGAGTGGGTGCTATTCTCAGTTGGAGTTGCATACCATACATGGCGGAAAATATTCCACTGTATGGTGAAAACGTTGCCTTCTCTGAATCAAGCGCTACACCTTATGTGAATTCTGTTATTGGAGCGAGAACAAATCGCGAAGCAGCTCAGAGTGCACTGGCTGCGGGGGTTATTGGCAAGACTCCTGAATATGGGCTGCTTCTTAAAGAAAATCGGAAAGGCACAAACTTGGTCAATGTAGAAGCGACCTTAAAGGACGAGTTCGATTATACGCTTCTAGGGTACTATGTCGGCAAGAGGATAGGCTACGGAATCCCTGTGGTTACTGGTATAACGAGGCAGCCGAGTACGGAGGAACTCATAAACTTCTGTGCAATGTCAAACGTGCCTGGCGCCATATCCATGTTTTACATACCCAGATTCACCGTTGATGCCTCAACCATTGAAGAAGCCTTTCAAGGCGACACCCCAGAAGATAAAATCACCGTCACAGATCGTGAACTTAAACAGGCCTACGATGAGCTTCAGACGACAAGTGGAAGAATAGACTTTGTCATGCTTGG
>CAZNJT010000145.1:0-2049 GCA_964573475.1 uncultured Candidatus Bathyarchaeia archaeon | reverse complement strand
TTTGCTAACTGCTTTGAACCAAACCTTTGAACCAATGGGCATTAGATTAGAGACGCAAAAGAAAACGGAGATTTCAAAATGGCTAACAAGCTGAAGTTCCAAAGTCATCTGAGCAATTAGTCTTGAATCTGAAATAAGCGAAAGATAACCGGAAGTTTATGCTGAGACTTTGATTTCTTTTTTCAATTCTTCTTTGACTATCTTGTCGACATCGTATTTGGATATTTGAAATGCGAATTCCCACATTGCTTTAGCTATTGGGTTGTCTGTGTTTAGCTTGAACATCGTTGCTCTTCCTATGCGTCTCGTTTCAACGACTAGACCGTACTTTTCTAGAAGCGGCCAGGCTCGGTAAAGTGTTTTCCATGCTACGCCGCTGTTTCTGCTTATTTCAGTTTTTGAAAAGTCAAAGTCTTTATATAATGTTAAGAAATCTAGCAGTTTAGCTACTGCTGAATCCTGGAAGAGTTTACGTAGTGCAGGTGGATTTGCCTCTTCAGAATATTTCTTTGTCTTCATATTGATTCTACCTAGTAGCTAGTTAGCGAAATGGCATATTTAAATTTTATTTTTGGCACATTAACATCTAAATCATGCACAATTTTTAAATTCTGTAGACAAACAGCAAAGTCTATGGATACGCTTGTTAAGGCTATATTGCACAAGCTTCTGAGACATGGATATGTAGGCGCTAAGCATACAGCTTTAGAAAACCTGTCCAAAGGCTTCCCAAGACATATGCATAAGGAATTAATGAAAACAGCAGACAAACTGATAAAGAAAGGACTCATAACGCCAAAGCCAACAGGCTACGGCATGCAAGTTTCATTGAACCCACGCAAAATGACCGAGATAGAAGGAATAATAAAAGACCCTTGAAAAACAGTGCAGATGTTTTCACAAAGATCCCAATAAGCCCCATCATGGTCTGCAACAGTATCCATAATTTCTAGTCGAAAAATCTATTTGTAGCCTAAGCGTTAATGCACTCCTAAAGTGGTTGGTGTAAAGTTTGGTGGAAGCACCTGTAGAAGACAAGAGAATAACCATCAAAGAAGCAGTAAAGCTCGTTCCAGACGGCGCACATCTCTTTTGGGGCGGATTCGGCTTTCAACGCCCACCAATGGCTTTCGCCCACGAACTTGTCAGACAAAACAAGCGCAACTTAACCATCTACACATGTGGTTCAGAAATGGATTTAGACATTTTAGTAGGTGCAAGAGTTGTCTCACATCTTGAAGTGGCATTTTACGCCATCGAAGGCATAGGCTTAGTGCCTAACATTCAAAGAAGAATCCGCGAAGGCGCAATAGAAATCGAAGACTACTCAAACTTAGCCATGGCTTTACGCTTCTTAGGCGGAGCGTTAGATGTACCATTTATGCCTTTAAAGAGCATGTTAGGCTCAGACATGCTCACAAAAAAGAGGTTTAGACCCAAAAAGGCAGAAGTAGTCGAATGTCCATTCACTGGAGAAAAAGTTGTTCTAGTCCCATCAGTTCGCCCAGACTTCAGCATAGTGCACGCCTCACGCGTCGACAGAGAAGGAAACGTGCAAATAGACGGTATTAAAGGCGAAGATGTGGAAGGCGGAAGGGCTGGCAAAAAAGTAATAGTGTTGGCCGAGGAGATTGTGGATACGGAATTTATACGCGCCCAGCCAGACCAAACAGTCATACCAAATATTTATGTCACCCATGTCGTTGAATGCCCATGGGGTTCATACCCAATGATGGTCTACAACTACTACGACTATGACATGGAGCACGTGCGCACGTACTACGAACAATGCAAAACAGAGGAAGGATGGCAAAAATACTGCGAAGAATACATAACAAGCGTGAACAGCCACATGGAATTCCTTCAAAAAATAGGCATTGAAAAACTGATGAAACTTAGAGCCAAAAAACCACTTCCCTACTAAAAGGGGAAAAATGAAAATGACTAAAAGATATGCAAAACCCGGAGAATTCACAACCCTAGAACTCATGGCAGTTTGTGGTTCCAAGCAAATAAAAAACGGCGAAGTCGTCTTCATAGGCACAGGCT
>CAZNJT010000144.1:0-2063 GCA_964573475.1 uncultured Candidatus Bathyarchaeia archaeon | reverse complement strand
ACAACTCGTAAACTGGAACAAGCCGTTTGTCCGTTGGATAGATTGTATCGTGCCCAGGAAAGATTTTTACTGCAACGATTCTTCCTGTTTGAAACAAGAGATCCAGTTTTCGTATGTGGGGTTCTTTATCTCTTTGAATGTCTATTGTTCCCATCACGTATAAGCGTCTATCATGTTCAACGAGACCCAAAACTTCGTCTAGGCTTCCTATCTCTGAGACTGGCGTATTGTCTGGTATTAGTATGGCATAATTTACCTTGTTTTTCTTAAGCTCATGAAGTAGCTCTTCTTTTGAACCCGCAAGAGTCTTTCCTTCTTTCAGCGCAGGCAAGTGTTGGTGGCTATCGATTATCATCAAATCATATCAAATGCCCGAAGGGTGTGATTAGGTTTTTGTTCAACCTTCAGCGCGCGCACTTGTGATAGAATAACTTGGAAAAAAGCGGTTTATTCGAGGATGATTCTTGCATCTACTGTTTTTGCTCCCTTCTCATAAACCATTATTGGGTTTAAGTCAAGCTCTTTAATCTCTTGATGCTCCATAACAAGCCTTGAAGTGTTCAGCAGAATCTGCACTATGGCTTCTATGTCGGCTGGAGGCTGATTCCTATATCCCTTCAACAGCGGGTAAGCCTTAACTTCAGTAATCATTTCGCGGGCTTCATCCACGGTTATTGGCGCAACTCTGAAGGTTACGTCTTTAAGAACTTCTACAAAGATTCCGCCGAGCCCAAACATTAGTGCTGGACCAAACTGCGGGTCTTTAATAGCGCCTACTATGACTTCCGTTGATGATGGAGCCATTTTCTGGACAAGTACACCAACAATTTTTGCGTCTGCCTTATGCTTTTTGATGCTTTCTAGAATCTGTTTGTAGGCGTTCCGAACGTCCTTTGCAGTTTTTAGACCAACTACGACGCCACCAACATCTGATTTATGAATAATGTCCGGCGAAACAATCTTTAAAACTATAGGATATCCTATTTCCTCTGCAAACTTGACAGCTTCCGCCTCATTTTTAGCCAATTGAAACTTCGTAACCGGAATTCCATATTCCATGCAAACAGTTTTGGCTTCAGTTTCAAGAAGAAATTTCCTACCCTCTTTGCATGCCATCATAAATATTTTCGAAGTTTTTGTCAAAACTTACAACCTCAAACATTTTTGGGTTTTTGATGATGATGTTAATTTCTAATTCTTTCTAATAAAATCTTTTATTCGCCAAGCTCGAGTTGCTACTTGACACAAGTCCAGTTGTAGATTCCATTATCTTTCAGAATCCAAGCGTCACAGCCAACAGGTCCGAAAATCCAGTTGCTTTCCACTTCGTCCCAATAGTACCATATCCAGTATCCTTCTGTGTAATTGTTAATTGAGGTTACGAGTATGTGGCCTGGCTCCATTGTTGACCAATATGAGTATTCAACTTTTGCGATTTTCCGTGTTAGGTCGAACAATGTTGTGCCAAGAGGAATGGAAACGTTATGCGACTCTATTGTTAGGTTACTATAGTCTATGCTTAAGCTTACTTCTATTGTACTTATCTTGTCTTGAAAACCTTCTAGTTCTTTTATTGCCGAGGCTGTGAACAGTTTGTAAAATTCATCAAGTATTGAACCGAATTCTTCTTTTGTTATTACGCTTTTCTTGTTGAGTGTTTTAAATTCATCTAACAGATTATTGTAGGTTTCATTTAATTCTGGAAATTTGTTTAGCGTTGATGTGTAATTGCCCCCTAGATTGGAGAGCAATTTCTCGTATTTACCCATAAGTGCAGAATAGTTTTCGCCGGAGAACCATTGATATTCTCCAAGTAAAGCACCGTAGTCTCCAGATAACAGATTTCGTTTGGTTGCGGATGCACTGTAATTGTTTGCTATCTCATTTAGTAATTGTTGCTTTTCTTTAACCTGTTCTCCAAACTTGATCTGCTCCAAATAATAATATGCCACAGAGCCGGTAGCTATAGACGCCCACACCAGTGTTGCTAACATTACAAAGGCTATTGTTCTTTTTTCAACCAAGATTTTTCACCATTACAACATTATTTAAAGCCTTGATTA
>CAZNJT010000143.1:0-2095 GCA_964573475.1 uncultured Candidatus Bathyarchaeia archaeon | reverse complement strand
TGCTTTACATAATCTTTATTTTGGCTGAACATTACGGCATAAACCTGGAAGAATCTTTTATACAAACAGTAAACGAGTACATGCTCAGATTCATAAAATGAATTGATGCCAATTATTTAACACCTGAAAATGTGAGAAACGCTGGATATTTCATACCATATTTATCTATTAGCTTGCCTAGACTTTTCTCCACATCTGCATCAAACCATACCTGTGCATGGCTTAAATCTTGTTTTGCAAGGTCTGGTGAAAACCAAATATCAGTTTCAACCTTTTCCATATGAATATCCGCAAGTTTGGCTACTTTCATGGCTTCAATGATTTCAGGCGGTTCAAAAAGGGAGTCACCACTTTCTCTATGAAGCCTAATGTATGCCTCTTCAGCCTCATTCTTCGGCTTGGTGCACAATTCAACAATACCGATCCTTCCGCCTTCTTTAACTATTCGAGCCATCTCTTTGACAATCATTGGCATAGCTTTGGGCTGTTTCAATTCTTCAAGAAGACGGTAGCTTGCAACCACATCAGCAGATTCGTTAGGTAAAACATTTTTGAGATTAACTGCGTCCGCTTGAATAAAGGTAACTACATCCTTAACACCGTGTTTATTTAGGCGATCCATAAATTCCGCCAAATACTCGTCAGAAACATCAACAGCCAATACTTTTCCCTTTTTTCCTACAGTTTTTGCCAGGGAAGCCGTAAACCCACCCTGCCCACAACCCATGTCAACCACAGTCATGCCGTGGCATACTCCAATTTTCTGTACGAGCTTCAACTTCAGTTTAAAGATGGCGTCTTCGAGTTCTTCGGAATCTGTTATATTCCAGCCCATAAGATTTCCCGCTACATTTCAGTTTGATATTGATTTCTTAACGGCTATTATAAAGAGCTTGTTATTATTCCATAAAGTAACCCGAAAGCTACGCTACATGCCCATGCTATGAGGGCGTAGGTCAATACGACTTTCCAGCGTACTATTCTTGAAACAGCCACCATGTTTGGTATATCATAAGGCTGACCCATAAGCCAAGAAAGCAATGCTGCCTTTGACATACCCAATTGAAGTAGACTCCTCCCCAAAACAATCTCTACAAGCGTCGGTGTATAGAGCGGACCGCCGACAATTGAAGCCAGTAGCACACCCGTTACGCCTGTCAGGTAGCCTCCAACTAACTCTTGAGGAAGGAAAGCCTCAACATAACTTACGACGACAAGCCCCAAGATAAAATATGGAAATATCTGCTTAGCCAAAAACCCACCAAACTTTAAAGCCGAAATCAATCTCTCATCAAGCGGAACCTTAACAAGCTCAACTCTTTGCTGTGCCACAGTAGCATTCTTGCTTGTTTGATGTTCTTTCTCTATTGCTTTTCCCCATGACGTTTTAGAGATTATGACACCGGCAAGCACCGCAGTTGCTAAGGATACAATTATCCGCACTAAGGCTATTTCCCAAGAGATAAACTCCCCAGTTATGAGTATCGTAAGTATGTTCGCGGCTGGAGCCATAAGAAGAAACGTTATCGCTGGGCCTATTCCAGCGCCAGTGTACAGTATCCCAGCAAAGAGAGGAACCATAGTGCATGAACAAACTGTAAAGAGGGGTGCAAGTCCAGCGCCTAGTGCGTAGCCTGCAACTTTGCTGCTGCTCATGTATTTTGTTATTGTCTGCTTTGGTATGAATTCATAAACTAAGCCTGCAGTTACGAAGGCGAAAAGTAAGCATATCCATCCGTGAGAGAAGTAATCCCAGAGAAATTGGAAAGGAATTTCGTACCAGGCATATTTTGAGAAGTCTTTTGGTTCTAGGGTTGGAGCTAGCGAATAAGCCATAATCCGCGTGTAAATCAGGTATCCTACAATTGCAGAAACAAGAATTAATAAGAGGGCTGTTCTAAATTTTCTAATTGCTTTTTCATTCATTTTCTAAACCTTACTTCGCCGCTTCTTTCATCAGCCTTGTAATTTCTTCCTCGCTGGGCACTCTTCCCATAACTTTAACAATACCATTGACGGCTATGGCGGGAGAAACTAAAAGTCCGTACTTGCTTACAATTTCTTTTGAAATTATGTTGACCTTTTCGACTTTCAC
>CAZNJT010000142.1:0-2133 GCA_964573475.1 uncultured Candidatus Bathyarchaeia archaeon | reverse complement strand
TCCTTCAAGCTTGCAAAGAATTAATTGACGACGCAAAAATGGGCTGCGCCGATCTCGTTTTTAAAGAAGTATGCCTTGAAATTTTGTCAAGGGCACGCAATGTCCTAACAGAAAGACAGTTTAAACAGCTTGTTGCTTACGCGTCTGAAAGAATTGAAGAAAAAATTCCTTTTGAACTACAACAAAAATTAATGGCGCACAGATGAAACATAAAATCAAAATCAATTTATACCATTCATGACTCGATAATTCCAAGGGGGCAACACAGCATCAAGGGCAATTGCACCCTGCACTGCTTGTCTTTTATAACACATGCGATATTTATCTATCCAAGCTTATAGCCTACCTTCCGCAAAAATTCTTTTCTAGCTCTTATGCCCTCTTCGGTTTCTATGCCTTTGCCCTTTAATCCATCAATTACACCCGCTATTCCTCTACCTTGCTTCGTTTCCGCAATTATAACCTCTAAGGGATTTGAAGTAGCAGCATAAATTGTGCAAACTTCGGGCACTATCTTAATTTTGTCTAAAACATTTATTGGATAGGCGTTCTTTAAGAAAATTATGAAGCTATGGCCGCAGGCAATTTCAAAGGCTTTTTCCGCTGCCAACCGCCTTAGCTTTTCATCGTTTCCCTCGTGCCTTACTAAACAAGGTCCGGAGCTTTCGCAGAAGCCTATCCCAAACTTTATGTTAGGGACAGCATTGACTAGCGCCTCGTATAGGTCCTCAACCGTTTTGATGAAATGCGCCATGCCCAAAATTACATTGCAGTTTTCTAGTGCTTCGATTTTAACAGTTTTAAATTGCAGCATCGCCATCACTATGTGTTGTTTTTATAGGGATTGGTTTAAAACTTAAACGGTATTTTCAAGCTTCATTTTTGCAACTTTTACAGCAAATAATATTGTTCCCAGAATCACTATGATTGATGAGGTAAAGAAAGCGTTCAAATAGCCTGTATAGGCGGGCAATCCTAGGATTTTAACTTGAATATCTGCAAGTGGCCCACCAACCAGAAATCCCGCTGGTCCCCAACCTATAGCCATTACAGCATTATATCTGCTGAGCAAACGCCCTCTTTTATGCTCTGAAATCATATCTCCTGCGATGGCAAAGCCCACGGTTTGGATGGTCCAGAATGACACACCGTTTAATCCATAAATCAAAGCCATCAAAGGAACAGTAAGAGCGACGCCATAAAGCAGGGGCGTGATTGCCGCTAGGATTAGTCCCAAGAACATGACTTTGTTTCTTCCAACCTTATCCGCCAATCTTCCCAATACGATGCTAGCAATCATGCCGCCTATGGTCCAAGTGCCCAGTATAAGGCTCATTTCAGGGTCGCTTGCGTTTAATCCTTCTGTAAGCTTTATGAAGAGGAGGAATATCTGGTTGATTGAAGCCGCACCTAAAACTATTATTATGAGGGATGCTAGAAACCAACTGTATGTTTTTTCATTTTCGTCAGTAAGTTTACCTTTATGTTCCTCTTTTTCTTTTACACTTAGATTTTTTTGCGTGGCACTTTTCACAGCAGTATGCCTTGACATTAAAGCCATCATTGCCGCGCCAATGAACAGCAGAATGGTTACTATGTAAAAGATGGTCCCATTTTTGAAGCCTTCACCGTCAGCATAGAGGAATCCCGCGAATAGTATGCCGACCATTCTGCCTAGAGAAGCAATAAAGTTTAATGTGCCTATGATTCTTCCACGGATTTCGGGAGTTGTTACATCAGTTAGCAGCGTTGCCCATCCAACGTCTGACATCGACCAAAAGAACTCTAGGATTGATAAACCGAAAATTATTGCTAAGCCTGCGAGGAAGTGGTCTCCAGTCTGAATTAGGGATTTGTGGATGATAAACACGATTATATAGGCAAATCCTGCGATTGATTCGCCAGTCATTATTAGTTTAGTCCTTAATTTGTAGCGGTCGCTTATTCTTCCCCATAGCAAGTTCTGACCTAAGGCAGAAGCCACCATGTTTAGTGTTCCAAGCGCGGCTGTTAATGTTGCTGATTGCATAAGTGTGTAAAGATAATTTATCATGAAAGTGTAGAATACGCCTCTTCTAACAAATGTTAGAAATTGAAAAACGCTCAGATTGAAGAAAACATTCCTGAAAGATG
>CAZNJT010000141.1:0-2170 GCA_964573475.1 uncultured Candidatus Bathyarchaeia archaeon | reverse complement strand
ACAGGCCTTTTCTCGCAGGCTTTTTGGAGACCCCTAATAATCTTGTTTAAGTCGAAACGTTCAAGCCTGCCGTCCTTTTTTCTGACCATGAGTTCTATGGTTTCTACATATTCGTAGGTTGTGAAGCGCTTTCCACAGTCTATGCACTCTTTACGTCTTCTGACGGCGTTATCCGGCGAATCCCTAGTTTCGAGGGTTTTGAGGTTTTCAGACCCGCAATATGGACAATTCATGGAATCACTACCACGCTTCACAATCTTTAGTGTTTTATAACCAAAGTAGACGCTAAATGTAGAGTTTAGTTATTTAAATTCTTTCCACAACAATGATGAAATAGTTAGCTAAACATCTTAAGAAACTATGTGCAACATACACATAATCACGGAAAACAAAAAAGGCGAAATAAGCGTTTTTGGAGGAAAGAGCTTCGTTTTCGAGCCACATGGAAAATGCTTAAAATTTTCCATGCGAAAACCTGCAGTAATAGCAGTCAAATCTTTTATATCTGTGTCCTTCAAGATTGAGGCATCGCTGTTCGGAGAGTATATGATTGGAAACTATACCGTTTGAAAATGTTAAGAATCAAATTGGCTTTTGCGGAATTTGGTGCGGCAGTTGCATGGCTGGTGACGGAGCAATGCAGGAGCTAGCAAGAAGATTTGAGACAATTGCCAAAAACTGCGAACTGGAAAAGTGGGTTCCTAAAGAATTTGATTTCAAAGAATTTATGAAAGGACTGGCCTGCACACAAGCGATGCCTCTGTGTTCAGGATGCAAAAAAGGCGGCGGACCCCCGATATGTAAAATTAGAATCTGTGCTCTAGAAAAAGGTATAGCGGACTGTAGCCAATGCGATCAGCTTATTGAATGTAGAAATTTTGAACAGTTAGAGAAAACGCATCCCAAGATAAAACAAGACTTGATGGAGATCAAAAATAGGAGTCAACCTGCGCTGATAGAGAAGTGGACAGGTGAATTAAAAAGTAAATGGCCTCATTGCATCTTGCTTTGCACATCCACTAAAAAATGATAAAGCACTATCAATGAATTTCAACTTTTTCTTTAGGATGAAGGACAAGGTAAACTGTGCAAGCAATTAGTAGTACGAGGGTAAGTGAAGGAAATACCCCATAGTATTGGAGATTTGTTGCGAGGATAAATCCGCTAATTATGGGTCCAAGTGTTTGTCCAACATCCATTGTTGTGTCGAGAAAACCCAGGGACGTGCCAACCAATTCTTTTGGCGTAAGCTCGCTTATTAAGGCTGGAGTGGAAGCCGTTACTGTTGCAAAACCAAACCCGTAAGCCATAACAAGAAGAAGGATAATCCAAAAATCAGCAACAAATGGGATCGCCAGCAACGGGAGACCAGAAACTATGCACCCCAAGACTATTGGAATTCGCCTTCCAATCTTGTCTGACACTCTGCCCATGTAGGGTCTAGCGAAAATTGCAACGCCTATTATGCTTGTAACAATGATGCCAGTCAAGAACTTGTCTAAGTGAGCGACTTCTGGCAGATAACCTGCGAGAAAGAATTCCAGAGCACCATAGGCATAGTATTGACAGGCTTGGACAAAACTCACCACTAAAACTCCATGGCTCCAAGCGACCGTTCTCCACCCACGAAACACTCTTTTAACTGTTTCTTTCGTATCTACTTGTTGAGTAATTTTGGGCTGTTTTCGTTCCATCAAGAAGGGCAAAGCCATAATCAGCGCTGTTACACCTGCCACAGCCACGGCCAAGTAGAGCGTGTGAAAATTGTCAGTGGTAGCGAACAATATGTATCCGCCCAAAGTGGGCGCAATAACTCTTCCAACGTATGTTGCTGAAGAGAAAAGCGATATGCGTTCTCCCCGCTTGGATGGAAACAATTCTGCTACTGAGGCTTCGGCGACTGGGACAAAAATTGCCGTTGCAAACCCATGGTAAAACCTGACTAGGATTAGTTGCCACCAAAAGGTTATTAGAAGATAAAGGAAAGGGGCAGAAGCAAATACAAATCCCGCTGCCAACAGGAATTTCTTTCTTCCAAAAATGTCTGAAAGCGAAGCAGCAGGCAAACTAATCAAAATTCCAGGAATGGTTGAGGCTGCAGCAACAAAACCTGACCAATCTGTGGGAGTTCCAAGGCTCAACGAGAAGGGTTTCAGAACTGGGCTTTTAG
>CAZNJT010000140.1:0-2194 GCA_964573475.1 uncultured Candidatus Bathyarchaeia archaeon | reverse complement strand
TTGAAGCCAGAAATGATAAAATTTCCTAGATGCAACATGCCAGAGATTTCAAAACCCTGATAGTGCCCAGGATGCTCGTTTGTTTCTAAGAGTTGCCTCAATTCTTTTTCTACCAGTATCTCTTCTGTTGGGGGTCTTTTAATCAGTTCAATTTTTGTTTCTATGTCCAAGCCTTACACTGCCCAGTTCTATTAACCTCTAAACTTGTATGCAACGGTGAAACTTAAAAGTTGTTTCGCGGGCGATTGTTTCCCACGTAACCTAACACTTAACTTCACTGTGGAGACTACGCTCCTCTAAGTTAAGCTCTCTCGGCGTGGGATTTTGCGCCCGCGCCCACCGTGTCCCATGCTTGGGTAAACCCGCCATCACAAGCAAGACAAGCGTTAAGCCTGTTTCTTCCGTTGGGTCCGTCTGCATGGATTTATCGGTGGGATTCAGAAGGCTCTTTATCATCATCGCCAAACATGGTGTAATGTTTCTTAAAAATTAAACATTGCTGTCTCCTGTAAGTATTTGAATACCAATCTTAAGGTTTTTTGAGTATAACGCTTTTTAACATAGTTCTGTTTTGCGTGACCTAAAATCGATATCTCTCTATAGTTTTTGGCGCAAAAATCAACCAATACGGATAGACCCCCCTAGGTTTTCCTACTGTCGTTTAGATTTGCGAAATTGAGAGAGAAAGAGGTTTTTCTATTTTATTAATGGCTCTAAATCTATTTCGAATGCGACTGTTGGGTTTTCTAATTCAAAGTTGTTTAAAACCTCTGGATGCACCTCGCCTATAATGCCTAAACGTTTGCCTTTCATGCAGATCGCTACTGTTCTGCCCTCAAGAAAACTTGGATGCTTAACCTCTTTAATCTGCCAGTTTTTTAAGCCTAAGTTAGCAAGCAGGGCTTCTGCAAAAGATTTTACCTCAGTGAAGTTGGCTGTCGAATGCGATGAAACAGCTACTATGTTTAGTCTTCTTTCGCACATTGTCTCTAGCTTAATGTTTATTTTCCCAACATCTGAAACTTCGAAAAGCCTCTGCGGAAAACTTTCATGTTTGTTTTCAGCCAAGTTCTTCATAAGTCCTGGCAATAGGGACTGGCGCATTATGGAATATTCTGTTGAAACAGGATTTGCGAGTCTAATGGGTTTTTCCTCTTTCATGCGCATAAAATGGTAATGAAGGCGTTCATTGGTAAGGGTGAAGTTCATGACTTCTAAGAATCCTAAGCCTATCATGATTTGTCGCACGGTATTTGCAAGCCTTTGGGCTGGATGCTGTTCTCCAACAGTTACAGCCGTTGGAATTGTGGGCTTTAGCCTATAATAGCCATAGCCTATAGCAACTTCCTCAACCAAATCAACTTCATGCAATATGTCAATTCGATAAGGGGGAATTGAAACTTCCAAAACGCCCTTGCCCACTTTTTGTGCATCCAACCTACATCTTTGTAAACACTTTGTAGCTTCCGCCTCGGAAAGTTCTAAGCCAAGCAACTTATTGGCATAGTCCACTCTTAACCTCATTTTTTCCTGTTCCAAATTGGGTGAAATCACAGTGCTGTCTGCGTACTTCACTTTAACCTTCTCTATGGTGCCACTCATCTCCGCCAAAGCCGTGACAAGCACTTTCAAGCTTTTCTCAACAGCATCGTAATTGGTGCCCGTAACATCTAGGAATAGATTCTTTGTTTTGGCATCTACCCTCGTTAGTTCTCCATTTATGATAGGCGGCATTGAAAGAACCGCCCTATTCTTATCAATTAGTAGCGGATATTTAGGCGCCCAGTCTATGAGGTGGCTATAGGCTAAACCCTTCTCGTGGTTTTCCAAAATTTCTTTCAAAGTCATTTCTTCAGTTTTGCCTAGAGGAACAAACTTTACACTTTCAGGTTTCACTGCCGTGTAAGTGAAAGGCGGCTTAACCACATCCAAGTTGTGGATGCCTATGGAAACTTTTTTTCTATCTCTGCCAAGACCCCAATGGATGTCTTCTTGCATCTCCATTAATTCAACAACGGCGTCTTCGTCAAGTTTTATTTCACGGATTACAGCTGCAAGCATAAAGGGTCTAACGTCTGCAACAGCCTTATCTATGGTAAGCGTGATTTTTGGTTTTTTAGCTTTGTATTCGGGCAGTCCCGTTTCTTTTGCTATAAAGCCTTTCAGAGCCCTTGCAACGCCAGCATAACTGCAA
>CAZNJT010000139.1:0-2254 GCA_964573475.1 uncultured Candidatus Bathyarchaeia archaeon | reverse complement strand
TGTTGTCAATATATAAGGCGATGACATCACTGTCTGGCTTCTCGCAAGGACCACAGACCCCAGCGACGGCACAAACCCAGCCATAATTTATTGCGATTATGTAAACTGCACTGTCACGGTTAACGGAATCACGTATCTAGACGTTATCAGTTTTCAGGATGCAGATGTTGTTGATGTTAAACCCTTCATCTTTTGCACTGAGTTCACCTTAAAATCATGGTGTTTCGAAGATATCGGAGGAGTATTTTAGAAATAGTGTAGACATACACGTACCATTTCATATGTTAACAATAATGTTCACTGAAACAAATAGGAGATTTATCCGTAAAAAATGTTTTTGTGTTTTAGTTGCATTAAATGTTTTCTTCGGCAGACTAAGACAGCCAGTAGTGTTGCTATCATGAATAGAAACAGACGTCATGTCTCCAAAGTAACAAACTAAGTATTGGTTATTTGTTTCATTTACGCCTCTAACGGTTGGCTTTAATAGTGTATGAAACATTTTTCCACAAATTTTATAAGGCGATTATGAAGACAACTATTTAGTGAAGGGAGAGGTAAACTTTCAAGGCAGTTTGACTGGCTTCTGCGGAGAGCATCCCAGAAGCCGATGAGCAGGATTGTCTACAGGCTCAACACCCTTCAAAAGCGCTCAAAAAGAAGCGCAATGAAACAAAATATCCTAAAAACGTAAAAAAAAGGAAAGGAGGATGTTAAGGAATGAAAAAGCTCTTATTGGACATTGCAGCTTTAGTGCTTCTGATTTCTTTAACGCTTTCAATTGCGTATGCTGCAGAGAAAACGGTTTGGATCTCAGGAGATGATAATGCTAATACACCTCCTTCGGTAAATCCAAAGACTGTAGTTTGCATTCGAAATGTTGATTCAGTAAATTGGGATTATAGTATGTCGGCCAAATATGATGTTTACCTGCGCAAGGGCGTTGTTCCAGATACTGCACGGATACGGTTTGTAGGTGCAGATCCTTGGGGAGGAATGAATACAATAATAAATCTTAACCTCGGCGGAAATCCACAACCTATTGTAACAGCGCCTCCAGGGCTATATCAATATGTGGTGGAGTTTTTGTCGGGTGGTCAAGTGATAGATACAGCGGACCCTTACCTGCAAGTATCTGAGGGAGGAGTTGGTGGTGTTGTTGTTCCTGTTGATAAGTTTGGTTTGTTGGCTCCCTACATTGGCTTAACCTCAACAATCCTAGTCGCAACAGCTGCAGCAACAGTTTATGTCAAGCGCATTAAGCGCAGAAAAGTGCGTGAAATATGAAAACTGGAAAAAGTGCATCCCTCTATCGAATCGTGTGCATGGCCTTTCTCCTTTTGTTGCTCTCGAATGCCTTAACAGACGCAAATGCTAGCTCTAAAAAGATCGCTATAGATCCTGGTCATGGAGGAACTGATTCTGGAGCAGTCGGTCCAACGGGCGTAAACGAAAAGGATGTCAATCTTCAAATTGCTTTGAAACTGAAGGCAAAGCTTGAAGCTCAAGGTTATACTGTGGTTATGACTAGAGAAACGGATGAAAAGGTTTCTCTTGAAGACAGAGTGAATAAAGCTAACGACGCAAATGCCGACATCTTCGTGAGTATCCACTGCAACGCCGCCGAAAATTCGAATGCTAAAGGAACCGAAACATATCATTATCCAGGTTCCACGAAAGGTGAAAAACTGGCGACAGAAGTTCAAGGGGAGCTAGTTGAGGCTTTAGACACTAATGATAGAGGAGTGAAAGAGGGTACTTTCTATGTATTGAAGAATACGAAGATGCCAGCCATATTAACAGAAGTAGCTTTCATCAGCAATCCAGACGAAGAGGCTATGCTAAATGAGGAAGAAACGCAGGAAACGGCTGCCCAAGCCATAAAAGATGGCATAGACGCTTATTTTTCAAATGCGACTGGAGTAGGCGGCATTGTTGTTCCTGTGGACAAATTCGGTCTGTTGGCTCCATACATCGGCTTAGCCTCAACAATCATAATCGCAACAGTTGCAACAGCCATCCACATCAAGCGTGTTAAGCATAGAAAAGAGAAGCAATGAAAACCATTCATTTTCCCTCTTTTTATCTTTTAAAAATCAAGGTTATCATATATGAAGGCTAAAAAGAAGCATGCTGGAACTAAGGCTAAATTCAAAGCCTCGAAGAAGTGGGATAATGCCGCTTTTCTAGTCTTCATTCTGCTTATAGCTATATTTTCGGCCTACTTTACTTACAATTTTCTAAATCAATCTCC
>CAZNJT010000138.1:0-2260 GCA_964573475.1 uncultured Candidatus Bathyarchaeia archaeon | reverse complement strand
CAACTCGTCCAAAAACAATTGAAAAAGCGCGTTATTCTTTCCTATTTTTTCCGTGGGAACAACACCTTTTTCCTTTAATGCTTTTTTGAGCATCAACTGTGCAATGATTGATGCTGAATAAGCTGTGGTTCTCGCCATAGCCGTTATCCCCCGTTTTTCATCGTAATAATCTAATAAGTGGTAAACGTAGCGCGTCTGCCTGCCATTCTTAACACCTGAAACCTCAACTTCTAATGCTACAATATCCTTGACCTCAGGTTTTCGAAGTTTTTGCTCCAAAAGTTTGACGGTAAGCTTTCTCGGTGATACGCTTACACCTTCAACGTCAATTTGTTCCTCTTCAAAGAACCCAAGAGTTTTGAGCAGTTTTATCTTTTCAGCATGTCCCGGATATCTAAGCGTTTTCTCCCACATGTCATATGCATCAGTTATCGTTTGCGGTAGAGTTCTAAGTCCATCAGTGTAGAAGGCTTCAAGTTTACCAAATTCTGGAAACTCTATTTCTTCCAATCCGCTTAAGGCTTCTACTTCAATTATTTTGCCTTCCTTAACTATCCTTGCTTTTCTCATATACTCGTCAATTAGGTTTTCCGGAGACCAAGTAATAACGTAGTCCAAAGGCGGGACAGGTTTTTCTGGAAGACCGCCCACCATTATGTGGACAGCCTGCACCTTGTCAAGCTCTGCTGCAGCATGCCCAACAAGAATGTTGCTGATGCCAGGTGCTAGTCCACAGTCTGGAGCAATGGTTACATTTGCCTTTATAGCGTTATCAGTTAATGCTAAGGGATTTTCAGACATGTAGGAAACGTCTACCAAGTCTTTTCCGGCATCAATACATGCTTTAGCCAAGCGGTAGCCAAGTTTTCCGGGCAAAAACCCCATAACTAAGTCGAAATCTTTTAGTGCATTAGCTAGTTTACTAGGGTTTGTTACATCCAGTTGAATCCATGAAACATTGCTTCCGCCAATTCTTTCAGCAACGTCTTTAGCCCTTGCCTCATTTTTGTCGGCTACAACTACTTGGATGGAACTTATGCTTTTAGCAAGGTCTTCCGCTGCGACTGAACCGATGTTTCCACAGCCCAAGATGAGTACTTTCATAAAGTGTAATGAAGACAGTTTCTCATTAAAGCTTTCCTAAAAGCTAAGGATGAAAGAGTTGTGAAATGTAGTTTGATTATAGAGTGTTGATTTGAAAATCTTATATAGCACCATAGCAATTGTAAGTTTGAGCATCATGGCTGAGATTTGTCCGACATGCGGGCTTCCTAAGGACTTGTGCGTTTGTAGCGAAATAGACAGGGAGCAGCAAAGAATTCGCATTAGACTTGAAACACGTAAGTTTGGTAGACCAACAACCATAGTGGATGGCATAAATGACAAAAACACAAATCTGGCAAGTACGGCTCAAAAGCTGAAAGGTGTTTGTGCGTGTGGAGGAACGGCAAAGAACGGTCAAATATTGCTTCAGGGAGATCACCGTGAAAAAGTGCGGGAATATCTAATAAAGCTTGGATATCCAGAAGAAAACATTGAGCTTCAGTAGTTGCCGCTGCATAAAGGTGTAAGCTCGGAATGAAACTGCTACAGAACATACGTGAAGTATTTAAAACGCTAAAACGTCGGAAACCATCGAAAATATACTGCCCAAGATGTGGAAGCCCAAAAATCCGCCTATCCAGTAGTCTTGATTATTGGTTAACTCCTAAAAAATATGTGTGCGAAAACTGCGGATATGTCGGTCAGATAGTTATGGAGCTTGAAAAAGAATAGCGGTGCTTCTAGCGTTGGACTATTGTGAGTTTGGGTTAGCGCGCGCTAGGGTTCTACGCCCGATGGTAGAAGATGGCGTGAAATACCGGGGATAACCGTGTACGAGTTCAGTGGTGAAAAAATCCAGCAGCTGCACAGGGCGTATTACGACAGGCTATCGATGGGTAAACAGGTGGCAAAGGGATGGTTCGAGAAAAAAGTGCTGAATTTCATTGCGAATCGATGGGAAAAAGGATTACATTGACACAGATATATGTCAAGTTTGGGGAGGGTTCAAGAGTTGAGCAGGAAAGTCAGATGGTTTAAGATAACAGAAGAATGTGCGAAAGAAATTGGATTGGAACGCGGGATAGGAAAAGCATTAATGTTGTTTGACTAATAATTTGGGGTTTGGGATAAAACTTTACCCCAATACAAGTAGTCGAAGCGATAATCTTTCGAAGAAAGAGTGACACAGTAGAGTATCTGCTCTTGAAACGGCTTC
>CAZNJT010000137.1:0-2303 GCA_964573475.1 uncultured Candidatus Bathyarchaeia archaeon | reverse complement strand
CTGCCCATTTTTCATCCTCAGCCACGAAGAAGGCGTGATGGTAAAGCTGGTAGCCGGCTTGAACAGCCGTATTATCGACTTTTGCGCTCATTTTGCTTGCATAACACAAAGCCTTAATTTTATCGCTTGAGAAACCAAATTTTTCGCCGACATTTCCAATTTCTAATGGAGCTTGCAAAGAAACTTTGCCCTTGCCACCACAAACAGCAATGCCATGTTCTTCAGGCACAATAGCCTGTTTCAAAACACCTGTAACAACTGTTGTTACCCCTGACGAATGCCAGTCATAACCCAAAACACAACCTAAAGCCTGAAACCAAAAGGGGTCGGAGATTCGCTTTAGAAAATCACCAGTGCCATACTCATCAACAATGATTGTAACAATTTCTCTAGCAAGTTTCTGCATGCGCACGACTAGCCATCTAGGCGCCTTGCCGTAATGAAGCGGAAGCGTTGCAACCCCTGTCCTCTGCATAAGTTTATGCCTATTTACATGGTGTCTGTTCTGCTCTATTTCAATTTTGTCTTAGTGTGATCTCGCGCGCGCTAAAAAAAGAGTATCGGTGTGTTTGGATTTTTGGCACTAGTGTCTATTTAGGTTTGCCCCAGTATTGAAGGCACGTGGCAACGTCAAAGATGTTAATTATGTTATCGGGGACGAAGTCTACAATTGGATCCCAGTTTGGGTCTCCGGGTTTTGAGTCATATGCAACGCATATCATTGTTATGTCGTAAATGTCCACTTCGCCGTTTCCTGTCAAGTCTCCCAGATTATCATATGATCGGCAGAGAGTCACATTCTTCTCTTTAATCAGCTCAGTATTATTCGCAAAGTCGACGCTGTGATATGCAATCGTGTAATTTCCGTTTTTGTGGCCAGTCAGGGTGAAGGTGAAATTCGATGAGTGTTGCACCCAACCCCATGAAAACGTTTTGTTATAAACTTGGTATAGAGTGTAATTGACCCCTGATATATCGTCAGTGGCATTTAGCGTAAAAGGCGTACTTGGAATGACAAACGTCGTCGTAGAAACGTATTTTGGGTCGCCTATCGTTAGTGTCGTTACTGGTGGAGTGATGTCAACAACTGCTTTCGCTCGAAGTGTTAGTACAGGAACCATTGAGAAGCATAAAAGACAAATTACTATCCTTGATAATATTTTTTTCATTTTTACCTTTTCTCCTCTATCTTATGGTAATTCTAGTTTTGTATTAAAGCTTTATGGAAGGCTCTTCTATAACATCAAAACCAGTCACTGATAGAGAAAGGGCCCCAATAGCGCCCGCTAATACGTTATTGTTCGATTCAAAAATCAATAATCCATTCATTGCCAACGATTTAGCCTTTCCCATCAGCACTATAATGGAAACCGCAACTCTCTTCTTTCTTTTTAGGCGGTGTGAGCCATAGCTAAGACTGTAAGCGCGCGCGGCGCTATAGGCTGGAGCGTGGATAACTGTTAGAAAGTGAAGGTGAAAGACGTTTTGTTATTCTAATATTTGGGCTCGCTTGAGAGCGTACCATGAAATAAGCGAGAAGGCAAGGATGTAGGTTAATGCTACCGCTATTGATCTCAGCAGAATGAGTGAGAGAGGCTCCACATAAAGCATTGTTGATTCTCCGAGGAAAGGGTTTCTCTTGTAGAAAGTCACGTTTGATAAGGAGTAAAGACCATAGTTAATCAAGTTGGCAGCAATGTTATCCGTTCCTGTTGATATTGATATTCCAGTCACTGCAGTTTGATTTTGACTTGTGATTAAAGTTCCTGTGACTCCGCTTCCCGGCACATAGGAGAGTACCCAAGCCTGATCTGAAAACACTGAAACAATTTGAGCGCTTATGAGCAGTGCAATAAAAATGCAAAAGGTTCCGAGGGCTGCTATTAACGAACTTTTGGAAAGGGAACCTATCGCTAAGACTATGGCTATCCAAAGAAAAGTGGCTATGATACTTCCTAAGAGCGAGAGTGGAACCAGTTGAAGGTTGTTTTGAGGACCGTACACGATTGTTGCGCCAATGGTCGTGTAAGCAAAGAGAACAACATAGACTAAGAGGAGAGTGATGAAAGCTGCAAACAGCTTGCCGAGAAAGACCATTGTTCTGGAGACAGGCTTTGTCAGCAACGGAACGATTGTGCCACTTTCAAATTCACCAGAGATGCTGTTCATAACTGTTACGATCGCGAAAAGGAAGAAAACTAGAGCACCTGGATTTGAACTGACGACATAGTCTGGATTCTGGCTAAGTGGCTGACCTATCGCGTTGCTAAGAATCACTGGTAAAACAAGGCCCAGAGTGACTA
>CAZNJT010000136.1:0-2410 GCA_964573475.1 uncultured Candidatus Bathyarchaeia archaeon | reverse complement strand
CCCGGGTCGTCAGCGTGGGAGGCTGATGTCCTAGCCAAGCTAGACTACGACCGCCACTGCCACAGTAACATCTGACAGAAAATTGGCATAAAGTTTGCGTTCTAACAAAAAAAAGAAAGAAGAGGTTTCTATTTGGATTTTGTTATATGCACATCTTTGATTAGAACATACGGAGACAACGACGGCGGATCTGCTTCACCCCACCAATGTACATGTTGCCTTTCCTTCGAAATCCCAGCAATGTTGCCTAGCAAACTCAAAGCATTGTCGCTTATGCGCAAGTCCTTCAGCGACTGCTTTATTTCCCCCTTCTCGATCAAGAAAATGCCATCTCTGGGAATTGTTGAAAAGTCACCCTTCGCATAGTTTTGGAACCGCGTATACCAAGTGTTTGTCAGATAAAGCCCCCTCTTCACTTGCTTGAAAAGTTCCTCTCTGCGCATGTCTCCAGAGTCCATTTCAATACTCCACGCGTTCGGCGCAACCAATCCAGCATTAGCCGTGGTTTCGGTTTTGAATATTTTAGCCGTTGATGTGTTATGAAGATATGTTTTAAGCACACCATGGTCGATGAAGACATTCTCTCTCGTTGGAACGCCCTCATCGTCAAAAATGCGGCTAGCCATAGAATAGGCAGACGGATTATCTTTCAATGTCACGTTTTCAGGCGCTACTTTTTGGCCAAGCCTGTTGACGAAAACTGACTGCTGAATCAAGATGCTGAAAGCTGAAACCATCGAACCCCAAACGCCAAACAGCGAACCGAAAATCAAAGGATCATAAATAACATCATATACACCTTCCTCACCAACTTTCGGATTCTTGGCTAACTTGGCAATTTCCCCAGCTTTACTCCCAGCCCTGGATGGTTTAAAATCTTTCAGTGTAGAGCTACATTCGACACCATGACCAGAAGCCTCTCTCTCCGAGAAAGCCCTTATAGAAAGCTCGATTGCTGATCGACTGTCGGCACCAACAGGTCCTTCCGAAGACACCAAATAAACATCTTCGAACTTGGTGAAAAGTATGCCTCCGCTGTCAATTTGAGACCCAACTTCTTTCTCCGCAGCGCCGATCGCTTCGAATACATACTCAGTGGGATCGTCTAAATCTTGAAGTTTCTTATCAGCGTTACTTCTTGCGTAGCGAAAGCTGCCCTTTGCAAAACCTCCAAACAGTGGATTTTCTTTGGAGACCTTCGCCAACTCCAATAGTCTCTTAATGCTTGCATCAACCTCTTGAAAATTGTGTATCTGCGTAGCAACTATGCGTTTCTTCCAAGCCAAATTCACATCTGTAACATAATCATTCCAAGCAACAGTGATGTCCACCTGATTATTGCTGAAACGCGCCTGCCTATACTTGCCAAAAGTCGTCCTGGCAATGACTTCGTCTGCGCCTAAGGCTTTCGCTTTCTTGACTATCTCTTCAGTCTTGCTAAATATCTCACTCATTTCACGTACACTCCTCTAAGCCTAATACATGGACCCCCAGTATAGCATGGAACACCTTGCCCAGGATCGCCTTTCCCGCAAGTAGCAGAGTCAAATTTAACATTTTTAGAAGCCGCGTCTACCGCTGTCCAAAACTTTGGCGTGGTAGTCTCGATTACTGGCCTTGCAACAGGATGTTTCAACTCGCCATTTTCTATTAAGTAGGCTTCTCTACCCACGTAGCGCTGGTTGAAACGCTTATCGTCTATGTTCCATTCTGTGAAAGATTTCATGTAAACCCCACTTTTAACATCTTCAATAAGCTCTTCTTCAGACATTTCGCCTGGCAAGACAAATGTGTTAGCCATGCGAACAATGGCTTCTCTGTCGTAGTTGGTTGACCTTGAAGAAGCATTACTCTTTGTCCCCAGTTTCGCAGCAGTCTCTCTGTTATGCAAAAACTCGTTTATCAAACCATTTTTGTACAGATATCTGCGTCTTGCTTTAACACCCTCATCGTCATAAGCATAATAGCCGTAACTGTGTTCTATTGTAGGATCATCAACTACCGTTACAGCATCACTTCCAATTCTTGTACCAATCCAATACGGGCCGCCCTTGAATATGAAAGATCTTCCAGCTTGACTCATTTCGCGTCCTAAAATTCTGTCAGCTTCCATCGGATGACCACAAGATTCATGTGCTGCTATTCCAGCGACCTCAGAACCACAAATGAGATCCATAATTCCAGGTTGTACAGTTTTTCCCTTTGTTATAACATCTTTGAGAATCTTGGCGTTGTGAATTATTTTTTCGGCGGCGTTCCATTCGTGAAACGCTTCCCATCCGCCGCTGTATCCAAATTGTTCAGATGCTTGTTCGGTTTTTCCCTGCTCAGCAACCGTGATAAAGATGTAAGTGGCTATTTTTGGGACAAACGAAGAAATGCGAGAACCTTCAGAGTTAACATAATACTT
>CAZNJT010000135.1:0-2428 GCA_964573475.1 uncultured Candidatus Bathyarchaeia archaeon | reverse complement strand
ATAAGTTGTTCCCATTGCGGCGCACCAATATCATTCGAACCAGGCGAAATAATAGCGACATGCAAATACTGCGGCTACACAGTTGTGATAGAAACTGGAAGCGCCTTCACTTTCGAACACTCCATGTTACTAAACAAGTATGACCCAACACAAATAGAAGAGTCTATTAAAAACTGGATGCATGCGGGCTTTTTGAAGCCTTCAGATCTCGCTAGGAAATCAAAAATAATGGAGAAAAACTTGATTTACTTGCCTTTCTGGGTCATATCCATAGAAGTCACAAGCAACTATAAAGGGATATTTGAGCGTATAACACCGTCTGTTGTCAAAGAAGGAAAAATCGAGAAGGAATACGATTGGCTTGTTCTGGCAAGGAAGGCGACAGAATTTCCAACAAGGGAATATAATGTGCCATTGGAAGGCAAGATTCCATATGACTTTAGGAAAATAGAAGGTTTCGCCAAAATCCTCAACAGTGAAGTTGAAAAAGATGAAGCAGTCGAAATGGCAAAGCAACAAATCGAAGAGCTTCATCGTTATCTCGCTCAGCAAGACGTGGACAAAATCATTGAAATGAAAAGCGAAATGAAAATGGACCAGACTGTTTACCTACATGCTCCAATTTGGCTCATAAAATACGAGTATAAAGGTAAAACCTATCAGCTATGGATAGATGGAACAACTGGAACGGCTATAAAAGGCGACATTCCCTCCACCGAATTTGGAATATTTTGACAAAGCTTTAGATGCAACCACAATGCGTTTACAAAATCTGAAAATGAAAATTGAGAAAACAGGTTCTATAATTTCTAAACATTTTTTATATGCAGGATGATTAATGTTTTGTAGGGGCTAGGCATGTTATGAGCGAGAAAATAATCGGCCGCGGCACATGGTATGACAAGATGGCTGCAAGAGTAATTGAGAGGGAGCGGAAGCTGGGCAGAGGCTTAGACCTGATAAGAACTGAGATGGGAATAGCGGCATCTGGCTTTCCTCACATCGGTAATCTAAGCGACGCAGCCAGATCTTTTGCTGTTACTTTGGCACTTAGAGAGCAAGGTTTCAATTCTGAACTCGTTGCCTTTGCAGACGACAAAGATGGATTAAGAAAAGTTCCAGCAGGACTGCCAAAATCTTTGGAAGAACATTTAGGACGACCAGTAACTGACATACCCGACCTTTACGGATGCCACAAAAGCTATGGTGAACACATGACCTTGCTGCTTCTTGAAGCCCTAGACAAGTGCGGAATAGAGTACAAGTTCATGTCTGGCGCGGAAGCATACAGAAAAGGCTTGTTCAACGAGGAAATTAAAACAATACTTTTGAATGCTAAGAGGGTGGGAGAAATAGTTAATGAAGAGGTTGGGCAAGAAAAGTTTTTGGAGGCTCTGCCCTATTTTCCTGTCTGCGAAAATTGTGAGCGCATATACACGACCAAAGCCTACGAATTTTTGCCGAAAGAAAACAAAATTCTCTATGTATGTGAAGGGATGGAGGTTAAGGGGCGGTGGCTTGAAGGCTGCGGACATAAAGGTGAGGTAGACTACAGGAAAGGTGAGGGTAAGCTCAATTGGAAGGGAGAGTTTGCTGTCAGGTGGAAAGCCTTAGACATAAGGTTTGAAGCGTATGGAAAGGAAGTTGCTGATTCTGCGCGGGTAAACGATCGCATATGCCGGGAAATATTCAATTGGGAACCGCCGTGCCACGCAAAATACGAGTTGTTCCTAAACAAAAGTGGCAAAAGACTCTCGAAATCAGCTGGAATAGTTTTTACTCCACAGACATGGTTTAAGTATGGTTCTCCCCAGTCGCTCATGTTGCTATTGCTGAAAAGGTTCGTTGGAGCCCGTACGTTAGATGTGACAGACATACCCTCATATATGAATGAGCTGGACTATTTAGAAGACTTATACTTCGGAAGAGAAACGCTAAAGGACGAGAAGGAACTGGCTAAGCTTCGAGGTTTATACGAGTATTGCTGGAGCTTGAAGCCTCCTGCAAAACCAAGCATTAACGTGCCATATAATCTGCTGACTTTTCTAGCTAAGATGGCGCCTAAAGGCCGTGAAGAAGAGTTTATAACCGAAAAGCTTCGAAGTTATGGTTATTTGCAGAAAAGCCAAGCATTTGATGAAGGCTTGAAGAGGCGAGTTGAATTTGCTTTTAATTGGATAAGGGATTTTGAGGAAATAAAAGAAACGGCAATAAGCCTAACTTCGCAGGAGAAGGAAGCCGTAAAGGAATTAATCCAAGTGTTAAAGGTCGAAGACGAAGCTGAAAAAATCCAAAATGCCATATTCTACACAGCCAAAAAGCACGACTTACGACCAGCGGATTTCTTCAAAACGCTGTATGCAATTCTTTTAGGCGTACCTCAAGGTCCAAAGTTAGGTCCATATATTCTTGCAATGGGAAAGCAAAA
>CAZNJT010000134.1:0-2442 GCA_964573475.1 uncultured Candidatus Bathyarchaeia archaeon | reverse complement strand
AGCTTATTTGGGGTGGGTTAAATCACGGAATTTGATTCTGTAATTGTTCGGCTCGGCGGAGAAATAGGCATAAAAAGCGAAAGGACGAGGGTTACTTACGAACGGCTGTTACTAAAAAACATGAAAAACGTTTTAGAACACCACAGAATTTCTTACGAGAAAATCCTGCGAGAACGAGGCAGAATCTACATAAAAACGAAAAATCCCCAAGAAACTGCCGCCAAACTGACACGCGTTTTCGGCGTCTCTTCAGTTTCTCCAGCTATACAAACTACTTCATACATGGAGAATATTGTAGAAACAGCTGTTGAGCTAGTAGCTACCACAATTAAAAGTGAAAGTAGCTTTGCAGTCCGTTGCCGCAGAGTTGGAGAGCATCCATATTCAAGCTTGGATGTTTGTAAAGAAGTTGGAAAACAAGTTTTGAAAAGTCTGGAAGATAGAAATTTGCGGGTGAATCTAAAAAACCCTCAATTTACCATTAACATTGAAGTTAGAGATGCCAACGCCTACATTTTTTCAGAAAATTTGAAGGGTACAGGCGGATTTCCGCTCGGTTCACAGTCGAAAGTTGTCTGTCTCCTAAGCGGAGGCATAGATTCTGCTGTAGCATGTTGGCTTGTAATGAAGCGTGGATGCTCGATCATCCCTATCTACCTTGATAATGCACCATTAACAGACGAAACGACCACAGCCAAAGCCTTAGAAGTTGCTAAGAAACTTTTCGAATGGTCAATTGGGTTTCCAAGAAAAGTCTATATTGTGCCGCATGGCAAAAACCTAGAAACCTTTGTTAAAGATGCACCAAGAAAGCTAACATGCATTTTATGTAAGCGCATGATGTACCGCATTGCTGAACGAATAGCCGAAACCGAGAAAACAGACGGCATAGTAACCGGCGAAGCAATAGGCGAACAAGCAAGCCAAACAATAACAAACCTAAGAGTCTTAGATGAAGCCTCAGCAAAATACCCGATACATCGCCCACTCTTAGGCTTTGACAAAACAGAGACCACAGAGTTAGCCAGAAAAATCGGCACTTTCGAAATTTCGACCCAGAAAGCCAAGGGATGCAGTGCCGCACCCACTAAGCCGTCCACCAAAGCGAAATTGGAAATTGTAAAAAAAGCTGAGGAAAACTTTGACATAGAACAGATGGTTGAGGAATCTGTTAAAGCAGCTAAAATTGTAACAGTTTAGACTTGATATGGCTTATTAACAAAATGAACCATTTCTACATGTATGTCGTCAGCTGAACTTGCGGTTCGAGTGTTTCGCACACTGGAAAATGAAGATTTCAGAGTACTGCAAGTCATCGAGACCGGCATGAGCAAACACGAATTCGTTCCAAAAGAACAGATTGCAAAATTCACCAAATTCGACCTTGCGCGGGATACAGACTTCAGATTAAGCCGCCTTAACAAGTTGGGCTTGATATATCGAATGCGAGGTCCCTATGTTGGCTATACATTGAACTATACGGGTTACGATTGCCTAGCAATAAACGCCCTTGTTAAATCTGGAGTGCTAGAAGCCTTTGGAAAACCCTTAGGCGTGGGCAAAGAAGCAGACGTTTACGACGCATTAAACCCGAAAGGAGAAAGAATAGCCGTAAAATTTCATAGACTGGGCAGAATCAGTTTCCGCCAAACCATGCGAAAAAGAGGCTACACAACCGAGCATGCCAGCTGGCTTTTCCAGTCTAGACTTGCAGCAGAAAAAGAATTTCAAGCCCTAAGGCTTCTCTTTCCATATAAAGTGGCCGTTCCAGCGCCAATAAGCCAAAACCGCCACGTAATAGCCATGGGCATGATTGAAGGAGCGGAACTTTCAGATTGGAAAGAAATTTCCAAACCAGAAAAGGTTCTAAAGGAGATATTACGTAATGTTCGAAAAGCCTATTTAAAGGCTGGTGTTATCCACGCTGATTTAAGCGAATACAACGTTATTTTAAAGCCTAACATGCACATTCTAATCATCGATTGGCCCCAATACGTCACCATGACTCATCCAAATGCCAAACAGCTTCTAACCCGAGACATCAAAAACATTTTGCAGTATTTCAAACGCAAGTATATGTTAAAGGTCAAACTTAAAGAAGCTTTGGCGTATGTGACTGGAATGGGCAAAATGGCTACTTTTTAGTGGACATCCAACAGTATATAAAGTATGTTGTTTCCACGCAACAAGACATTTCCGTAATTGGTGATTAACTGGTCGTCTCTGCTTTCAGTTGCTCCTTCAAGAAGTATATTCATATGCCCGTCACACTTAATCATTTTTCCCTTGTATTCGCAGCCGTTTTTCAGCATAACTGCAATGCTGGCGTTTAACTGCTTAACAAGCACATTTAATGGCTTTTTACTAGGTTCCATGCACGCACCAGAGTTCTTTACCTTAATTACTCATATCCACAAATCATCATATATAAAAGTTTTATGA
>CAZNJT010000133.1:0-2446 GCA_964573475.1 uncultured Candidatus Bathyarchaeia archaeon | reverse complement strand
TTGGTAGCCCGGGAGAGATTCGAACTCTCGTCAGCGGGTCCAAAGCCCGCTATGCTTGTCCACTACACCACCGGGCTTCATGTGTATGGTATTTTTGAACTAACTCTTTATTAAGCGATTTTTGATTAAAACCTTCCTCTCCTTTCGTATTTTAAGCATTATTTCCCGAGTTTTTTCGATTGCTTTGGCTGCGTTAAGCTTGTCTACTTCGCTTAAGTTTAGAAACTTTAATATGTAATTATAGTTCTTTGGGTTTTTCTCCTCTAGGCTTTCCAAGGAACGCATTAAAGTTGTATAATCCACTTTAACCTTCTCAATCGAAGATTTTAACCAAACATAGTTCTCAACAATGTCAAGAAAAATGCTGTTCAAGTAATGCGATGCCTCAACCACTTTTCCAGAGTCAATCAAAGCGTTTGTACGCATCACCACACCCTGTAAAAAGGCTGAATTTAAATAATAATTCAGTTTTGTCTTAACTTTAAAATGAGAGGACTCGAGCGCTTGAAGATTTTGCTCAGTTGTGGCTTTCATTTCGTCCCAGATTACTTTGAAAAGCTTCAGTTTGTCTTTAGCGATTACATTATCGGTTTTATTTAGCCCCGTTATCTCTAAGTATTCGTTAAACATGTCTCGCATTCCCATTTTTGCTGCTGAAACTTCGACTCTCTCCACAAATCGACTATTTGAAAAAGGTTCCAAAGCTATCTCAACCAAAACCTTCAAAATATTTTCCAGAGCTACCGTAGCGAAAAAATATGCACTTCGAAAGTCTTCCCTTGAGAACGCTGAAGTTGCACGGCTCAAGTAAATGTCTGACTCTATGACGTGCGTTTCGGTTCTAATGTCAACTCTTTCAGGTGAACCATAGGATTTAACCATCAAAAGTTTCGTGTTGTTCAATGACCAGTCTCTGTCATAAAGGATTTGCATCTCGTATAGTTTCTGGTCTATTTTCGGGGGGATTAGCTCGTGGATCCATCGTTTTGGGACGTGATCCAAATCTATGAGCAAACCGCCAATTTCGATCCTTTCCACATACTCATAATTGAAATTGCCTTTGTCAAGAATTAATAGATCAACGTCGCTTGATGTTGTGGCATCACCTCGGCTCCAGCTTCCAAACAACCCTATACCATAAACGTTTTCTGTAACTCTCATTTCAGCGACTACTTTTTCTAGTGTTCTTCGAACTTTTTCTGGAAGCCCTGTCAAATAAACCACTTTCCTACGAAATCAATAGCGTGTATAAGTATTCAAAATTTGTGAATGAGATATTCTTGACTAAACCGTAAACTTTATATATTAAAACATTTCATCAGAATAGCTACACTGGGCCGGATGGCTCTTTTATTTCCGATTTAATGATGAGGAATGTGAAAGGTGACGGTTCTACATCGCATATTAGGTGAAAATGCGTGAGTAAAAAAGAAAGCGGTGCTCGTCAACGCTTAATTGAGAAATGTCCAGAATGCGGTAGTGTAAACCTTATCCATGACTATGATACCGGAGAGACGGTTTGCGGCGACTGTGGACTCGTTTTATACGAACAAATGATGGATAAGGGACCTGAATGGCGGGCCTTCACCCAAGAAGAGAAAGCGTCAAGAAGCCGCGTTGGAGTGCCAACATCATACTCCGTCCACGACAAAGGCTTGTCAACAGCCATAAGCCAAGTCGACCGCGACGCTTTCGGAAGAAAACTTCCGCTTTCAACACGTTTGCAGATGTGGCGTCTACGGAAATGGCAAATACGTTCTAGGGTGCACTCTTCAATTGACAGAAACCTAGCCCAGGCAATGGCTGAGCTTGACCGCCTCTCAGACAAGGTCTACATTCCACCGCCCATTAAAGAGAAGGCTGCAGTTATTTACCGTAAAGCCTTGGATAGGGGATTAGTCCGCGGAAGGTCTATTTCAGCTATTGCGGCTGCTGCCCTTTACGCTGCTTGCCGTGGAACTGGAACCCCGAGAACCCTTCGGGAAATTGCAGAGGCAAGTCTGGTTGATAAGAAGGATGTTGCCCGTTGTTATAGGCTTTTGCTTCGTGAACTTGATGTGCAGATGCCCATTGCCGACCCCTTAACATATGTTTCAAAAATCGCCGAAAGAACAGGAATATCAGGCAAAACTCAAGGAATCGCTATACAAATTCTTCGAGAGGCTAGAAAGAAGCGGGCTGCTGCTGGTAAAGACCCTATGGGTTTGGCTGCTGCATCGTTATACATTGCTTGTTTGCAGAATAACGAGAAGAAAACTCAGAAAGACATCGCTGAAGCCGCCGGAGTTACGGAAGTCACAGTTCGAAACCGCTATAAGAGTTTGAAGAGACAGCTGAATCTAGAGATTCCAGACTAAGCAGTGTGTCTGCGTGTGTGCAACTGCTGTAGGCCCCCTCTATTTGGAGCCAAATATGTCCGAAAGGGTTATTCTGGAGTGCCTACCCG
>CAZNJT010000132.1:0-2486 GCA_964573475.1 uncultured Candidatus Bathyarchaeia archaeon | reverse complement strand
TATCCCATGCAGTTCGAGATTATTGAACAGTCTGAAGAGGATTGGCAGACAGACGACAAGTCTACGATGATGATTCAGATAGACGCTATTCCAATAAACTACGATTTAATCCTAAACAAGAAGTGCAAATTCGAGTTTGTCAAGGGCTTTTCATATCCAGTAGTAGGAAGCTCCGCTTATTTATTAAATAGCGAAATGATAAATCGCATGTATAACCAGAAAATAGCCGAAAAATTTGGCATAGACCCGTCTAAAACTGTTGAAGACGCTAAAGCTGATCCGAGGCTTGGCTTAATCAAAATGTTTCAAGCAAGCAAAACAGCCATACCCATCTATGTTGATTTTGAGAAACTTGTCCGCTATCACTTCGGCGTTTTCGCTTTTACGGGTGGTGGAAAAAGCAATTTAATGTCGAACGTTCTTAGAAGAATTTTGGCACACACTGACAACACGAAAGTCATAATTTTTGACATAAGCTGCGAATACGTATTCTTAATGTTGGATATGCTTGCTGACCCAGCGTTTTCGGCTAAAGTTGTTGTTGAACATAAAATCGACTCGCTTGAACAGTTTTTCAACTCTGTTGTTAAGCCAAGAGAGTACGAGGCTGATGAAAGAATTAAGGCGGGATTAAAGTGCATAATAGACCAGGGTAAACTTGCCTATTACACAAGGCCTAAACAGAAGATTCCCACTTACAGCCAATTCTCAGATGAGCTTAGTAATCAGAGAAAAGACAGCGTAGACAAACCGCATTACATGAACGCCATTGACAAAATTCACGATGCCATAATTGAATATGTGGAAGAACACGGTTTGAGCGAAAACCAAGAAGTAAGCGAAGATTTCATTGGGTACATAGATCAACTTGCCACGGAAACCATACAGCAGTTTAAAGTTCACGAAAAAAGCGGATTATATGCGTGGGCTACCACAAGAAGTGCAATCTTGGACATTATTAAAAAGAAACGGGAGAGAGAAAAAGAAGAAGTTGGTGGACTGACAGCGGAAAAAATCCGTGAACTATTAGAAGACAAAACAACACGCCTTGTTTGCGTTTCAATTTCAGACCCGTTCATAATAAAGGACTTAGTCATCACTCTAACGCAGGATTTACTTGTTCGCAGAAAACGCAGATTCCAAGTCAAGCCATACGTGTTGCTTGTTTTTGACGAAGCACAAGAGTTCATACCAAGCGGCGCGGGAGGAATTGATGCTAAATGTTCTGGGCATGTTGAAACTTTGCTTAGGCAGGGAAGAAAGTACGGTTTAGGCGTTTGCATAGCTACGCAACGTATTGCCTACTTAAACACAAACGCTTTGCAGCAGCTACACACCTATTTTGTTGGCACTCTGCCACGCCCATACGACCGCGCACTGATAAGTGACACATTCATGATAGACAAGGGCATACTTGAGAAAACGTTGGAGTTTGCGCCAGGCGAATGGCTTTTGTCAAGCTACATAGCTACTGGCATAGAAAACGTGCCTATATTCATAAAAGCAGACAACGCAGAAAACGAGATAGAAAAATGCCTTAAAAAAACATAAATCGCTAATGGGTTGTTGCCAAAGAAGAAACCAAAGTGAGGTAAGTAGGTTGTGCGCCAGATTTGCGAATGTAAGAATTCTAAAGTCCAAGATTATCTTTGAAAAGCATGGCAGGAAAGTTGTTATTGACACGTTAGAATGCGCGGATGGATCAAAGTACGAATGGGTTTATTTCGGTGATACAAAAGTAAAGGACAATCCGACAGCCGTTGCTGTAGCCGCCTTCACAGAAGATGATAAAATGCTTCTTGTAAAGCAGTATCGCCATCCGTTGGGCAGATTAATCTATGACTTGCCCGCAGGAGGCATAAGAGAAGGAGAAAGCCCACAACAAGCTGTCTTAAGAGAGTTAGAGGAAGAAACTGGTTATACTGCTGAAAATCTGACATGGATCGGGAGGTTCAATTGGGCTCCAAGCAATATAGCTGGGGTCGTTGAGCTATTTTTCACCAAGGACTTAAGGATGAAGGGAAAATTCCACGCTGATGAAATCGCTAATGTCGAATTTATGGATTTCAACACGGTTCTAGAAAAGGTTTTGAAAGGGCAATTTGTTGATTCAACGCTAATCATAGCAACTCTAATTGTCAAGGCTAAGAATTTGCTGCAAAATGCCATGTAGTGACCTTGGTCTGATAATCCTAATCAAAGCTTTAAGCAGTATCATTGGTTTATGTTTTGTTTTTTTATCTTCTTATGGAAAGGTAGGTCTTGTATGGTTTGAAGCCAACTTTGGAGTATGCTCTCACCGCCGGAACATTGTCCGCTATGACATGAATCAACGCAATTGGAGACCTCTGGAAGATTTCTTTAACAAGTGCAGACACAATCGACGTAGCGTATCCTCTGCTTCTATACCTTTCATCAGTTGCCACCATGCTAATGTTGCTTGCAAAATCCACAAAACGAGTGTATCCAGCCGAAACAAGCTTGCC
>CAZNJT010000131.1:0-2508 GCA_964573475.1 uncultured Candidatus Bathyarchaeia archaeon | reverse complement strand
GAAAACATAGATAAATTCTGCATGGAACTAGCCCAAGGAAAAATCCAAACCTATTGACACAGGAATAGATTGCATGTTTTGAACTAAACATAAATTCACCTTTGTAAACCTCAATTTCTTAAGGTATGAAAAGTGCAAACCACAACATTGAAAGCTCTGGCGTTCGTTGTTGCAATATTCTTTTTCACAAACAATCTTTCAGGAAGCTTTCTCCCAGTATATTATAAAACAGAAATGGGACTAAGCCTAGAAGAGATTGTTGAAATTTTATTTTTCACATTTATAGTGATAGGCTTGCTTCCGCTTGTTTTGCTAAAATTCATCAAAAACTTTGAAGGAGTGATAGTTTTCGGGATACTCTCCACAATGCTCTTTTTCACTGCCTTAATCTATGTCAAGAACCCAATATTATTAGGACTAATCTATGGACTAAGCATAGCAACCTTTTGGCCCAGCTTCAACCTTCTTCAGTTCCGACTAAGTGAGTCACACATACGCGCTCGAACCGTAAGTCTATTCTCTTCAATAATCCCCTCTCTCACAAGCATCGCTGGCCCAGCAATCGGTGGCTTCATAATATCAGGCTTTAGCTTTCAGTTACTTTTCGCAGTTTCAATAATGTTGTATCTGGCCGCTTTCCTCTTCTCCACACGAATAAAATTCAAACCAGAAACGTATGAATTCGCAATTCCAAAAAGAAAAATGTTCATCGTATTCTTTTTGACTTTCACCCTTCTAGGCTTGTCAGAAGCGTATTGGATTGCTTACCCATTATTTGTGTACACACTCTCTGAAACTGTTCTTCAAATGGGGCTAGTACTTGCTTTAAGTGCGGTCCTAATGTGTATCATTACTTTCTTGGTAAATTGGCTTTCAGATATCAAAAAAGCACGTGTTGAATTCGCCATCATAGGAGCCATCCTAAACGCTTTATGGTTTTTTGCCATAGCTTCGGTGTCAACAATGTATCAAATTGTGGTTTTATCTGGAGTTTCAGGTCTGGCAAGCGCTTTTTCCATCTCATGGTTTGCTCATTATGGAGACTCTTTTGGTAAGGAGAATTATGCTAGCATTTTAGTTATGATGGAAGTTGGACTGATGTTTGGCAGAATCATCAACCTTGTACCAACCTACCTTTTCATTTCAGAAGCTAATTACTCAAGTTACTTCATGCTTTTAGGAAGTGTTTCGCTTCTTTTGATTCCGCTTTATGTTTTGTCAAAAAGAATTAGATAGGTTATCGTGAACTATGAAACTTTATCACTTAGTTCATGTTTAGGTGTTAAAGAGTTGGTTTCAATGGAAGCTTGGAAAGCAGCAAGAAACGCGTTAGGATGTGTTTTAGAGGCAAAAAAAGGCGAAAGAATAACAATTTTCTGTGATGATGTGAAAATGGACATTGGCAAGGCGTTTGCAGATGGAGCCCTCAAGTTGGGTCTTCAAACAAGGTTAATGCCGTTAAAAACTGGTGAGAATGTATTCCGAAAGGAAATTCCATTGTCAATGATGGAGATTTTGACAAAGCAACAAACAGACATTTACATTAATCTTTTGCGCGGGGTGCGTGAAGAAACGCCGTTTAGAATAAAACTCATCAAGATGGAGACTGAAAAACGCAAAACGCGTTTGGGTCATTGTCCAGGAGTGGGTTTAGACATGCTTACCTATGGTGCCTTGGCCCTAACAACGGAAGATCACAGAAAAATGCAAGGCTTTGCAGAAAGCCTAATTCGAAAATTAAGTCAAACTGTAAGAGTAGAAATCACTAATCCAACTGGTACACACTTATCCTTATGTGTTGAGGGGAGACCATTCTTCACAGACACTGTAATTGACTGGGAAAACATGAAGTGGATGAACCTCCCAACAGGCGAAGTTATAGTTGCGCCAATAGAAAACTCTCTTGAAGGCGACTTAGTATGTGACATGGCTATTGGCGGAATAGGCCCCATAAAAACTCCTGTTAAACTAATCGTCCGAAATGGCAAAGTACAAGACTCTTCATCTGAAGACGCGCAATTACTGAGCAGAATCATGGAATCATTAAACACTGATGAATGGTCAAGTGTTGTAGGCGAATTTGCCTTCGGAATAAATCCAAAAGCAAGATTTGTTGAAGAGTTTCTCGAAGCTGAGAAAATGCTGGGTACAATTCACATAGCGTTTGGCAACAATTCTGACATGCCTGGAGGAAAGAATCAATCCAAGAATCACATGGATTTTCTAATGTCAAAACCTACAATAAGAACTTTTAACAAAGACGGCTCAAGCACAGACGTTCTTGTTAAAGGAGTTTTCCAGCACTTGTAATTATTAATGGTTAAAACACTTATAATCTTAGAGGTTAGAACCATAAGCAAAGGCGAAAAAAGCGATGACTGAAGAACAAACTGAGAAACTACCGATATCCGAATTCTATAAAGTTATTGAATACGTTACAATATTTAAAAGCGAGAAATGGTGGGAAGCAATAGTCGCTTTCGAATCCTTCGGAAAGCGGTCCATTGG
>CAZNJT010000130.1:0-2561 GCA_964573475.1 uncultured Candidatus Bathyarchaeia archaeon | reverse complement strand
GTAACCATTTTTCGGCTTCTTTAGCCACCTTTTGAGCTAACTCGGCGGGCATTTTCGTCTCTTTTATGAGAGAATTTGCAATCTTGTTTGCGTCAAATTCCTCTGGCGCAAATCGGGAAGTGCGGACAAGCATGCCTTTCGGCTTAAAGGCTTTTTTTTCAATTCTCTCTGCAACATCAATAACAATATTGCCCAACTCAGTTAGGCAATACTTCTTTGCTTCAACATCTGCTTCGATGAGATCCGCCTTAAGCAGAAACTTCAAGTGATAGGCAAATCTTCCAGCATCCCTGCTAGGATTCATTTTCAGCGAACCCATCAACTCCGTGTAAGAAAGAGGCCCTCTGTCAAAAAGCAAGTTCAAAATCTGCAGTCTAAGAGGCGAAGAAACTGCCTTAAGTATCTTAACCCCGCGCACACGATGTGGAACGGACAAATCTGTTCTAGCCTCCCCTCTGTAAAGGTATTATTTTAGAAGTAAGAGTTTAAAGGTGTTAGGGAACACTTATTTTCTATGATATCAAAATGAAGAGTTAACGCCATGGGGCTGTCGGCTAGCTTGGTCTAGGCTTGGAGACTCGGGCTCTCTAAGTGCAATGCCTTGCGCTTTGCACGGGAAGGACCCCGGTTCAAATCCGGGCAGCCCCATCATGGGATCTAAACCCAATTGGGTGCAAGTACCCACAATCTACTGTAACGAGTATTTACCAGCAAAAACATGGCCACAGCATACTTGGCGAGAGTTCGAATCTCTCCTGGGCTACCAGAACGACTATAACTCGGCTATCTTTTCGTTATGATAGTTGGGGGAGTTTGCTTCTCGTGCGTTGTTCAAACTGTGGAAAGTGCTGTGAAAAAACGGAGATGGAGCTTTCAAGCGAGGACATCGAAAGATTAGAGGAAACGGGTTATCGCCGAGAAGAATTTGCAGTAATAGATGATGGTGTGACTCGGCTCAGAAACGTTAACGGATGGTGCTATTTCTACATTCTCACTGATAAGAAATGCCGAGTCTATGGAAAAAGACCCTTGGGATGCTATCTTTATCCTGTTGTGTATCTGGTAAATGAGGGTGCCATGGTTGATGAATTATGTCCAATGGGTCAAACGATTTCAGAACAAGAATTGAGAACGAAAGCAAAAATCCTTGACAAACTCTTGCAAAAGATGGATAATGAAAGAAAGTGTAAATAGAACCTTATTTTTGATATGCTCTAGATATGAACTCGCAGGTGCACGCCGATATCTGCGTGACTGCGGATCTCGTGTAGAAAAGTCAGAAGCTGCTGGTGGCTTTCAAAAAAGGTGGTGAGCGCCTCTTTTAAAATGGTTGGAAAATAATATTTTAGCTGAAAAAATTGTGCAAGCCCATCAGATTTCTAAGGGAATAAAAATTAGGCATCGCGATGTAGAAAAAACATCAAAAAGTTTTATTTGACTATTTCGGCGTTTGCGGCTCTGCGGCCTATCCTTGTGATCCTTATTTTCACATGGTCTCTAGGTTTTGCGTTGGCAACGAATATTACGAAGCCTTGGATTCTGGCTATGCCTTCTCCTTGGCTGCTCGTTTCCGTTATGTTCACTTCGTATTCCTTTCCCATCTCAACTGGGCAAGGCTTAAAGTCCCCACCATAACCGCGTCTTCTTTCATAACTCATAAGGCGTCTTCCTCCTTTCACATTTGTGATGATAATGCTCACTTATAAGACTTTAAGTGTTCCGTAGCGTGCTCAAGCTTGGAAAAGCGCTACCCACAAACTAAAAGTGAAACTTCGTGGTATATCCGTACTGTGGAAGGGTTGTGAGTAAGCCCAGGTTTTTTGATAGGCTTGAATGCCGAAACTGTGTTTTTAAGGGAGGCAGCTACTGCTGGAACCAATGCCCATACAATATTTGGCGGAGAGAACCATTTTAAATTATAGTGCGCGCTCACAGAAAAAAGGGAATGTGCAGGAGGCTTCTATACACTGGCAACTTGAGGCTTTTGTAAAGGGTATTTAAGCATCCGCTACACTATAAGAAGTGATGTTTAATGCCGAAGACTAAAGCCATAATAAACATTCAAAACGTTGTTGCTTCTGCCACCTTAAACCAGAAAGTTGACTTAAACGCTGTTGTGAAGGGTTATCCAGGAGTTGAATATCGCCCAGAACAGTTTCCTGGATTAGTATTTAGACTTAAGAGACCGAAGACCGCCACGCTGATTTTCAATTCTGGTAAAATGGTGTGCACAGGAGCGAAATCGGAAAAGGAATCCCGTAGAGCTGTTATGACAGTTGTTAAAGAACTGAAAAAGAGCGGAATAATCATCATCAGCAAGCCGGACTTGAAGGTTGTGAACATTGTTGCTTCTGCAAGCTTAGGCGGAAGGATAGACTTGGAACAGGCAGTGACCACGCTTGGAAAAACCATGTATGAGCCGGAGCAGTTTCCAGGATTGATCTACAGGATGGACGAGCCTAAAGTGGTCATACTGATATTCGCAAGCGGGAACCTTGTTTGCACTGGAGCGAAGAAAGAACAGGACGTTTATGACGCAGTGCATAAGCTTCACGTAAGCT
>CAZNJT010000129.1:0-2578 GCA_964573475.1 uncultured Candidatus Bathyarchaeia archaeon | reverse complement strand
CAGATAGGCTCAACTCTAGTTTGCAGGAAGGGGCCCGTTGCCCAGTACGGATTAAGGCGCCGAATCAGCAAAGATGCGCAAGCCTCCGGGCATCTGGATGGAAGAAAGCCGGAGAACAGGGGTTCAAATCCCCTCGGGCCCGCCACTTTAGGAATCACTAATTAGCTTGTCCAAGATTTCCTTTCCAATGTTATCTTCATCTATTTTGAAGGTTTCGGGCTCTTCTATTCTTAAAATAGTTTGTAAAGCTTTAGGATCAAGTTGCTGCACCATTCTAAGGATTTCTATTTTGGCTAATTCAAGATGCTTTCTGAGTGCTTTCTCGTTTTTGCACATTTTTCCTGCGAGTAAACAAATTTTCTCCTTTTTAAGGTGCCATTCAATTTTTTGGGTTTCTTTGTTTATGTCGAATGTTATTGGTCCGGCTACGCATGTCTCCGGCTTTATAGAGTGAATCTGGCATTTTCTTGTTTTTTTGTCATAAAATATGCAATACCCTTCTGCGTCTTCTCTCGGAAAAGTGTATGACGTTTGAACAAACACATTTTCAACAGGAAACTTTTGCTCATTCAAAAATGCTTCTATAATTTTCCTACGTTCACGAGTTATGGGAGGCCTTGCTCCTTGACAGCAACCTGTTTTACATTGAATGCAGACATCAAAGAAGTTGCTCTGTCTTTTACTGGACATTTGCAGCCCTCACCATTTTTTCAGAAGTAGGGTTGATTATCGATAAGGCTTTTTATAAGCATTGAGTAAACGTTGATTACTGCTTCTTTAAAATCTGTTTTTTGAGCCTTCTGTTGGACTCTTTCTCTTATAATTTCTGACAAATTTCCATGTTCTATTCTTTTCTGTATTATTGGAAGATACTTTTTCTCTTCTTCTGTTGCATTTTCCCAAGCAGCCTTGAGAAACTGTTGACAGACTTGGCGTGCCGTTTGTCCGTTTGGATGTGCAACTTTTGCGTCTAGCCCCATTTTTATAACTGAATTAAAGTCCTTTACCAAAATTTCGTGCGGCAAAAATTCGGCTTTCCTTTCCATAAATCCCCTAAGCAGTGCCCTTATAAAACAACTTAATGCAACATCCGACTTAACGCATTCCTGTTCATCCATCACACGTATTTCGATGGCTTTCCTGTCAAAGCGAAGAATTGCACCTCTGGAGTTAACCCAATCCTTATAAAGAAGGCATTCATCTACGCCAGCGTGCGCTAGATCCAGCGAGTACCTCTCAATAACTTCCTTTTCATACTGCTTAAATGAGGATACATATTCTGGGATTACATCTCCAGTTATCGAAGAAACTTCCTTCTGATTCAGCATGTAAAAGCACAATCTGTTATCAACATTTTCTCCAAATTTTCCTTCATAAACGGGAGACGAAGCCGAAATTGCCGGCAAGTAAGCACAAATCTCCGAGAGCATGTTATGCATGAGAATAGCGCTTTCTTGGTTGGAGTATGGAATGTTTAGTTGAAAGCTCTGGATGTTGAGCCATCCATGCTGATTCAGGTTGAAGACTTTACTGTAAGCTTGGTAAATTTTCTTGTGACGGTGAGGCCAAACTCCAGTCTCTTCAAGTTTCAGTAAAGGGTGCATACCTGCTCCGAGGAGATGCGCCCTATATTTGCTTTCTAAAAAATCTGTGAGGGTCAAAACTGCCGCGTGCATGGTTTCTTCGAAGTTTTCAGGCGATCTGAAAGGCATATTGGGCTTAATTTCCATAACATGCAACTGGATTTCTTTTCCAAAAGTGAAGTTTGACAACTTTACGAAATTTACAACGCGCCCGTGGAAATCTTTTATGATTTTGTCCACGATGGGTAAAGCGCTTAGTTCTTCGTTAACCAATGAAAATTCATGTTCTGGGCCTAAGACCTCTAGGGTTTTATACGTATCAGTTCCTCTTTCAGTCTATTCGGTTCTGAAATGCGAATATAAATGTACAGTTAATCTTAAATATGACTGTCGCAATACCGTGCATTCAATCATCTGGTGTCACATTGGTGTTGGTCGTCTCAAATATCGACCTAACAACGGATTTGCCTATAATGAAGCCATCGACGTTTCTCGAATCGTCAATTAAAGATTTTACTCTCAACATCAACAATGATTATCGATATCTTAAAGCAGGTTATTACGTGTCTTTGCACGCGGAGATTCTGGGCAATCAGGTAATTCCTTCAAGTGAAAACATAATAGACGCCTACAGAACACCCATTCTTTTGCTTAGAGCTTCAAAGGCTGGAATTCCAACAATGCCTTACTTAGTAACGGACTCGGTGAAGCAGATAATTTCTGAATTCAATTTTCCAGTGGTTATCTTCGCTGTCAACCCATTCTCCTACAATGGTTTCAAGACAGCAAAAAATAGAAGTGCCCTTTACAGAGCTTTAAAAAGTCTAGGTATGAACTACAAGTTCGATGTTTGCGCGCAACCCCTTAAGGGCGAAATGATTTCGCTTAAATCCGTCTTCGGAAGATGTGAATTGAACAGGGATGCAAGTAAAATCTCAAAGAGGGTCTACGAGGTCTTTAAAATTCCAATTTGCAAGTTACACATTCAACGCATC
>CAZNJT010000128.1:0-2655 GCA_964573475.1 uncultured Candidatus Bathyarchaeia archaeon | reverse complement strand
GTGGCGGCAACGCTTGCTTTAACGCTGGCAAAGAAGGGCTATAAGGTGGGGCTGTTCGATTTAGACTTTACCAGTCCATCCACACACATAATCTTAGGCATTGAAGGTGTAAAGCCGAAAGAAGAGAAGGGCATAGTTCCACCAATAGTGCATGGCATAAAATACATGTCAATAATTTACTATTCAGGCGAATATGTTTCGCCGTTAAGGGGTGCGGATGTTTCAAATGCCTTAATTGAGCTACTTTCAATTACGAGATGGGAAAGGCTGGATTTTCTTGTTATGGACATGCCGCCGGGAATCGGAGACGCAACACTCGACTTGATACGTTTGATTAGGAACATCGAGTTTCTCATTGTGACGACGCCTGCACAGCTAGCCTTCGAAACTGTTCGAAAACTAGTAAGTTTGCTAAAGGAATTAAAAATTCCAGTGGTAGGCGTTATTGAAAACATGAAAATGAACGATTCAAAAACTATTCAACAACAAACAATGAAGCTAAGCGTAGAGTTTCTGGGAGAAATCCCATACGACCCGAAAGTGGAAGAAGCCATAGGCCACACAAACAAGCTGCTAGGCACAACATTTGCCAAAAAGGTTGAGCAAATAGCCTCAAAAATCTAAGGCTTAAGAAATATCTGACGCTCAAAATATTTGTTGTACACAAAATATAGAGGCTCTTTCTTTAAGGCTGAAATTCAAATAAACTCATAATAGCTAAAGGGAAGGTGAAGTTCAATCTATTTATAGGGGAGGGGTCTAGGCTCCAAGAGAGCAAGAGAAAACATGTTAAAAGTTAGCTTTTGCTTTTCTTTTTTTACGTGCATTTGTGTTCGTTGCCGACTTGCTATGCATCAAAGCATCTTCTACATAGTTCGCCTTACGCAGTTCCTCCATGTACCAGCCTCTGTCACGGGAATAAGTCAAGCCAGCAACTATGCCAAAAACTATCAAGGAAAGACCACTAATTATCAAGGTCAAGCCCAAAATGGCCCCAGCAAATGGTTCCGTGTAATATGGTATGAAAATAAACCAGTGCGGGTCTTCACCCACACTCAGGGTTTCCAATGTGCCGCCTACAAAAAACATGGTTCCCGCTAAAAACATAAGATAGGCACATGTCTCATTGTGCCTTGATTCTTCCGCTTTCTCGTGTAAATATTCTCTGAAAGACATAAAGTTCAATATGTAAAACTACTGAACGTGTACGTAAATCTTATTATGCAAAAATAAACATTGCAGAAATGAATCAAAAATAACTAAAGCCAAAGAGGACCACACCTTGCCGCTTAACAAAGCAATAATTTTTGACTTCATCGGCACATTAACAAACGTTAAAAACTACAGTTTAGAAACCTCAAAAACAAAGTTGTATATGGCTATTGTGGAAGCAGGCTTCAACATTAGCGCGGAAAGTTTTTTAGAAGCATACAGTCAATCCCACGAAAAATACCGTGTTGTACGCTACCAAGAACTAATTGAGGTAACAAACGCCATTTGGATTTCAGAAGCCCTAAACAGTCTAGGATTTAAAACAAACCCAGAAGACACACGCATAAAAGCGGCTGTTAACGTCTTCTTTGAAGACTATTTAAACTCATTGGAGCTTAGACCTTGCGTCAAGAAATTGTTAAACAAAGTTTCAATAGAATACAAGTTGGGTTTGGTTTCAAATTTCACATATACACCGGTGATTTATGCTGGAATCAGAAAATTGGGCATAAACCAGTTTTTTAACGCCGTTTTGGTTTCAGAAGAAGTTGGCTGGCGCAAGCCCAGCATAAAAATCTTTGAAGAAACCTTGAGAAGACTTGACGCGATAGCAGAAGAAACAGTCTACGTTGGAGACAGCCCCCTAGAAGACATAAAAGGTGCAAAAACCGTAGGCATGAAAACAGTTTTTGTTCCTTCACAGTTTTACTCGCTTGAAAGTTTGTATAAAAATCGACAAAAACCAGACTTGATTGCGAAGGACATTTGCGAACTTTACAAAAAATTTCCAGTTTTTCTCAAAGGCCTTACTTGAATGGGCGACTTCAAACAATTGTTTCACTCAAGTCGCTGCAAATTTGCCAAACTCTTCAAAACTTACAATCTTCTTCAATTTTTTCCTCCTACGAACAAAGTGCAACAATTTTCCGGCCAGATCAAATTTTTTGCGTGAATAACCAATCGCCAAAAGAGCGACTACTCTAAAATTTTCAGGAATTTTCAACATTTCTCTAATTTCGTCTTCATTGAAGCTTCCAATCCAACATGTGCCTAAACCTTCGTTGGTGGCGGTTAAAACAATATGCTCTAATGCTATGGTGACATCAACCATATACCACCGAGGTGAAGCTTTTTGGTCACCGCATCCGACGATGACGACAGGCGATTCAGCTAGAAATTTTGCATATCGCGCATGAGCGAGTCTTTTACGTTTTTCACCATCACTGACGACGACAAAGTGCCAAGGCTGAATATTGCCAGCAGAAGGTGCAAGCCGACCAGCCTCCAAAATCCTCAACAGAATCTCATTAGGAATAGGCCTAGAATCATAGGCTCGCACAGACTTTCTAATTTTAATGGCTTCGAAAACATCCATCCCGTTTCGGCCTCAAAAATGGAGAACAAAAATTGAATGATATATGGCTTATGGTGCGGTCGCCGGGA
>CAZNJT010000127.1:0-2675 GCA_964573475.1 uncultured Candidatus Bathyarchaeia archaeon | reverse complement strand
AATGTTATTTAATGGCTTAGCAGGCCTGCCCCCTACCAGGCTAGGGCAACCCCGCCTTTGCTAGCATTTGATTTTGTTTGCCGAGTTATTTTTGTGTTACATGTTAACAAACGTTTTTACTACGAAAACGGTTATTGTGAAGTAGGGTGAAAATCGTTTTGTCTTCGTTAAGTGAGGCGATAAAACGAACCAGTGATCTGCTTAGGTTTGGTGCTTCAAAACAGGTTTTGGATTATGAGCAGCGGTTCTCTTCCCTTAAAAACCTTTATGATGGTTTACTTTTAAATCTTATAAAAATGGATTTTGACTGTGAAGAAGCTTGCGAAACTGCTAAGGAGTTTTTCGGGGCATCGAGTGTTCGTTTTGCTGGTATAGATGGTACGATGTATTCGCGGCCATTGTTTGATTTGGTGATTTTCTTTGGTGGCGCGTATGCCTCAACTGGCACCATAACTTTTTCGGAGAAGGACAAGCCCTTAGTCGAGTATGATGAAAAGACTATTCAACAGGGCGCAGGCATATCAAGCGTTGTGCCAGTTTACGTCAACGAGATTCCAGACATAGATCAGACGTTTTTTGATGTTGAGCAGCCTGAGGAAATCAGTCTAGGTAAGCCGTTAATGGATGAAGCAATAATAAGCAATGCCACAATTGCGAATTGGATAATGACTTTCGCCGAGTATTATCTTGCATACAAACTTGCCACAGACCCAGAACAGAATATACGCATTATTCTTTTGGATAGAAGCCTATCCATTGAGCGGGCAAGCCTCCTTTATGACACTTCAAAGTATGAATTATGGAAAGCGAAAAGCAGCATAATCGGGTATAAAATTGACAATGAGCCTATCGATGTTAACGACTTAACTATTGCAAGGCAATATGTTTGCAATCAAGCTCTAGGTTTGCCGCCTCAGAGGGCTGACTACCTGCGCTACGCAATAATTCATTTAGTCAAGCGAAAAGGAGCTTTAACCGAGAAGCAGATTCTGGCCGAATTTGGCATAACAGACGAGAAAAGAGCCAAAAGAGCAGAGCGATACCTTAAACACTTGATTAAGAGGGGTATTCTTGGCGAGAAAAACGAGACTTATACTTTGATTCCAAAGTATGTAACGACTTGGGAACGCATCAAAAAGCTTGTTACAAGCTTGGGCGACCGCTTCTTTTTTGCAAAAATATCGGAAACGGAAACAGCCAATCTAATGAAAATTTTGAAGGATGGAAAAGAGAATTGGCTAACAACCCTTGACTTTGCTTTTCTTACGCTTTTCACGTTGCACATGCTTATGGAAGAATGTTGGAAAAGACAAATTTTACTCATCGGCATAACAAAGGACACCGCCGCAAGGGACTTCAAAAGGCAATTAATCCCAATAATGCACAATGAAGGCTTATTAAAAACGGCTATTTCGCAGGAAGAGTTTGAAAAACTGCCGAACACAGACCGCATGATACTACAGTCAGCCAGCATCTTCAATAACGAAAAAATTAAGCCTCCGTGGAGCATAATCGAATACGATTCAGCCTTCAGAACAATGGTTCCGGATAGGCAAGGTCGCAGGGGTTATGTTTCAGGAGCAATAAAAAACAAAATTGGCCTCGAGAAGACTTTTCTGAAGACGTATGTGCAGTTAAGCCAAGCCAAAACAGATTCGATGTTAAGGAGCAACGTTCTATTGATAGACCGTCTAGTCTATCCGCAATATGATTATAAACCTGAAAATGTTGTGGAGTTTTGGAATGAACTAAGCGATGGCACAAAAGAACCTGTTGAAACAATTTTGTTTATGGATAAAAACGTTCCAAACAAGCTGCAAAACTTAACTATGACTGTTTTGGCTGCTATGGCTCCGTCTAGTATTCCGGAAGCTTTCGGTCACAACAAGCCCTTATTCATTGCGGATAAAATTGCTAAGTGGAATTACAGCCAATTCAAATGTGTTGTGGATACTACTGCGGATTGGATACTCAATAATCATAAATTGAGGAAGTTCATATTTTATATGAGCACTTTCAGAGAGAGAAGAGCAACAATTGAAGCGGCAAGAAGAGAAAACATTTAGCCTTGTGTGCGTGCGTGCAACGGTTTCTAGCCCCTCTATTTGGAGCCAAATATGTCGCGAACATTTTTAACGGTTAGTCTTGTCAAGGCATCTTTTTGATTTATTGAAGCCAATTCTTTGATTATCTGTTTAAGAGCATTGAAGCAGATGTGAAGTTTTATATGGTTTGGAATCACAGATGTTTAAAACATTATTATGGGGAGGTGAAAATTCTGGAAGATTGGAAGATAAAGATTTCTGTGCTGTGGCTCTTTTATGCAGTGGCTTTTTTGGTCGTCATGACATTGGGAAGTTTGGAGCCGGATGTACTAAAGAATTTTCTAAATACAGGAGAAATAGGAGGCATGAAAATAGGACCTGAACTGTTGCTGGTATTCGCAATCTTATTGTTGGTACCATTGATAATGGCTTTCCTGTCCCTGACCCTCAAGGATTCGACAAATCGCTGGACAAACATCATCGTGGGCATAGTCTTTACTATCTTTCAGCTCGATGCATTAATTGAGACTCTGGCACAACCATCTGCATGGGCGACACTAATGGAGCTTTCAAAAGTTGTGGCTCCAGCACTGATTGTCTGGTACGCATGGAAGTCTAAACAGAAAGCAT
>CAZNJT010000126.1:0-2719 GCA_964573475.1 uncultured Candidatus Bathyarchaeia archaeon | reverse complement strand
GATGACTTTAACATTTGAAGGATTAAAGATTCATCCACCTAAAGACGAAATAGACCCCGTAAGATTCCAACTTTACAGACTATTCAGCATGACCAGTAGTCCCTACGAGTCGCCTAGAGAATTTGAAAAACTGAAGATAACAATAACTGGCGAAGCAAACGCCACGCATACGGTTCTGCTATATGCCCCTCCAACTGTTCCCAGCCCAGACAACGTTTCACTAGATTATAGGGTTATGATTTGGCAGAACACCGCATTAAGCAGTCTTAATGACTTGGTCTTCCAAATAGCCCGTCAAGAAGTTATACCTTATCTTGGGAAAAACTATTATGTGCCTATATTCACAAACTCCACAGTGAGCGACTTCACTTCTGACTTCTCCAACCCAGATGTACCGAGTATCAGTTTTAAAGTTTCCGGGACAACAGGCATGGGATTCTGTAACATCACAATTCCAAGAGCACTAATAGACGTTAAAACGGGAAACTGGACTGTCAAGATTGACGGAATACCTTTGCTTCCAGAAAACTTCACTGTGACTCAAAACGATGAATATGTGTTCATATACTTGACTTATTCACATTCTGTTCATACAATTGAAATAGTGGGCACATGGGTAGTCACAGAGTTCCCACCCAACATGCTTCCACCAATACTAATGATATTAAGCTTAATAGCGGCAATAATTGCAGTCAAAAAAAGAAGAAAACTAAGCATCTTAAAAACTAAATATCAAAGTACAATCCACACTTTCGCAAAAATACTCCATCAGCTAGGAACCTAAATTCTTTTTTCCTCTAACTCTTTTTCTAATAAGCTTAAAAGTTATATCTGAAATCGCTAATAAAATCGTAGAGGATGTTGGTGCCGTTGTTCGAGAAAATTCTAGTCCCGTTGGATGGTTCTGAACACTCATTAAGAGCCTTAGAGATTGCTATTCAAGTAGCTAAAAAGTTTGGCGGAAAAATCACATTGATCCACGTTTATTCCGTTACCATAAGACCTGTTATAATGCCTGAGCCAACCACCTTAACCCCTCCAATGATTCCAGCTATGACTCCGGCAGAAGTTTCTAAAGCAGTTGAAGCGACTCGTAAGGCGGGCGCTAGTATCTTGGCAGACGGTGAACAAAAAGTTAAGGCTGAAGAGGTTCAAGTTGAAACTCTGCTCAAAGAAGGACATACAGTTCAAGAGATTGTTAAAACGGCAAAAGAAGGCGAGTTTGATTTAATCGTTATTGGAGGCAGAGGCATAAGCAAAATAAGAGAACTGCTTTTAGGAAGCGTGACCGACGGAGTAATACATCATGCACCGTGCCCAGTTTTAGTCATCAAATTTCCTCGTTCAGACGACTCTGCTTCTCATCCACAATCTCAGCCTTAAACTCAGGTGCCATCTGTCTAGTTCTCAAGTTCTTAATCACAAAAAAGTATAGAAAATTATTTCTCTTTCTTTTGCTAAATAAACAAATTCTGAGTGTGAAATTTCATGCAGAGAAAAGATTTTCTTCAAGAACCTGTAAAACACATAAAAATAAACGGAAAACTCACAGTGGACCAGTTAATCCAGCAGTTCAAAAATTCGGGCTCTTTCGGAGCTGGAAGACTTTCAGATGCATGCGACATTTATGAACACATGATACGCGATGACAGATGCACAGTATTCTTGGCTTTAGCTGGGGCTGTCGTCCCAGCTGGTATGCGTTCGCTAATTGCAGATTTAATCCGTGAAAGACTTATCGATGTAGTTGTGAGCACGGGAGCAAACATGGTTCACGACGCAATAGAAGCCCTCGGCGGTCACCATTATAAGGGACATTGGCTTGTGGACGATTATGTGCTTTACAAGTACCACATATACCGCATATACGACGTTTTCGTGCCTGAAGAAGACTTCACGAAACTAGACTATAGACTTGCGGAAATGTTCGGCGAAATAGCTGCGGAAAACAATGGAAAAAGTCTGTCTTCAAACGAGTTTGCATGGGAATTAGGCAAAAGACTTAACGACTCGAACTCTATTTTGAGGGCTGCATACGAAGCAAAAACGCCTATTTTTCTTCCAGCAGTTCGTGACTCAGAATTCGGGTTTATCCATTGGCTTCATGCCTCACGTAAAAATTGCCGGAACCCATTAGTAGTGGATGCTTTCAAAGATGTTCCGGAAATAGTTAACATCTGTAAACGTTCTCCTAAAAATGGCATGATAGTTATCGGTGGAGGAGTACCGAGAAATACTGTTCAATCCGCTGCTCTTGCATCTAAAAAGGGCATGGACTACGCCATAATAATAACCATGGATCGTCCCGAACCTGGAGGGTTATCAGGCTCGACATTAACCGAAACAGTAAGCTGGGGAAAAGTGAAGAGTGCAGCAGATAAGATTATGATCATTAGCGATGCCATGATAGTTTTTCCAATAATTGTTGCTTCTGTCATTGAGAGACTTGGCGAAGACTTTAAGCGAATACCTTACCTAAAACGCCGAGACTTTCAAGCAGTTGGAGGAACATAAATGGGCGAGAAAGCTGAAATTAAACAGAAGTTTTGTGGAAACTGTGGTAACCACAATGCATACAACTATCCGGACAAAATATTCTGCTCAAGACGTTTCTCCGATAACAAGAATCCTATCGTGCAAACGTTATGGTGCTGTGAGGAATGGAACCCAAGTAGCCAAGAATGCTACTGCGTTGAAGAAGCCATGAAAAACAAGAGTA
>CAZNJT010000125.1:0-2848 GCA_964573475.1 uncultured Candidatus Bathyarchaeia archaeon | reverse complement strand
TCTTCAGGCGTGCCGACCACGACTATTTTTCCATGATCAATTATTGCAACGCGATCGCAAAGTGCATCAGCTTCTTCAAGATAGTGTGTAGTCATGAATAGCGTCATGCCAAATTCTTTCTTCAACTTTCTAATGTAGTCCCAAGTTGCAGCCCTAGTTTGAACATCTAAACCTAGCGTAGGCTCGTCCAAGAAAAGTACTTTAGGCCTGTTGATTAGCCCGCATGCAAGCTCAAGTCTGCGACGCATTCCACCAGAATAGGTTTCAACCTTCTTATCCTTAAAATCGGTCAACTCAACAAGTTTCAGCAATTCCATCGCACGTTCCTTTGCAACATGGCGTGGAATTCCGTACAGATCAGCACATAAAAGGATATTTTCTAAACCAGTCAGGTCTTCATCAGCAGTGTATTCTTGTGGCACCACACCAATCACGTTTCTAACGTTGTTGTCTTGCTTTGCAATGTCGAATCCTAAGATAGAGGCTTTGCCTTCAGTAGGCTTCAAGATGGTTATCAACATGTTAATTGTCGTTGTTTTTCCAGCACCGTTAGGTCCTAAGAACCCGAAGACTTCGCCGTGTTTCACACTGAAGTTCACATGATCAACTGCCGTCAGGTGCTTGTTGAAAACTTTCGTCAGTCCCTCAGTCCTAATTATTTCTTCACTCATTTTGCTTCCCCTTCAGTTTTCTGTTTAGCTCCTCAAGTTTTTCCGCCGTCTCATTTAAAATTTTCCGAACGTCTTCTATTCCTTGTTCTGAAAACTTTTCTTCTAGAGCGCTTCCAAGCTCGAAAAACGCTGCCATAAGCCTTCTCATAGATTCTCCCAATTCAACGACTTTTTCTGGCGGTATGCGGAACCATAATCCTCCCAAGAAGGGAGGCGGCATGAATCTCGCCTCTTTCCTGAATTTCATCTTTATTCTTCTCTGCTCTTCTAGGAGAGTTTTGCCCTTATCCGTAAGTGTGTAACGTTTCATACCATTTTGTTCGGGGGGCAATTCTTTTATGTAATTGTTATCTTGCAGCCATGATAAAAGCGGGTAAATTGAGCCAGGGCTTGGCTTCCAACGTCCCTCGGTTTTCTTTCCAATTTCATTCATAATTTCTGAACCAGACATGGGTTTCTCGCTTAGGGATTCAAGCACTTGGTAGCGTATGAATCCTTTAGGAACGATTGCTGTGTGTCTCATCCAATGTCTTCCATACATGTTTATCACCATTGATATCGGCATCGATATCGACAGTGATATTTAAGCTTGTCGCTTCAAAAAGCAAAATTTAGCCTAATCTATCATCGTTCCGAGGTGTTTGCCCTCAACAACAGCTAAAATATTTTCAGGCTTAAACCCATTCACAACAACAACTCTAACCCTTTTACGCTTCAGAATCTTCACTGCTTCTGGATCAAGGATCTGGTGTATTCCAGCCTTATGTTTATCTTCAGCGAACACATTTGGCAACTCTTCAAAGCTTAAATGTTCAAGCATAACTGCATCCGCATATTTTCTAGGGTCTTTATCGTAAATTCCCTCTTGGTCGGTAGCTTTGATTAACAAATCAGCATTCACTTTTTCAGCAATTAACGCGGCTACCGTGTCTGTTGTCATACCAGGTTTTAAGCCCCCCATAACCGCAACCTTTCTGTCACGTAAACATTTAACAGCATCCTCAACCGTTAACGGAATGACTTCGCAACCTAATTCTCCCAGTTTTTTAAGGAAAAGTTGGGCAAAAATTCTTGAAACGGAAATTGCAACCTCGTCCTGAGCCCTTTCGTTCAGACCTAAATTTTTTGCAACCAGAATGAATTCTCTTGCTAGGGCTCCGCCGCCAACAACAACCGCCACTTTATGTCCCTTTGTTTTTAAGTCCCTCAATACGTCGAAATACTTAGTAATTAAGTCTGTATTAATTGGTGAGGCAATCACTGAGCCACCTATTCGCAGTACGAGACGCATGAAGTCCACATCCTTTCGAATAATATTTAACTTAACAAGAAATAACCCTTGCGAAAGCTAGTCTCAATTGGTCTTACATAAACCATAAGTTTGATAAAACTTCTCTTACATGTTTAATCAGTGAAGGCGATTTAATGAATTTAGTTATTCGAGAATACAAAGTCGAACAAGAGAAAGAATGGCTAAAATGCCATGCTCTAGTATATTTAGACTCTAACGAAAGGAGACTAGAACGAAACAAGCCAAAATACGCTGGCAAATCAATCGAGCTAATTGCCTCAGTTGATGAGAAAATTGTGGGTTTTTTGGATATTGAATTGGAAGAAACTCCCGGAAGCACTTGCTACAAGAAGTTGGATGGAAATGGGATGCTTTGGGATATAGGAGTTTTACCCGAATTTAGGCGGAAAGGCATTGCAACTAGACTTTTAAATGAAGGATTAAGCCTAGGAAAGGAGTTAAGCATGAAACGATTAGAAGCTTGGAGCATTGAACCAGACGCTTGGAAATTCTATGAAAAACATGGATTCAAAAAATTCTTTGAATATCATCACATACTTATAAGCAATCGTGAAAAACTGAGAATTTTCGATAAAGATGGCATGCATGTAGTCGAAATGTACGCCCATGTTATGCCGGAGACGGATTTAAAGGCTATAATCGAAAAACATCAACCAAAAGAAATTCTACCCTGCTGCGGGTTCGAATTAGCGTTATAGAAAACTAGACTTCATACAGTTAAATAAATTTGTTCAAGCCTTGTTGATTCCGTTTAAGCCTAGTTTCTATCTGAATTTTTTCACCAAAAATTATCTGCATTCCATCTACAGCTGCAATTGTTGGAATCCTTGTTTTTTCTTCTATTAATTTTGCTTCGCTTGCTGGT
>CAZNJT010000124.1:0-2858 GCA_964573475.1 uncultured Candidatus Bathyarchaeia archaeon | reverse complement strand
ACTTTTTGTAAATGCAGTTCCATGCCGTATCCGCCTGCAAAAGCCATCTCTGCAGCGGCAACAGCCAAACCGCCCTCAGACAAGTCATGGCAAGCCTTAACAAGCCCCAAATCAATAGCTCTGGTAATAGCCCTAAACGTTTTTCTGGCGTGGTTTGGTCGCACCTTCGGCACGCTTTTTCCAATAAAACCCTTCAGCTTATAATATTCCGAACCGCCAAGCTCTTTGAACGTTTGCCCAAAAACGTAAATGGAGTTGTCTGGAGCTTTAACATCCATCGAAACTGCTAAACGAACATCAGGAACTATGCCCAAAGCCGTGATCAAAAGGGTAGGCGTTACTGGCCCAAGCGGAGACTCGTTATAGAGACTGTCCTTTCCGGAGATAAATGGCATATTAAAAGCTGTTGCAAAATCATAGCATGCTTCACAAGCCCTTACAAGACTGCCCAACCTTTCTGGTTTTTCAGGGTTGCCCCACGTGAAATTGTCAAGTAAGGCTATTCTTCTACCGCCAACAGCCACGTTGTTTCTTATTGCTTCGTCTATCGCAGAAGCAGCCATCCAATAAGCATCTATTTTCCCATAATTCGGATTCATTCCACATGAAACCACTATGCCCTTCCAAGAATTTTTCAAAGGCTTTATTATAGCAGCGTCGTTGGGTCCACCATACTCGCCGTGAAGTGGCTTAAGCGCAGTGTTTCCTTTCACCTCGTGGTCATAAGTGCGTATTACGTTTTCTTTGCTTGCAATGTTAGGCGAAGATAAAATCTGCAAAAGTGTTTCAGTTAGGTTTTCTGGCTCTGGAAAAGAGGGCTCTTCAAAACTTGCAGATCTGTACTCTGCTGTTTTCGTGGCTCTTGGAGGTTTAAAAAGGAATGGAATGTCCATTTCCGCAACTTTTTCACCTTGGTGATAAATCCTTAACACATCATCTGCAGTGTATCTTCCAATAGCAGTGGCCTCAACATCTTCGTTTCTAAAAATTTCCAGAACCCTTTCAAGATTTTCTTGGGGCACAGCCAAAAGCATTCTTTCCTGCGATTCGGAAACATAAATTTCCCACGGAGCCAAACCCGGATACTTCAGCGGAATCTTTCCAAGCTCCACAACTCCACCGCAACCAAACCTTTTTGCTGTTTCGCCAACGGCGGATGATAAGCCGCCACCGCCCAAGTCTGTTATTGCCGATGCAAGTTCAAGTTCTCGAATCTCGATTATGGCTCTTTTCAGTTTTTCTTCCTCAATGGGGTTTGCAATCTGAACAGCTGGTCTAGAAACCTCTTCCGATTTTTCCGTTAATTCCGCGGACGCGAAGGTTACGCCATGTATACCGTCGCGACCCGTTTTTCCTCCAGCCAGAACAATTATGTCGTTTGGTTTGACGCTTTTTCTGAACTTTTTCAGTGGAAGCAAACCAATGCATCCACAGTAAACAACGACGTTTCCCACGTAACTCTCATCAAAGTATACTGCTCCATTAACCGTTGGGATTCCCATATTATTGCCATAGCTTCCTATGCCAGCTACAACACCCATGTAAACATATTTCGGATGCTTCACACCAGGCGGAAGTTTCTCATAGTCAAAATCTACGGGGCCAAACCCCAAAACGTCTGTGCAAGCGATTGGGTCTGCACATACGCCTAGAATGTCGCGGATCACTCCGCCCACGCCTGTAGCCGCACCGCCAAAAGGCTCTATAGCTGATGGGTGATTATGCGTTTCAACTTTGATTGCTATTCCATAACCCTTATCGAAACGAATTATACCAGCGTTGTCTTCAAAAACCGAGAAACACCACTGAGGATTCATCTTTTCAGCAGCCTTTACAATATACGTTTTGAAGAGACCGTCAATTTCCTTCCCATTCATTCTTATTTTGCTTTTGAAGGTTTTGTGGAAGCAGTGTTCAGACCACGTTTGCCCAATAGTTTGAAGCTCAACATCCGTGGGGTTTCGCCCTTTATTCCTAAAATACTCTTGAACAGCCTTCATTTCTTGCAAGTTTAAGCCTATGCCAAGTTCACGGCTTATTTCCAAAAGTTGTTGGTCTGTAGCCTTAATTATGTTTATTTCAAAAGTTGGAAACGTCGTTTTTCTGCGAAAGTAAAGGCTTGCGGTCATTCTTCCTCCTCAATCACGATTGCATAATTGTCCTTTGTCGGATTTGCAAGAAGCCTCTTACACATCTCTTCGGCTTTCGTTTCAGCCTCTCTCCTAGATTCAGCCTCAAGAACCACACTGTAGACTTTGCTGACATTTACAGTTTCAACCTTATAGCCAAGTTCTTTTAGTAAGCTCGCTGTAGTTTCACCTTCAGGGTCGCTGTGCCCCGACTTCAAGCCAACTTCAATTCTTAAGCGATATCTCATAGGCTAAGCTAGAGTTTCAAGGAATTTAAACACTTTTATCATCAACGAAGCAAACCCTATTTCAGAATGATTTCTCTGTTTTTATAAAGAATCTTAATTCCCCTAGAATCGGTTACGTGGCCTATTTGTTCAGCTTTTACGCCGGCTTTTTCTAAAACGTCTAATGCTTTGTCTCTGTTCCTTTTATCCACTATTACTGCGAAACCCCATCCCATGTTAAATGTCTTAAGCATTTCTTCATCAGTTATCACACAGCCAAGTTCAGAGGCGGTTTTCTGAATTAACTCAAAAATCGGGTGCGGATTAAAATTGTCAAATTCAAAACCTATGCCTTTCGAAAACCTTGTTAAATTGTCAAACTTTAGGTAAGCGTCGCCAGTGATATGTACTGCGGCTTTCACTTTAAGCTCGTCCGCAACTGCAAGTAATGGCTTAACGTATATTTTCATCGGTTCCAAAACTTCATAAACAACTTCTCTGT
>CAZNJT010000123.1:0-2901 GCA_964573475.1 uncultured Candidatus Bathyarchaeia archaeon | reverse complement strand
CTAATCCCGTCGGGCCCGCCACCACCAAAACTTTCACAAATTAAAAAAGAGGGCTTATGCATGATTGACTGGTCAAAGATTTTGAAGGAAAGTCCAATCGATTGGCTTCTTGAAGAGACTAATCCTTCAGTTCGCTACTTCACATTGCGTGATATTCTTGGCAAAAGTGAAAATGACCCTCGAGTGACGGTTGCAAAACAGGTTATCCCAGAGTCGCCATTAGTGAAGAAAATATTGCAGAAGCAGAATCCAGAGGGATATTGGGAAGAACCAGCCAGTCCCTACCATCCCAAATATAAGTCTTCTTATTGGCAGATAATGACGCTAGGCCAATTGGGAATCGACAGAACCGATGAAAGAGTTAAGAAAGCCTGTGAATGCATTTTTCAATTTCAATTAGAAGGCGGCGGTTTTTCAAGTTACACTCTTAAAGAGGCATTGAAAGAATATAACTTGCTGCGCGAAAAAGGAAAGAAGTTGCCTTCGCTAAGGCAGTGGGCATCCTCTCTGGTTTTTGAGCATCAATATTCATGTCTTACGGGCAACATGACAGCAGCATTGATTAGAATAGGCTATGCGAATGACCCGAGAGTAGAGAAGGCTTTGGAATGGCTTGTAAAAATTCAGAACAAGGACGGAGGATGGCTCTGTCCATACTGGAAAGCCCACGTTAAAGATAAACATGGCTGTTTTTACGGAACAATTTGCCCCTTAGAAGCCTTTTCAGAGGTAGAGAAGGAAAATTTAACTGAAGAAATGAAAGAAACTATTGAAAAAGGCGCAGAATTTTTGCTTATGCATCACATGTTTAAGGCTGATCACCACGGTTATAAAGTGATTAACCAGTCTTGGTTAAAGCTGAGTTTTCCATGGTTTTACGGATACAACATTCTAAGAGGATTGGATGTCTTAACCAAGCTTGGTTATGTGAGTGATGAACGTTTAAACGATGCTGTTGAGATTCTCTTGCAAAAACGACAAAGCAATGGGACATGGATTTTGGAAAGTGCTCCAATTGGAAGAATGCAAACTAACATAGAAGCAAAGGGCAAACCTAGCAAGTGGATCACTCTCATTGCTTTAAGAGCACTAAAGCGTCTAAGTAAGGAGAGATAAATCGTTATTCGCCGGTTCCTTTCTGGTATGCGTCTATTAAGTAATTGAATGTGAAGTGTTTCATTATGACACTTCCCGATAAACTTACGAGAAAGATTTTGAAATTTTCGAGATATTTGCCCCAGTCTCTCCTAAAAGCTTGGTAGAATTTTACGAAATCAGCATAATCCTTGTGCACTGAAATCATTAGAGCGTCTGTTTCTATCCCTTGACCAGTGCTTATAAACACCACGTTCGGCTGGTCCTTCGCCCATTCCTTTCCTTTATCAAAAAGAGGGTGTACAAGCTCTTTTGAATGGGAAAACGTCAAGGCTAATATATCAAAGCCAAAATAGGAAAAATTTGGAATTATAGTGTACTGCTTTATCGCTTCCCTTTCTAGAATTTTCCTTAGCCGAGTTACAGTAGGCTGGGAAATGCCTAATATCTTTGCTAGGTCTCTGTCGCTTCGCTTTGAATTTTTAATCAATTCGAAAAGTAGTTTGATTAGTTTTTCTTGTTTCATAAATAATGTTTATGCTGAAATCCTTTATGAAACTTTTCATTAATCCAGCCATGTTTGATACGTATTGAATGATTTAGAGGTTAGCTTTTGCAGATTTTACAACATTTACCGTTCTCCTCAAAAGAAGTTGAGCTGCCTCTTGTGTTGGCCATCCGCCTAAGCCGCAGTCAGGACCCGTAAAAGTCATTCTCTCTCCATATTTTTCTTTGGCTGTCACAAATCTTTTTCTTATAGTTGCTTCGCTTTCAACCAATTGTTCTGCATTCTGTTTCGTTACGCCTTTCTCATACAGTTCTGCCATAATCGAGTTTATGTCTGTTCGTGATACGCCAATCCTTATTTGCTTGTCCGCTCGCTCCAGCATTTTTCTTGAAACTGCTTCGATGTTTTTAGGAGACGCTGCATACTCAAACGATAATACGTCAAGATTTTTAATGTCCAATATATTCGCAACCCTTGATGAAGAATGTAGATGAATCTGTTTTGTAACACCGTTGATATCGAAGGCTTTTTCAAGAACGTCTAAAACCGTGTCTTTATCGGCAGATATGTCTTGAAATCCAAAGCTCGGCTCGTCCAGTGACACCACTTCTGTTTTGACGTATTTAGAATTTAAAACCGCATTTTTGGCAAATCGTTTTACAGTTTCTGCAAACATCAAGAGAATGTCCTTGTAAGCTGTGGTTCCAACTTCTTTCAGATATAATTCCATGGGCCCTGTAACACATACGCGAAGCAAAACTTTTTTCCCAGCTTCTTCGCAGATTCTTTTGGCTTCGTCATTAATCACATACACTTCAGGCATGATTGCCTGTTTCTCATCAACTACATATGTGCCTTTATCCATGGCCTTGTGAATAACATCCGCAAATTGCCAATGCATATCGTAATGTTGCGGGTAGTTAACAGCATCCAAGCCTGAATCAAATTTTTTCTTGAAGGAATCTATTATAACGCGATAAAAATTGTTGAGGATGAACTCGTCTTTTCTGAAGTCTTTTCCGTCCATCATTGCATATCTTGCACGGGCGTATGCGTCATTGAACAATCTTCTATCCACATAATGGGGTAGCGGAAAACTTCCTACATCATCGACAAGAGTATGCATACAAAAAAGTTAACCGCTGAACCATTTAAAACTAACCTTTACTCGCAAAATCTTTGATGCTGTGACGCTTGTTTCTGTAGTAAAAGATATAAGTTACCCCATGCTTCGTGAGCATTAATCGAGGTTATAACATGAGCATTTGGAAACTTCGTCTATCCATGGCTGGAACGCT
>CAZNJT010000122.1:0-2942 GCA_964573475.1 uncultured Candidatus Bathyarchaeia archaeon | reverse complement strand
AATAGGTTTGGATTTTTCCTTGGGCTAGTTCCATGCAGAATTTATCTATGTTTTCAAGTTCATAGTCTAGCACTTCGCTTATTTCGCGTCTAGTCTTTTCTAAGGAGTTGTTGCCCTTCATTATTACTTGGGCTGCCGCAACTGCTGGCTGGTCTATGGGACTTCCTATTTTGCTTAGCAACCAAATGTAGACTTCCTCAACTTCCGGCACGTCTTCATAAACGTGTTGGGCTATTTTGTATGTTAAGACATTGTAGATTTTACCGACATGGCTGACTGGGTTTTTGCCTGCTGCAGCCTCTGAACAGAAAGGCCTATTTAGTGATATTAAGCCGTTTACGCGGTTTCCTCTTCCAACTTGCCCGGAGTCGCCGCTATCTGCGCTTGTACCCAAAACGGTTAGATATATGCCCCCTAAACCTCTTCCACGCACATCCAAAGTGTTTAGCTCTACGCCAACGCTTTCAAAATCAGTACTAGCCGAAACAAATCGATTAATTTCTTCAAGAATTTTTGCTTTCTTATCGAAATAGTCTTCTTCGCTAAATACAAAACGATCTACAAACGCCATTGAAATTATTAGGTTTATGTTATTGTTGATTCTGGAACCCATGACTTTTATGTCTTCGCCGGATTCAGGAAAATGCTGCTTAAACTCTTTCGAGTTCAGAAACTGTTCGGTTTTTAGGACTATTTTTTCTGTTCTGGTCATGGGTGCATAGCCAACAGCAGCCGAGGTGTCATTGGCTCCTAAAACTTTTCCTTTCCGTTTGAAGATGTCTACGAGACCTGCTGAGCCTGGCTTCAGCTCAACTTGGTATTTCACATGTTTTTCCGGGTTTACGAAGCGCATGTTCTTCCTAAACCATTCTTTGGCAACATTTATGGCTATTTCGCCAACGTTTATTTTTGTGCCGTTGAATTCTGATGTTGCTCTATCACCAAATACAAAAAGCATTGGTTGTTTAACTATGCCCCCGCCGAATCTTGGTTCAGCTTCTCCAGCCACAAGCAGAGACTTGTCAACGTTATGGTGCAGTATCGAACCGGCCTTTTCTAAGTATTCCTTGCTTAAACGTATTGAAATATGATCCATTACAGCATCGCATATGTAGTCGGGATGTCCAAGGCCTTTTCTCTCAACTATTTCCACGCGTTGTTTTTCAAGGGGCGTCTGTTTCAGGTCTTCCACAATTATGTTCCGCATGTTAAACCTTTCCTTTGTGAAGTTTAGGGTGTATGCACAACAATAAATATATATTTTACTGTATGAATTTATATAGGAAAATAACTGGTGGTTATATTTTGTTAGCAACAGGCACGTCGCTTAAAAAGTTAAGGATAGAGGCAGGTTTAACACAGAAAAGGCTAGCAGAGCTTGCTGGTGTATCGCAAGCCCACATAGCAAAAATAGAACAGGGAAAGGTTGATCCAAGGCTCTCGACAATAAACAAAATATTGGCGGTTCTAACGGAAGGTAAAAAGATGAAATGCAAAGACATGATGACTAAGGGCGTGCTTTTCGCAAAGCCGAGCAACACTGTTCTGAAAGTAAGTGAAGTCATGGTGCGGCATGCCATTTCTCAGATGCCAGTGCTGAATGGAAGCAGAGTTGTTGGAACGATAACTGAAGAAGGCATAATCAGGAATCTGAGTGCGAACATTGCGGAAGAAAAGGTGCAAAACATCATGGACCCGCCTTTACCAACAGTTTCAGAAGAAACATCGGCGGATGCAATCCGTCCATTACTCGAGAGACATCAAGGGGTACTAGTCACAAGGGGCAAAGAATTTGTTGGGATAATAACGCGGTCAGACCTACTAAAAACAATAGGTTAAAAGGCGCTGCTTATGCAATTGGAAGATTTTAAAAGCAAAGCGAATCAGGCTATCAAAGAATTAAAGGCAGTAAAGCCTAAAGAAGCCGTAATAGTTTATCATGACGACGCTGACGGTTTATGCTCAGCCGCAATAACCAAAAAGGCATTGGAGCGTGAAGGGATAAAGGTTAAAACGTTTTGTCTGGAAAAAGTTTACACAGAAGTTATTGAAGACTTACATTCAAAGTCTGGGCAAACAATTTTTTATGTGGACATTGGGTCAGCACATGCAGACTTAATCTCTGAACATAATAAAAGCAGAAACCTAACAGTAATATTGGACCATCACGACCCAAAGCCATCTAAAGACCCGAAAGTTTTGGACTTGAACCTTGAACACTATGGATTTAGAGGCGAAACAGACTTTTCTGGAGCTACGTGTTGCTATCTCTTTGCAAAAGTTTTAAGCGAAAGCAATGTGGACCTAAGCTATCTGGCTTTGGTTGGAAGTTGTGAAATTCCAGATGGTTTTATGGGAATAAACAAGATAGTTTTGGAAGAAGCCTTAAAAAACGGAGTGATTCGGCAAAAGGGCAAAAGTTATGAAATAACCAAACTTAAAATGCGCGTAGATGCGTTCTTTTCGAAACTTCAGATTTTGGGTGCAGTAGGCTATTATGATGGTGGACCAGAAATTGGGATAAACGCTTGCCTAGAAGGATTAAGCAAGGAAGCAGAAGACAAGGTTAACGTTTTGGAGGCTAGGCGCAAGGAGGCTAATCGTCGGGTTTTAGGAAGGCTTTATCGTGAAAGGCTTAAGGAAACTGAGCATATCCAATGGTTTGATGCTGGAGACATGTATGCGGGCATGGGGACGAAGGTGATAGGGCAGTTCTGCTCTTTTCTATCTTATCAAACGCGCTTAATAAAACCAGACAAGTATATTCTTGGATTTGTGAATGTGCCGCCAGAAATTCCGGGTTGGGGAAAACTGGGAGAAAAGTTTGTTAAGGCTTCTGTTCGTGTGCCTAAGGCTATGCAAACATTAATTGACGGTGGAAAATTGCCGGGCGCCGTGAATCTTTTGGATAGGGCTTCTGAAGGCTTTGGCATAGCAGATGG
>CAZNJT010000121.1:0-2944 GCA_964573475.1 uncultured Candidatus Bathyarchaeia archaeon | reverse complement strand
TTTCGCCCAAAATTTTGAATTCCGATACGAGATTGAAATAAAGCCCCGCCTTCCCAATATAAATTTTCCTCTAGAAAAAGCAGAAATAAACATGCAACATAGAAGTTTTCAGCCAACAAAAGCGCCTATTCAATTCACTGATTTAAAACTGAAATCGATTAGTTTTTAGGCATCCTTTACTCTAACTGTAAAACTCAAAACCAACATCAAGCGTGACAACAACGTCCCAAAAGAAAAAACGTCAAAATAACTCCACAAAAATAAACTTAAAACCTCTTTACATTCGTTCCATAGTCAACTCTCTAAGCATTGGAACAGTAAACCCTTTCCTTGGCGCATACGCAGTCAAGCTCGGAGCTTCATCCTCTGAAATGGGATGGTTTCAATCATCCACAAACCTTTCAAACAACGTAATGCAAGTCTTTTGGGGAAGACTAAGCGACAGGCTCAAACGCAGAATACCATTCATAATTCTCGGAAGCCTAATTGTTTCAGGACTTTGGATACCAATCATATTCGTAACAAGTGCAAGCCAACTAATCATACTGCTTGCAATTCAAGCACTTTTGGGTTCAATGGCCACGCCAGCATGGACAGCCCTAATAGGCGACTTGGTTCCTTCCTTTAAGCTTGGAAGAGCAAACGCCACAATAAACTTATGGGCTTCGATAGGAAGCTTGATTGCGACATTGTCTTCAGGAATTATTATGATAGCTATAGGCGGAACACTTCAAGAAATGTTTCTTGTGCCATTAACTGTTGCAACCATTTGCGGCGTAACGTCCTCGCTAATAATGTTCAAATTAAAAGAAAAGAAAAATAATGAAAAGCTAAATTTAAAAGAACACTTCGCATCAAAGATCCTTGGCCTTGACGTATTAGCGCGTGCAAGAAAAATGCCGCTTTTTATGAAATATTGCTATGTGGAGGGAATATTCCAATTTTTTATGTCTATTTCTTGGCCTCTTTTCTCAATCACGCAAATCAGAATCCTGAAAGCTTCCATGCTGCAAATAGCCTTACTATCAGTTGTTCAATCATTTGTGACTATAATTTTTCAAGGTTGGGCTGGGAGACTTGCAGACAATGTTGGAAGAAAACCACTATTGGTCTTTTTCAGGTTCAGCTTAGTCACAGTTCCAATAGCCTACGTATTATCGCCTGACATAAATACCCTAATAGTTGTTGGTGCATTCTGGGGTTTAGCTCAGGCTTTGGGTCAAGCGTCCGCTACAGCCTATCTGCTTGACGTTTCTCCTGAAGAGTATCGGGGAAGCTTCACTGCGCTGTTTAACTTAGTCATAGGTGTGATTACGTTCTTTGGCTCACTCATAGGCGGATACTTATCAGACTACATGATAGGTTTATACGGATTGATTACTGGGCTTCAAATTGTCTACATAATCTCAACCGTGGGGAGAGGAATTGGCGCTGCAGCCTATCTGACACTTAAAGAAACGCTTAAAAAGTCTTAGTAAGCATGTTGTGTCTTCATCGTCGGCCGCATTCTCCGGTTATTGGAATCTGAGTTGTGCATTTTGGACACTTCTTTTCCTTCGTGACTCTGAACTGAAGCACGTAGTACCCATACCTTTGAATTAGTTTTTCTCCGCAATTGGGGCAGTAAGTGTTCTCGTATTTGTGTCCGGAAACATTTCCGATGTATGGGTAAAGGACGCCAGCCTTCTTCGCCATATCGTAAGCTTTCTCCAAAACTTCAATCTTTGTCGACGGATTGTTAAACTTGTATGCTGGAAAATAACGCGTGAAATGCAACGGGGTTTCAGCTCCAACTTCTTTTAAATGCTTTTCAATAACCCACTGCAAAGTTTCCTCGTCATCATTAGCATCTCTAACAACCAAATTTACGATTTCAACGTGTAATCCGAGTTTTTTTGCTTCCCGAGCGTTTCTCCAAATCTTCTCTATATCAGCCCCTCCACAGTATTTCTCATATGTTTCATTATTGCCTTTTATGTCGATTTTGAGTCCATCCATTCCAGCCTCATAAAGTGCCCTAAGAACGTCCAGAGTCATGTAACCATTTGAAACATAACAACAATATCTTATTCCTTTTTCTTTACCTAACTTGAAAAGCGGAATCGCCCATTCGGACAAAAGTGTGGGTTCTTGAAAACTTGCACACAAGCCTAAATCACCATTATAAATAGCTATGTCAACAATTTTTTCGGGCGGATAGTAAACTGCTTTGGCTGGTTTTGGTTCAAACTTTGAAAGATGAAAGTTTTGACACCAAATGCAGTTTAGGTTGCAAGACCATGTTGAAAACGTGAGGGCTGTTGAACCTGGCCAGTAATGGAAGAATGGTTTAATTTCTATTGGGCGGCTTTCAACTGTGCTTATGTCGCCGTAAACAAGCGTGTATAACTCGCCACTTATGTTTATTCGGGTTTTGCAAAATCCCTTAGAGCCCAGCGGAATCTCACATTTTCTTTCACATAAGGTGCATCTAACTCTGTCATTGGAGAGTTTTTCATAAAATGTTGCCTTTCGAACTGTGGGACATTTAGTTAAATCAGACATCAATTAGATTACAGTTTATTTTGAAATTAAACATTACCACTTTTGAAGTGCTCCCAACCTCGCGGCTCAATGACCCTTCTCTTTCCATCAATTTCCATGAGAACTTGCCTTTCGGCAGTAACCTTTCCTATTGACAAAAGTTTTCCACCGACCTTTTCAACAGCTTTTTTCGCTTTTTTCCAAAGATTAGGCTTTATTGTCAAGACGAGTTCATATTCTTCTCCCCCATAAAGCGTCAACTCTAACGGGTCAAGCCTATTGACTCTTGCGAATTCCTCTACCTCTTCAGCGATTGGAAGCTTGTTTATTAAGAAGCCTACATTGCTTGCATCTGCAATTTCATGGAGACTCCATGCCAAACCGTCGCTTGAATCAATCGCTGCTGTAACAGCTTTTGTCT
>CAZNJT010000120.1:0-2964 GCA_964573475.1 uncultured Candidatus Bathyarchaeia archaeon | reverse complement strand
CTATTTTTGGGACAAACGAAGAAATGCGAGAACCTTCAGAGTTAACATAATACTTCGACGTTAAATCTGCTGAACATGAAGTTACTGTTGCAGCGATATTCACTCCACAAGACGCCAAGGATTTGCCAATTTCCACAAATTTTGATATTTTTTCTTCAGGTGAAACATTCTCTATTTTTTCTTTCTGATTCACTGTCCATTTCGTTTCAACACCTTTCTCCTCAGCAAACCTTATTTTGTCTTTCCTATTGGCTGCCTTAGCGTACTTGAACGCTAAATCCACCATTTCCTTTGCCTCTTCCTTTGTCCATTTGTTGGTTGAAGCAAACCCTATTCCACCGTTGGCAATGACTCGCACACAAAATCCGCTGTCAACCGCCGACAAATAAGTCTCCAGAATCCCACTTCTTAGTATAAGCCTCTCTTGGACTTGGCTTTGCGCTCGAACTTCAGCATATTCAACTTTTTTGCTTCTTGCATATTCTAAAGTATAATCAACGATGTCTTCTTCCATCTCTATCCCAACCTATTTGAAGTTACAACTCGTAAAGCAAAAGATAAAACCTTTTAGGTTAAACCTCAAAGCTTTTCAATGAGTCCCAAAGAATGGAGGAGAATTTCGTTGAAAAAGTTTCCAGAGGCAAACACATACTTTTGGCAAGGAAATGAAGCATGCGCTGAAGCAGCACTAGCCACAGGATGCCGATTCTTTGCTGGATATCCAATAACACCAGCAAGCGAAATAGCAGAATACCTCTCGAAAAGACTCCCACAAGTTGGCGGAATAGCCATTCAAATGGAAGACGAGTTGGCTTCTATAGGGGCAGTTGTAGGTGCAAGTTGGACAGGCAATAAAGCAATGACAGCCACTTCTGGACCAGGTTTTGACTTAATGCAAGAGACTATAGGCTGGGCGTTTATGACCGAAACCCCATGTGTCATAGTTGATGTTCAGAGGGCAGGACCCAGCACAGGACAGGCAACTAAATGCGGGCAAGGCGACGTTATGCAGTCACGCTGGGGCACGCATGGCGACTATTCAGCCATTGTCCTCTCGCCAAATTCCGTGCAAGAAATGTTCGAACTAACAATCAAAGCATTTAATCTAGCCGAAAAATACCGCACGCCAGTTATTCTCTTGGCAGACGAAGTCGTCGCACACATGAGAGAAAGAATAATCTTGCCTTCTTCAGAAAGTATAGAGGTAATCAACAGAAGAAAACCCAAACAAAAGGAAAAGGCGTTTTTTGGCTTAGAAGAAGTCCCGCCGATGCCGTCTGTTGGTGAAGGATTCAACGTAGTTGTTACAGGATCAACGCATAACGAGTATGGAATACGTTTCACAGCAGACCTCACAGTGCATAAGCAACTCGTAGAAAGACTTAACAACAAAATACAAAACCACGCGGAAGAAATAACCGACGCGGAAACCTACAACACTGACGACTGCCAAATAGGAATTGTTTCCTTCGGCTGTACTTCACGTGCGATTTACGAAGCCGTTGAAATTGCAGAAGCAAAAGGAATAAAGACGGGATACATCCGCCTAAAAACCATTTGGCCTTTCCCAGAAAAAGCTGTCAGGCAACTGGCCGAAACAGCAGAGAAGATTATCGTTCCTGAAATGAATCTGAGACAAATATTCTACGAAGTTCAGCGAGTTGCAAACGGCTTGGCAGAAGTGATTCCCCTCAACAAGATTGGTGGCGGAGAATTAATTACACCCGAAGAATTGTTTGAAAAAATTCAGGGAAGTATTAAAAATGAGTGAGCCCTTTTCTATTCGAAAATATTTAAGACCCATACCCTTGCCTTTTTGTCTAGGCTGTGGTGGACTAACAGTCATGAGTGAATTTCTAAGAGCAGTTCACGAATTAGGCCACGAAAACCTAGACAAATTCGTTTTCTGTAGCGGAATCGGCTGCTCCTCATGGATTCCATCACCACATTTTATGGCGGACTCTGTTCATACTCTGCATGGAAGAAGCATACCTGTGGCAACCGGAATTAAACTTCTCCGCCCAGATTTGAACGTTGTTGTTTTCGGGGGAGACGGCGATATCGTTGGAATAGGCCTAAGCCACTTCATACACGCAGCGAGGAGAAACGTGGACATTTTAGTTATAATGGTTAACAACATGGTCTACGGAATGACTGGCGGACAAGTTGCCCCAACAACACCATTTAAAACAAAAACAACAACAACACCCTACGGAAGCTTTGAACATCCATTAGACGCCGCGAAACTAGCTGTTGCAGCAGGAGCCTGTTATGTTTCACGTTGGACAACAGCCCACCCAAACAAGCTCAAAGATTCCATAAAAAAAGCATTAAAAATACAAGGCTTCAGATACGTAGAAGCCGTAAGCCAATGCCCAACAGCCTTCGGAAGAAGAGTAGGGTTTAAAAACAGTGGAGAAATGCTAAAATGGTTCAAAGAAAACGCCATTGCAATCGATCAAGCAGAAAGTTTGAGCGAAGAAGATTTAACAGGAAAAATAGTTGTAGGCGAATTTGTACAGAGACAGCGACCAACTCTTGTCGAAACTATACATACAGTAATTGAGGAGGCACAAAAAGAAGTTGAAAAAAGTTGAAGTGAGAATAAGCGGACTTGGCGGGCAAGGCGTAGTTCTAGCAGGGCAAATATTAGGCAGAGCGGCAGTCTACGACGGAAAAAACGCCGTTCAAACACAAAGCTATGGAGCTGAAGCGAGAGGAAGCGCAGCCCAAAGCGAAGTAGTAATATCGGATGGAAAAATCGGTTTTCCCATTGTTAGAAAATGCGAGATATTAATTGCAATGAGCCAAGAAGCAGTTGAAAAAAACATCAAAGACTTGGAAGAAGACGGCATACTTTTAGTTGATAGCAGCACGGTGAAAAAAGTTCCCGAGACTAACGTAAGGATATTCAAAATTCCTGCAACAGAAATCGCTGAGACAATGTTTAAGGCAAAAATTTAC
>CAZNJT010000119.1:0-3006 GCA_964573475.1 uncultured Candidatus Bathyarchaeia archaeon | reverse complement strand
CGTCTGCGTAGCGGAAGTTGTTTTGGGCGAGGATTATGTGTTTGTTTTTTTGGCCTAAGACGCCGATGAATATGCCCCAGCTTGTAACGGGGACGTCTATGCCGTTTAGGCCGCCACTGAGGCTTTTGTCTATGCTGGCGTCAAACAAGTCAACTTTGACGAGGTCGCCTAGGGTTAAGCCTTTAACTTGCTTAACAACCTCCTTCATAATACATCAACAAAAGAAAGCGAGAACGTAGAGAGAATATAAAGAAGAGCGAAATTTACCAATTCACAAATTTCAAAATGAGTGTATTAAGAAATTAGATTTTTTTCACCAACTCTTTCTGCAAATCTTGTGAATGGCGCATAATTTGACAAAATTCTACTCTTTTAGAGGTTTGAAAGTAGTTTCAAAATAGTCTCTTAGTTTTCGAACACTAACTGCATCTTCAGTATAGATGGCAAATTCTATATGCTCGCCTGAAAGGCTATGTGCGTTGAAGTCCATAGAACCAATTAATGCTTTGTTATCAACAATTAGTGCCCTTCCATGAAGCAAGGGGTTTGTTGAAACATTGCTTAACCCAATCAAGGATATTAATTCGGTGTAACCTTTTTGAAGCTCTTGAGAAACTGGAGATTTGAACTCCGCTGGTTTATGTGTAATTGCTTTGACTGTTATTTTCGCGTCCTTCAATTCTTTTATTTTTGGTATGCAATCAGTTCCAATCCAGCCTATTAAAAAAACACTGGTGGTTGCTCCTTTCAACATTTCATAAACTCTATCTTGTATTTGACGATTACGCGCGTCATTGATTAATAACTCCCACGGAGTCTCCGTTTTTACTTCTTGTATTTCTTTGCTTCCAAATCCTCCTACGAAAATCTCGTCTAGGAACTCTTCACCTCGTAACTTGATATCCTGCAAATCTGATATCTCATGGGGGACTTGCCTGACTATTTTGTAGTAAAGCATAGGTCTGCAAATCGCACTAACTATGCAAGAGTCCGCTCTTTCTTCCGAGATAACGTAATGAAGCTCTACTGGCGTGTTATTGGTTATTGTTTCTTGCACCATTGTCGTGCACCTAACTGGGGCTGTTTCATATTCTGTTTTTTTGGTAGCGATATTTTCATCTGTTCTCGGCTTTCCTTCTTGCGCCAGTGTATAACGAGCATAAGTCTCTTTGTAACCCATACTAAAGGTTGCACTTCTCGGATACCAACGTCGAACTACCCACAAGTCAGCGACGTTTAGTTGTTTAAGTGTAGCCTGCCAAAGATCTGAAGATTTGACAGGAACCAAGTATTTTTTTCTAGCTATTAGTTTATTGAGGTCGATTGACATTCTGCTTCAAAATTAACTCATCAAACTTGGTTAAATCTCTTTCTTGTAAGTACTCAATATGCTTCATTTCTGCTTAGAATCATTTGATTTTGATTCTTGGCATCCAAACAGAAAGGTTTTTTTGAAACAGATTACACTAAACCACTGATTATTATGACTGAAGAATCGAAAAAGAAATATGCACCACGCAAACCTTTCCCAAGTCATACGCTCCAAGAGGCACTTGCGGTTGCTGAAGCAATACAAAACAAGAACGCTGGAAAACCTTGGAAGCCAATCTTTGTTGCTGAAGCAATTAACAAATCGCCTACAAGCACTATCTTTAGAGACATCACAAGTGCATCTTATAAATACGGACTCACGCAAGGCACATGGAATGCCCAATACATTTCACTCACGCCATTAGGAAGCTCTATAACCAAGCCGCTTGACCCTGCCAAAAGAGTTGCTGACTTTCAAAAAGCAGTGCAAAACATTGAACTTTTCAAATCGGTTTATGAACACTACCGAGATTCAAAATTCCCTTCGGCAGATGACAAATATTTCAAAAACATGCTGGAAGTTGAATTTCATGTTCCACGCGAGCTCGCTGATGAATGTGCAAGAATGTTGATGGAAAACGGCAAGTTTACAGGCATTATTCGCGATGTTAAAGGAACACCTTTTGTGGTTTTTGCGGAAACACCAGTTGAAATACCTGTTGAAGCTCCCACAGAGGCAATTGGTGAGCCTGAAGTGCCTTCACTAGAAGCTATGCCGCCTCAGCCAGCCATGCCAGTGGTAAACCAAATATTCATAGGTCATGGAAAGAATAAAACTCCGCTCGAACAGCTGAAAAAGATTCTGACTGAGTTCAAAGTGCCTTTCACAGTAGCCGTTGACGAACCACATAAAGGACGCCCAATATCAAAGAAAGTTGCAGATTTAATGAAAAATTGCACGTCAGCAATATTCATCTTTACTGCTGACGAAGAATATACGGATGCAGAAGGCAACAAAACATATCGCCCAAGCGATAATGTAGTCTATGAATTGGGCGCAGCTTCTGTTCTGTACGAGAACAAAATAGTGATTTTCAAAGAAGATGGAGTTACTTTCGCAAGTGACTTCAGCGATTTAGGATATATTCCCTTTGAGAAAGATAAAATTGAAGCCAAAGCAATGGATTTGCTGAAGGAACTCGTTGGATTAGGTTTTCTGAAGATAACGCCAGCCTGACAAAGACGCCTAATGCAACAAAGAAAAGACTTCAGGGAATTTTGTCCCGCTTAACCAAATCCTTCCACAATAAACAACACACCACAACGACTACACCAACTCTTAGAAATAAAAAAAAGTTGAGCGTCAACCGTTAAGCTTTTCATGCTAGTCTACGTGTATGTGTACGAAGCCCATACACTCGTCGAGCGTGAACCAGGCACAATAAGACTTATGAACTCCGGATAAAGCTTCGTCATATAACCCGACTTCACCAACTTACTCAAAAACCTTTCAATCCCAGCCAAGCTCTCAAACTCGAACATCTCCACATACCCATCAGCATTGCCACCAACCAGCTGAGAAAACATCCTATGCGACTTCACTTCCTTAAACGACAACAAACGCCCATCCTTATACCCAAAGAACTTCCTCCACTTCTTCTTATACGCCGCCAACTCCGCCTGCTTCTCCGGCTT
>CAZNJT010000118.1:0-3088 GCA_964573475.1 uncultured Candidatus Bathyarchaeia archaeon | reverse complement strand
CTACGCCTTTGGCCATGCTTGGCAACCCCCGCTTAGAGCGTATCCTTTTACTTTCTAATTTATGGTTGAAATTAAATCTTGCTTTAGATAATGAAGCAAAAAGAGAACATTGTGTGAAAAGGCTAGCCCCCTCCCGTATATATAGATAAGTGACTTTAAAAGTCGATTTACGAAAGAAAAATGGAGAATTTTTTAATATGAAACAAGGAAAAATCAAAATTGTGCCTTGATTAACCTCGTTGGGGTTCCGCCTTAGCTATTTTTGTGAGAGCGCGTAGAATCAACTCATTTTGTCTTATGATTATCTTATTCTGGTCTATTAGGGCTTTGAAGCCAGCTCCTAACATTTGGTCTGTCGAGTTTCCTGAGAGTAACGTGCCTAATCTCATCCATCCTGTTCCCGCTTCATGCATCGCCAAGTTCATCATGTCTTCGCAAATCTTTTTTCGAATATTCTCATCCGTCATTTCATCAGAAAACAAGATTTCTTTAGCACCTTCCTTTACCTTCCCATGAAGCTTTTTTTGCTGCATCAAATTTGCACCTTCGTTTATTCCAAATTTTTGAGCTAAAGTTCCACATTTCGGGCATTTCTCGCCCTCCTTTAGAAAACGTTGATCGCATTCCACATTGGGACAATAAAAATTCCCAAACATGTTTTTCATCTCTTTTACGCCGATTTGGTTTACGGGATAACGTCAACCTTATCCCGTTTATCCGTCCACGCCACGGGGAGACACGGTTTATGTGGACATAAAAAAATACGTTTAACCGTTATATAAACGGTTTCGTAAACGGACTTTAAAAGTCAGTTATATATAGATTGAACTTATGGTGAGCGCTTAGGTTAGGCGGAAGTCTTCTTTTATGGATGTTAAGACAACGTGGGTGTTTGTTCTTTCCACATATGGTATGGTTAGAAGTCGTTTAGTGAATTTGCCTAGTTCTTCTCGGTTCTTAAATTTTGCGACTATGATTGCGTCTATTAAGCCTGTTACATCATATACACAGCAGACGTTTGGAAGACGTGCAATCTCGTTTTCCACTTCTAAGAGCCGACCCTTAGAAACAGTTATTTCACTAACAACTGTCAATTCGTATCCAAGTCTTTCATGATCCAGTAGAGCCGAATACCCCCGTATTATCCCCTCGTTCTCCATCCTCTTTATCCGCGATAAGACGGTGCCTATGGAAACGCCGCATTGCTTAGCTATCTGCCGCGAAGAAAGCCTAGCGTCAAGAGTTAATGCCTTCAAGATTTTGACGTCTGTTTCATCCAAATGCGTCACTCGCCGCCTATACTGTACATATATTCAATAAATGTATCTTTTATTTAACATTTGCTCCTATTCGCCTCAATAAAGCTTTTATATTTATAGAAATAATTCTTTCCAGTGTAAACTTGCTTACAGGGAAAAACATGGTGCACAGAAGTCAGCAGGCAATCAAAAATTTCGCATCCTTGAAACTTATGAAGAATGCTGACTACGTCCTTCTACACTTCACAGACATACTTGGATTCCTTAAAGGCAGAACAATCCCAGTGGAAGAAGTCGAAAACGCTTTAACTGAAGGCGTAGGCTTTGACGGTTCTTCAATAATAGGCGGAGTTGACATAGAAGAGAGCGACATGATTATGAAGCCTGACCCATCCACATTTACGGTTTGCCCCTACTATTTCTATGACAAAGGCGTTGTAAGCTTCATCTGTAACATATATCGACCAGGCGGCAAACAATTTGAAAGCGACACGAGGTACATCTGTCAAAAATCCATAGAAAAAACATTGAGAGAAGGGTATGAACCAACAGCCGCTGCAGAATTAGAATTTTATCTTGTACAGAAAAGTGAAGAAGGTGAAGTTTATCCAGTTGAAAATCATCTCATAGACAAACAAAGATACTTTGACATATCACCTAGCCGAGACAATACAGAATCGTATCGAATGGACTTGTCCAATGCTTTGTCCACTATGGGAATGACAGTAGAGCGACAACATCATGAAGTAGGCTCAGCCCAAAACGAAATCACCTTCAAATATTCAAACCCACTAACCACATCTGACAACATTATCCGATACAAATTTGGAGCCAAAGCCGTAGCAGACAGAAAATACGGTTGGATAGCAACATTCATGCCCAAACCGTGGTTTGGCAAGCCAGGCAGCGGTATGCACGTTCACATAGGACTTTTCAACCCGAAAACAGAAGAAAACGTGTTCTACGATCCTAAAGGCTATGCTCATATTTCGCAGAAATGCCGGTATTTCATAGGCGGCCTTCTGGAACATGCTGAAGCCCTTTGCGCTATCGTGGCGCCTACAGTCAACAGTTACAAAAGACTTGTGCCAGGCTATGAAGCCCCAGTATACGTTACATGGAGCAAGAGAAACCGCTCAGCCCTAGTAAGAGTGCCAGAGTATTTCCCTGGGAAGGAACAGGAAGCAAGAATAGAGTTTAGATGCCCAGACCCGCTTTGTAACCCCTACATTGCATATACAGCGATATTTGAGGCTGGATTGGATGGTATCAGAAAGAAGATTGACCCCGGAGACCCCGTGGACGTGAACGTTTATCATCTCAGCGAAGCCAAACGCAAAGAGCTCGGCATTAAGGTTTTGCCAACATCACTGAAAGAAGCTTTAAAGGAATGGGAAAGTGACGAAATCTGCATAAGAGCCTTGGGTAAAGAAAACGCTGAAAAGTACTTGGAGCTTAAAATGCAAGAATGGAGAGAATATGACCCACATGTACAAAATAACAAAAATGAAGTAACGCCTTGGGAACTGCAAAAGTATCTTTACGCCTAGCAGCCGCAAAGTTGAATATCCATGCTTAAGTACTAAGCATTATTCTGTAATGCGAGAAGATGCAACAATGAAATATGACACCATACTTGTCCTTGACTTCGGCGGACAGTACTGCCACTTAATAGGAAGAAGAATAAGAGAACACGGGATCTATTCTGAAATAGTCGCCCACGACATTAAACCAAACGAAATCAAGCTTCTAAACGAAAAATTCAACGTGAAGGGACTTATTTTTTCAGGAGGACCAGCCAGCGTTTACGAACTTAACGCACCTAGACC
>CAZNJT010000117.1:0-3113 GCA_964573475.1 uncultured Candidatus Bathyarchaeia archaeon | reverse complement strand
GAAATTAGAAACGGTATCCGTACCTTACCTCAAAATTTCTAAACTCGCCTGTATAATTCTCCCATATTATGTCTACGTCTGTAACTCTTGCTCCCGGCGGTCCCCGCCTGCAGAACTCTATAAGTTTTTTTACGTTTTCCTCTTCGCCTTCAAAAACGGCTTCAACCCTGCCATCTGGTAGATTGCGAACCCAGCCTTTTACATGCAGTTTTTTAGTCTCATCCCTTGCTTCCGATCTAAAGAAAACACCTTGCACCATGCCACTTATGATTACATGGGCTCTAACCATCATAGCATTCACCGTATGCGCTGCATGTTTCTAAAATTTTCTATGGGTTTGAGGTTTATCAAGTTTCACTTTCACTCATCTCTCTCCGCTGTTTGGGTGTGTCGCTTCAACGCTTGTTTTAAAAGTGCCTGCGCAGTGCTGGTTTTTGTGGATTGGTACGTTGGAAAACTCTAATGGAAAGTTATTGATTCGTGCTTCAAGTTTCACATCCCATGAAAAGCGGCTTAAATCCGTTAGTATGGCAACCGAGAAAATGGCTAAATTGTTAAAGTTGAATTTTGAAGTCATCACCTTTGGGGAGAAAATCACGCAAATATATGTTTATTATAAAAACGGCGATGAAGAACCAATCCCAATCTACTGTAACAAAGGCGAAGAATCCAACATGAATGAAATTTATACAGCTCTAAGGAACATGATTTTTGTGTTGTCTTTCCATCCGAAACATTCAGCATTAAGGCAAATAAGAAACGGGATTATGCAGTTTTCATGAACTGTATCGTTTGATTTTCCAGCGTTATCTCATAGATTTGGTTTACATCAAAGTCTATGCCTAAGCTTTCATACTCCTGTTCCGTTAAGAACAAGATTATTTTTGGAACAGCCAATTCTGCCCTTGCTGGAAACATAGGCAACTGCTGCTGCAACGCTTGCATTACGTCTTGCACAACCTTCGCTTCCTCTGTCTGCGGTCTAACCACAAAACGTGGAATCTGCCGATCCTCGATCAACTCTATGCGTTTTCCAAGATCACCATCTAAATCCCGAATAGACTCGATTTTATTTACTCTAACACGGAACATAGTTAATCCACAAAGAAATAGTGTATCTTTGCTATTTACGCTTTCGGAGGAAAAACCAACACAATTTAGAGTTGTTGTTCAGCGTTCGTTATATCAAGTTTAAAGCTGCTTAACAAATTTAACATACTTCAGTCCATGTGACCCTTGAATTCTTTCCCCTGTATCTATGAAACCCATGCGGACCCAGAGCCCGTAAGCCTTCCATGGTTTTTCATCCTTGTTTATTGAAGTGCCAGTTACTAAGCTTTTTATTTCTTTTTCTTTGGCGATTTTTTCTATGTGCCAACGTCATGTCAACAATGTACAAATTTCCTTGTTAAGGCTATTCCATTTCGATGGTTGCTGGCGGTTTTGGAGTAACATCATAATAAACTGTTGACACGTCAGGACATTCTTTGATTATCTCTTCTGCAACCTTACTTAGCGTTATCCAAGGTATTTCCGAAACTTTTGCCGTCAAAAAATCTTTTGTTTGCACAGATCGCACGCCTATAACATAGGGTTTTCTCTGTGCCAAATCCTTAATAGCATAGAAAACCCTTGTGAATGCTGGTCTTTCAGTAATTATTTTTGCTTGAAGCGAGACCAAATCCTGAATGGCTGTTTGATGAACTTTTCCGTTCACAGTTTGAACTTTTAAGCCCACTATTTCGCCGTAGCGTCTTTTTCCAGCCTCCACTCCTGTAGCCTTGTCCGTGAAAATTTTTGCATGAACGTTTCTTGAGGGGACATTAAAAAGCCGTGCCACAGTTTCTTGGATGTGGGAGATTCCAGATTGCTGATCAGCTTCTTCATTGTCGATAATTGTAGCGAAGTATTGGCTGGGCTTATGTTGAGTAAGCTCGCGTTCCACGATGGCAGTTGCCTTCTTTACTGTTTCTAGCTTATCTGGGCGAATTTCTCCAACCACACGAACCGACAAGCCTGGTCCTGGAAACGGTTGCCGTTCAGAAAATTCGCTTGACAATTCAAGGTATCTCGCTACCATTCTAACTTGTTCCTTGAATAGCGCCACAAGGGGTTCAACGACTTTGAAGCCGTAGCGTTCCATAGGATTTATACCCATCTGCGCCAGAACATTGTGTTGTGTTTTTACGCCACCTACAGTTTCCAAAATGTCTGCGCGAATTGTGCCCTGCACAAGGATTTTGCAGCCTTCTTTTCTAGCTGTTTCGCTTAAAACGCGATAGAAAGTTTCACGGAACATTTTACGTTTTTCTTCAGCGTTTCTTAAGCCCTTCATGGCTTGTAAGAAACGTTCACGAACGTTGACTATTTTCATTGGAACGTTGAAAGGCGGTTTGGAGAGGGTTTCGGCTACGTGTTCAGGTTCACCCTCACGCATGAAAGCGTCATCTAGTATTACACAAACAAGGTTTTCACCTATCGCCTTGTGCGTCAATACAGCGCATGTTGAGCTGTCAACACCTCCGGAAACAGCCACCAACGTTTTTTCGTTACCAATGTTTTTCCTTATTTCCTCAACTTCGGCTTCGACAAAAATTTTTGGGTCAAATGTTTCCAACTTCGCCACTACTCCTTCTAAACTTTTAATTGATTTGCTGTTTCGCAATTTATGTATTTGCTCGGCATGGTATAGCTGATAGGCTATATAGGTTAACAAATAAAAATTTTAAGTAAGATTTCAGCTTTTATGACCAGCAACATTTCCACTAAACAATAAAATCACTAGAGCCAGAATTGTGAAATTCCAAATCATCTTTTAAAAACTGAAAGAGGTTACATAAAAAAGGAAACAAGAACTAGAACATCTTAGAGGATTAAAGTTTTTCTGCTCTAGTATTCCTATACTAAAGAACGTTAAGTGTGGCTCAAATGAAAAATGAGGAAATAAAAACTTTGGCTGACGCCTTAAAGGAACTAAACGAAAGCTACATGGATGTAATGCAGACCATGACGGAGACGATTAAAGAAGTAAAGGCAACAAAGCAGTTGTGGCGAAAAGGAAACAATTCAATTCTGATAAAACTTGGTTTAGCACTAATTGCCTTTCCAGACCC
>CAZNJT010000116.1:0-3364 GCA_964573475.1 uncultured Candidatus Bathyarchaeia archaeon | reverse complement strand
GTTAAGCCTTGGACTAATCCAAGAATCACACCTGAGAACAGAAGTTCAGAAGCATTTGCCATACCGTCAATTTGCCACATTTCCACTTATCAGGTTTTCCAAAACAGCGAGGGTACGGCAATGCCTCTTGGTCAGTTGGGGTAAAGTCTTTATCCCAAACCCAAACCCAAATTAAGGCTAACAGAGCCGCGACTCTATCAGCTTCTCACGGACCATGTTCTAATGTTATTACCACTTTTCCCTTGACGTGTCCTTCTTCAAAATACCGAAAAGCTTCAGCAACCTCACTTAACGGGTAACATCTATCTATGACAGGCACTAGTTTGCCGGCTTCAAGAAGCTCTTTAAGAAAAACCAGATCCTTCTGGTTCAGTTTCGCAATCCCCATGGAACCCATTTTCTTACTTCCGATAAGTGAAATCAATGGACCCAACAAAATAGCCTGGAATATTTGAGCCATGGAACCTCCGGTCGTGACACAGATTCCCTTCGGGCTTAATGCGCGCCTATAATGTAAAATCGGATGGTATCCGTTAGCTGCAATAATCAGGTCATAACGCTGTCCACTTTTGGTGAAATCTTCTTGAGTGTAATCAATGACGTGGTCTGCACCGATCGAGCGCACCATATCCAATTTGCCAGTGCTGCACACGGCAGTGACTTCGGCCCCGAACGATTTGGCGATCTCCACCGCAAACGTACCCACACCACCAGACGCACCATTAATCAAGACCTTTTGCCCGGACTGAACATGCCCTTTGCGAAGACCCTGAAGGGCAGTGATTGCAGCCACAGTCACGGCTGCTGCTTCCTCGAATGTCACGTTGGCCGGTTTCAACACCAACGCATCTTCACGAGCACATACATACTCGGCAAAACCCCCAGACGCGCCTCCGAACACTTCATCACCTGGCTGAAACTGCCTCACGTCTCTGCCAACCGCTTCAACCCACCCCGCTATGTCAGTTCCGAGTATCTCGCGTTTTGGTTTAAGAAGCCTTCCTCCAACTAGGCTGACCACAAAAGGGTGTCTTAGGAGATACAAGTCAGCTTTGTTTATGGATGACGCATGAACTTTAACCAGTACTCCATTGTCCTTGGGAGTAGGTTTCTCTACCTCTTTCAGCTGAAGAACATCCGGAGACCCGGATTTTGTGCGCACAGCCGCTTTCATTTTCAGACCCTCTGCTTGAAGGTTAGTGTTTTTCTTCTCTTAACACTTGTTCCTCCAACCTGCGGTCCGTCATTGGTTGGATAAAACTTTACCCCAACAACAACAACAATAATCCTCATAGCAACAACAGCTTATTTTGCAATGACGAAAACAAGCATATCCGTTCCAATGATACGCAGAGTCTGCAAAATGTTATGCTCATCAAGCCAATCAGTCAACCACTCTTTAACAGCTTCATCTTCGCCTTCCAACTCGAAACCGTTGCTGATCGCAAGATTAATTGTAACGTCAATGCATGCTTTGATATATGGCGTGAAGGTGTAAAGGTCTTTATATTTGGGCAGATCCTCAATGGGGACGGCTCCCCATATACGCTCCCAATACGCCGTATAAGGCGGAGTAACAAAGCCGGCGCTAGAGCCCTTAAGCATATACCGTTGCACATAGCCCCAGAGCATATTGTCAGCTTTCCAGCTGAGAGGGATTTCCTCTTCAATCTGCTTTTTGCTAATCTCTGGCGGAACTTGCCGTTGAGCCTCGAAACCATCTTTTCCTAAAGTGCTTTTCCACGGCATATTATTTCACTACTTTCCAGGCGCTAAGACAACGCCTTTACTCTCAGGCACCCTCTCCACTACAATGCGAACCTCTTCGAGAACCACACTTTTTGCAATGTCCACACCGTTGACGTAGATGTGAAGGTCTGTTGCTGCACAGTTTATTTTCATGCCCAAGGCTTTCACATCGCCCTTTGAATTAGCAACAAAAATTTCCTCTTCCATTTTTCTCATCTTTTAATGGCGCGTGTGCTTTGAAATCATATATAGTAGAACAGTTGATACAATTAATGGGTGATTTGTCATGTCAGCAGAAGAAAATAAGGGGCTTATGCGTCGTTTGTTTGAGGAGTTTAACAAGGGGAAGGCAGCCGCCATGGCAGCAATCGATCGATCGATCGATATGCGCGGCGACCTCAAGGACTTCAAACAAATGGAGAGCGAGATGTACGACGCGTTTCCCGACATGCATGTAACCATTGATGACATGGTCGCCGAAGGAGACAAGGTAGCAGCGCGCACGACGTGGACTGGCACACACAAAGGTGAATTTATGGGCATCCCTCCTACCAATAAGAAGGTGACGTTTTCGTTGATCGTCATCGACCGCTTTGCTGGCGGCAAGATCGTGGAAGACCATGGTGAATATAATGCTTTGGGCTTGATGCGGCAACTCGGTCTGTCTCGTATACCCACGCCGAAGAAGGAAAAATAACCTCAACTGATCCTATCCCTGTTTCAGCTTCTTTTTCTTTTTCCTGCGAATGTGAAACCTCTGCTCAAAAGTCATCAGGATTCCTTAATGTGGAAGCATAACAGCGCCTTTACCTGGAAGCGGCGCCCGCACGGAAGCGTAAACAGCCATGCAGACATATGCTTTTTAGGGTCTAAAATTGGTTGTTGTTGTTGGATAAAACTTTACCCCAAACCCAAAGTATGGAAGCATACACAGACGACACTAGAATAACGCTTATCTGAAAGATAGAAATTCTATCCCCAAAACCCAAAACCCAAACTGATTACCTACCATACAAGAACCAACCAACAATAACACCTATCATTGCGAAACTACCTATCAGATTGCTGACCCAAATGGGAAAGCTCTGTATATTGAGACCATATAGAATCCAGATTACGCCTGCCAAAAGCATATACAAATAGGTCCAGATTGAAATATCCTTAGCACTTTTTCTTTTAAATATTCTATATATTTGAGGGAGCATTGCGAAAGAACTAACGACTCCAGTAATTGTTGCTAATGTCTCTAAAACAAAATCTAAAACCATAAGTAGATTCCCCAACTCTCCTTCACAGCTTTTTCTATTTAAATTAGTTACTTACTAGCTTTAGAATATGCTCAATTGCAGCGCATACGCCCTAGCGGAACAATGAACAGTCTAAGTCTAAATCTATGCGCGCGCATTCTTAAGGTAGAACAGGAAAAGCTCCCGACCAGAAAGCTATTTTAGTCCTGAGTTTTATTGAAGCAACCAAGAGGAGTTGTTTATGGACATCAAGTTTAAAGAGGATTTTATTGTTCTCTGGAAGAGATTTTTCGGTGAAGCGGAACTTCCTATCGCCTTCTACTACACGAATGAAGAAGGACATGCGGAACTCGTGAACCCCGACACAG
>CAZNJT010000115.1:0-3470 GCA_964573475.1 uncultured Candidatus Bathyarchaeia archaeon | reverse complement strand
AAAGGCAGGTGTTAACATATGGCTCTTAAAATGTCAGATTTCAAAACAGACGTTTTCGTAGACTGGTGCCCTGGATGTGGAAACTTTGGCATATTGGTAGCGTTACAGATGGCGCTGGCAGAACTTGGACTTGAGCCCCACCGCGTTGTGTTGGTTTCTGGGATAGGCTGTTCGGGTAAACCGCCACATTTTGTTAAAACCTATGGAGTACACACTCTTCACGGCAGAACCTTACCCTTCGCCCAAGGAATCAAAGTAGCTAACCCAGAATTGGAAGTAATAGCCATGGGAGGGGACGGAGACGGCTTAGGTATAGGCGCTGGACATTTTGTAAACGCTGGAAGAAGAAATGTAGATATGACTTACTTGATTCACGACAACGCTGTTTATGGACTGACAAAGGGACAAGCCTCACCCACGTTAAAACTGGGTTTGAAAACAAAATCTCTTCCAAAACCAAACATCAATGAGGCAGTTAACCCAATTGCACTAGCTCTTATAGCTGGCTATACATTTGTTGCAAGAGCCTACGCTTACGATACGAAGCATCTGAAAGAAATAATAAAGCAGGCAATTAAGCACAAAGGCTTAGCCTTCGTGGACATATTGCAGCCATGCCCAACCTACAATGACATAAACACCAAAGAATGGTACGCTGGCGAGGACAGGATAGATCCGCACACGGGAAAACCACAGTCTAGGCTTTATAAATTAGATGAAATTGGCTACGACCCTCTTGTGCGTGATTCAGCTGAAGATCTTTCAAAAAAGCTAGTTGCCATTGAAAAGGCTCAGGAATGGGGCGATAGGATTCCCGTAGGCGTATTCTACAAAAACGAGCTTACATCAACCTTCCAAGAACGTATCTCTAAAAGAATACCCTTTTACCTTAGCAACCCACCTGCAAATCAAAGAATTAGCGACGAAACTGGTGCATCTGCGGCTGACATCAATGAATTTTTCGAAGAGTTAAAGACATCATAAAAAAATTGTTGATGATGTTGCAAAAATTACAGTGCCGTCCATCCGCCGTCAACGAAGATTGTTTGTCCAGTGACATAATTGGATGCTGGGGAAGCCAAGTATGTTAGTGTAGCCTTTAAATCTAATGATTCTCCTGTTCTTGCTAAGGGCGTTCTGGAAAGAATGTACTTCAATGCCTTTTCGTCTCTAAAAACTGATTCCGTCATTTCACTTGGGAAAAATCCCGGCGCAATGGCATTCACGTTGATTTTGTAAACGGCCCATTCAATGGCTAAGGCTCTTGTTAGGTTTATGACCGCCCCTTTAGAAGCGTAATAAGGCGCTGTGGGAAATATGTCGCCTACAGCTCCGTAAATGGAAGCGATATTCACTATTTTGCCATATTTTTTCTTAATCATTTCGCGAGCAGCAGTTCTTGCACACAAAAAGACACCTGTTAAGTTGACGTCTATCACTTTTTTCCATTCTTCAAGGCTCATATTAACGGATGGACTTAAGCTTGCAGCTCCGGCGTTGTTAACTAGAATTTCTATGGACCCGAATTTTTCTATGGCTGTCTTCATCATGTTGATTACTTGTTCCTCTTGGCTTACATCTACTTGAACAGGAACCACTTTAACGCCATATTTACTGGATATGTCTTCGGCTACTTTGATGAGTTTTTCATATCTTCTTGCAGCAATTACCATGTTTACTCCTCGCTCGGCTAATGTTTCAGCAAATGTCACACCCAGTCCGCTAGAAGCGCCTGTTACAATGGCTGTTTGTTCTCTAATGTCGAAACATAACTCCATCACGGTTTTACTCAAACCAACCACCTTTCTTTAGAACGTTTTTATAGAAATCTAAATTAAAGGTTTACTAATAGGAGTCTAGGACAGAATCTGAAAATTGAGCCTAAAAAAATATTGGAGGAAGAGAAACTTCGAAGAAACAACTGAACCAAAAGGTGATGTAACGATGAGTGAAGGAAACATCTACGTAATTCAGAAACACGCTGCTACCCATCTGCATTACGACTTGCGCTTGGAGATGGACGGTGTATTAAAAAGCTGGGCAATTCCTAAAGAGCCGCCATCAGCACTAGGTGTTCGAAGGCTAGCTGTACAAGTGGAAGATCACCCAGTTGAATACGCAAATTTTGAAGGTACAATTCCGGAAGGCGAGTATGGCGCTGGCACTGTGGAAATCTGGGATAGGGGCACCTACAAGTTGATAGAACGAAAAGAAGACAAACTTATCGTAGAAATCAATGGCAAAAAGCTAAAAGGCATTTATGTGCTTTTGCGATTTAGGGATCAGAAGAACTGGCTCTTTTTCAAAAAGAAATAGGCATATCTGTGAAAATGTTAGAAATTGACTTATGTCAACAACTCTTTTATGCAGTATGATGTTTACAGATTCAGAAATTGGGGCATTTCTTTCAGTTTAGCTTATCTGATTATTCCTCTTTCTCTTCTTCTTTTTCCTCAGCTTCTCCCTTTTCAACAACTTCGGCTTCTGCAAACCTTCTGCTTATCCTTATTATTTTTATTTTGACATGGTCGCCTGGCTTCGTGTTCGGGATAAAGGTCACTAAGCCTTGTATTCGGGCTATACCTTCTCCTCTGCGGCTTGTTTCTTGAACGTCAACTTCGTATTCTTTTCCAATTTCAACGGGTTTTGGAGGGAATCTGTCTTCCCCTCTTCCTCTGAATCCTCTTCTTGGGCCGAAGTTTCTTCTTCTTTCTTCCATTCGTCTCACCTCTCATCTCGTTAATAAACTTCTTTTCATCAGAATCTCGCGTTTTACTCGACTGTCAGTTTTCCGTATTTCCCCACGTTTAGCTGGATTTCTCCTCTGAAGCTTGTCACGTAACCGCTTTCCACTTTGACTGTGTCGTCGACATTCACTTGATTTATTTGCTCGTTCCACAACGTCAGTTTTATTGTGCCTGTCTCGTCAGCAATAAGTGCTGTCATGACCTTGTATGTTTCGTCCTTAAATCTGGACATGACTTCGCGTGGTTCTGATTTTTCCGTGACTTTGGCTTCTACGCTAACGTTTTTCATTCCGTTTCGTAAATCTTTTATTTTCAATTTTGTCCTCCGTTTAAGCTATTCTTTCCGCGACAGCAAATTTTTCGTGTACTGAGAGAATTCTGACGTTAACACGTTCGCCTATTTTGCTTCTGGGGACAAAAATCATGTAGCTTTGGATTCTAGCGATTCCGTCGCCTCTGCTTCCGATATCAGCTATGACAACTTCCAGCTCTTGGTTTTCCTTCACAGGTGTTGCTGGCAAAAATGGTCTGCTCGGGCGGAACCTACTTTGACTTCCGTATTTCCTTGGTTTCCTTGGTGCATTTCTTGTCTTTTCTGGTAGCCTTCTTGGCATGTGCAGTTTTCGTCCTTATAGCGGAACCAGCCTTTCAACACAAGACCCATGTGTCATGTCTTTGACACTATAGTTTTTGGTAAAGGCTAGTTAAATGCAGAAAAGTCCT
>CAZNJT010000114.1:0-3486 GCA_964573475.1 uncultured Candidatus Bathyarchaeia archaeon | reverse complement strand
ATTGTTCATGGCGTGGCTATGCGTCCAGCTATGCCCTCAGCTCTTGCCATTGTGGATGGAAAGCCGATGATTATTCTTTCGGGTAATCCTGTGGCGGCAATGATTGGGTTTGAGGTTTTCGCCAGACCATTAATATGCAGGATGCTTGGATTGGAAAAAGAAGAGCGTAGACTCACAGTTAAAGCAAAAATAACGAGAAGAGTTAGCACTGTTCTTGGAAGAAAAACTTTTGTTCGCGTCCGTGTTTTACAACGTAATGGAGAATTTTTCGCAGAACCAATAAGCGCTCGGGGTTCGGGCATAATTTCGACAATGACAAAGGCTAATGGTTATGTTGTCGTCCCAGAAAATAGGGAAGGCCTAGAAGAAGGAGAAGCCGTTTCGGTTTACTTGTTTGATAATGTTGAAGTGGTTGATGGAGATGTTTAGAAAACTTCTCACATTTGACGAAGCACTGCAGGTTATTCACCAACATTTTAAACTCAAAGCTTCGGGTGTTGAGGAAATTATGCTTTTAGAAGCTTGCAACCGTGTTCTCGCAGAAGACATAACAGCGACATTAGATATTCCACCTTTTAACCGCTCAACTGTCGATGGATACGCAATAAAAGCCGTAGACACCTTCGGCGCGGACGAAAACAAGCCAGCAAGACTGAAACTTTGCGGAACAGTGAACGTCGGAGAACCGACAAAAACAGCAGTTACACGTGGCACGACGGTTGAAATTGTTACTGGAGCACCAATACCAGAAGGAGCAGATGCCGTTGTCATGGTTGAACACACAGAACGAAAGGACAATGACCTTTACGTTTATGGTGCTGTAGCGAAAGATGAAAATATTATGAAAGCTGGAGCAGACATCAAGAAAGGCGAAAAAGTTCTAAAAGCGGGGCAGTTATTGGGTTCACGCGAAATCGGCGTTCTAGCTGCGTTGGGCATGGCAAAAGCCAAATTTTATAGAATTCCACATGTAGCGGTTCTTTCAACAGGCGCAGAAATAACCGAACCCGGCAGAAGACTTCCACCCGGAAAAATCTATGACATAAACGCTTACAGTCTGAGTGCAGCGGTTCTTGAAAGCGGTGGAAAACCAGTTTATTTAGGTGTTTTCCCTGATGATATGGCTGAACTGCAGAAAACGTTAAAACAGGCATTGACGTCTGCGGACATGGTTGTAACTTCTGGCGGAGTTTCAATAGGTCCGAAAGATGTTATGCCACAAGCTTTGGATTCGCTTGGAAAACCCGGCGTTATTGTGTGTGGAATCGCTATTAAACCCGGAAAGCCAACAACAGTTGCGTTAATAGATAAGAAACTGGTTTTTTCGCTTCCTGGCCATCCAGCTTCAGCGTTGCTAGTTTTCCATCTGCTCGCACGTCCAATAATTGAGCGTATGGCTGGGATGAAAGCAGAGAAAAATTTGAGAGTGAAGGCTTCTATGACTATGAGGATTTTTTCGGCGAAGGGTAGACGGACATTTATTATGGTCAGGCTAAAGCGTGACAAGTCAAATCGGCTGGTCACTGAACCGGTTCCGACTGGGCTTTCAGGGGCTATAACAACTCTTGCAAAGGCTGACGGATTTGTTGAAATAGCTGAAAACCAGCAATACATTGATGTAAACGAGGAAGTTGCAGTGCACCTTTTTAAACGTTAGGCAGCATCGAAATATAGAATGAATTTTTGTGGTGAATACAATAATTAAGTAGAGAGCACATTCATCAGTTTATCTTTAGCTTTCTAGCATCTTTCTCTTTGCCACTGTATAGGCTGTGAAAACCCATGTTAAAATAAGATATGCAATCATGCTTACGTCGAGAATTAGGTCTTTTCCCAGATTGTACACCGAGAATGTTGTAGCAATAAAGAATAACATGACAATGAACCAAATTGTCCAAACTCGCTTTTTGAACAAGCCGTAGGCGCTTATTAGGCTGAAAATTCCAATTATGCCGATGTGAACCAAGCGAAGATCCATAGCCAAAACAATAAAGCATATTATTCCAACAACAGCGTAAAAAACAAAAGCTGTGAACATTCCTTTGCTTTCGATTTTCAGTTTAGATCCAAGTGACATCTTTAGTCGCCTTCTTAATGCATTTTGCAGCAACGTTAATAAATTTAATGTTTCAAAACCTTTACTTAAATATAAAAGCAAAATCCATTTTAACATGTATACGGCATTAAAGGAGAAATTATTATGCCTATCACTCCCTTTCATTTAGGTCCAGCTCTCCTTTTCGGTCTAGTTTTGTCTGGAGCTTTTTATTTGCCGGCATTGTTAGTGGCAAGCGTTATACCAGATTTGGAGCCATTTTATGTTATGTATTTCCACGTTTCTGGATATCCGCTTCATGGCTTTTTCCACTCTTATCTGGGCTCATCCATCTTCGCTTTTTCAGTGACTCTAATTGTTTATCCATTTAGAGGTTTACTGGACAGAATTATGGCGGCTTTTCATATTCCGCAGAAACCTTCCTTCAAAAAGATTCTGTTACATCTTTTGTGGGTGTTTATCTTCATGTGTTTTTGGACTCTTTTCTTTATGAGGAGATGATGCCATTCTATCCATTGCAGGGCAACCCTTTCATTAACATATTATCCTTCTATGATTTTTTTATCGTGCTGTCTATGGATTTTGCAGCATAACTGCCATTTTAGGCGTCATCGTGTATTTCTATAAGATCAGACAAGCAAAAACTTAATTCTGACTTTTACTAATATATCTCGGGCGTCGAAAGTGGCAGAGCCCGCAGTTCTATATGTAAAATCAGAAAAAATTAGCCAAGCAGAGTACACTATGCCTAATTTCGGCCACTGGTGCAGCGCGGGCTACAGGGCCACCAAGACCGACTTTGTTCTGGGCGAAAAGGACAGAAAAGCCATCGGAATTTTAGAAAAAGTGGGATTACGGTACACGTTGGTTGACCTTGGTTTGACAAGTGCAACTACACGCATTAAGGCGAAAATAGAAGGTGTCAACACGACCCCAACCCTAATCTATAAAGGGCAGAAAATCAAGGGTTTACAACAAATCGTGCAAATGGTGGAAGCGATAGCAAACATATAACAAAAGTAGTTTCTTCTTTTTTATCTTCTCACTTATATCGTGCCTTTTCTGATAAACCTGTAAAATTTGCCAAAGGCAATAACATCGCTGTTTTAAACTAGAAATTTGTTAAGATAACCTCAAGCGAAAAAGTTTAGAGCTGACCTAGAGAATAAAGCTCATTAAAAGATGGGAAGAGTAAGAAATGGGTTATCATGAACTTTTTGTATCTCAATCAAACGTTTTCAGCGGCTTCCAAAAAGCATTCAAAGAGGCAGACTACATAATTTGGGGTGTTCCCTTTGACGTTACGAGTACATACCGGACTGGGGCGAGGTTTGGACCAAACGCGATTCGGCAAGCATCGCTTAACATAGAAACCTACAGTTTCCGCACAGGCATAGATGTTGAAGACCTGAAACTGCATGATTTGGGCG
>CAZNJT010000113.1:0-3506 GCA_964573475.1 uncultured Candidatus Bathyarchaeia archaeon | reverse complement strand
ACAAACTTTTGGAAGAAAACTTTGAAGGGCTATAATGGCGAGGATACGTTTGCAAAGGTCATACAGGGGTTTGATTTGGACGGCGACGGAAAAGTTGATTCAATAGAAGTTCTCGAATAGTCAGAGTTGTACATTTATGGAAGTAACGGAAATTATTCTCGGATATGGACATGAAAATATCCAAGCTACGCACAAAACAACTTTTGAAATTACCAAAGAAGCTCGATTGTCAAGGAGAGGTGACTGCATTATTGCTGTTTCAGCAAACAAGACTATGACAGATTTCAGTTCAGAATTTAAGGAGAATTTGCATAAGGAAAAAGCTAAAATAATGATTTTAATTGAGGCTGGAGACACCGCGGAAGTGGTGAATGCTTTTGGAAGCCCACGACTGATTTTGACGCATCGCACAGACATGGTTGTAAGGAAAAGCAATTACATCTGCAATCGAACATTGGCAATTCAGGCGGATAAAGCCGCATGTGATTTGTCAAGGAAACTCGCGGAAAAACTGAGAAATCCAAAGCAAAAAGTGAAAATTACGCTAACCGTGAGGGTTTAATGGATTTTTGCGTCTATAACCGCTTGCCACTTATAAGGAGCTGTTGCGCGAACAAGTCTAGAAAAAAAGATTTTTTCCACTTTTCTTCCACATTGTTCAACCGCTTCTATAAAACGGAGTTTCACATTTTCTAATGAATCAGAGGCACTAACAAAGCTGTAAAAATGCACTATGCCACCAGTCGACTTTATTGTTGTGCATGCGGCCTCCACGAATTCTATGGCTTTTTCTGGCAAATTCATAATCACGCGATCCGCAACCCCAGAAAGCCTCTCTTTAACAACTTGTTTCGCATCCCCCAAAATCGGATAAACTTTGCCTTCAACTCTGTTAAGCCTAATGTTTCTTTTTAGAAACTCGACAGCATTCGGGTTCACATCTATGGCGTAAACTTCAACGTTTTCATGAGTTTTTGCAATTTGTATGGCGAAAGGACCCACACCAGCGAATAGGTCTATAACTGTTTCACCTTCTTCGATTAGAGACGCAACCCTGTTGTGCTCATATGAAAGCCGTGGAGAAAAGTAGGCTTTGGCAAGGTCCACATAATACTGACAGCCATGCTCTCTGTGGATTGTTTCGGTTTTAGGTTCTCCAGCAATTACGCTGAATTCTCTCAGCCGATAAGTTCCGCTGATGGCGCCTGCTTTGGCAAGCACTGTCCGCACGTTTTCATGTGTTTCCAGAATTGCTTCACCAATTATACGTTTATAGGCGTCAAGCTCTGGCGGAATCTCGATTATGGCTATATCACCGACGAGATCTATTGCCCGCGGCAGACTAACCGATAAATGCGGAGAAAGCTTATCCTCAAGCAATTCAACAAATGTTTTTACTCGCTTTTTCCTTTCTGGAAAAGTGTAAGTTAAAATTTCGCAATCTAGAACTTGCTCTTTAAGTGTTTCCAATTCGTTTGCTGATGGTTGACGAATAAGCGGAATGTAGATGAAGTTCTTGTTTCTCTGGATTTCCAGTTCTCTTTTAGCAATTTCCAGTTTGTTAGCTAAGATGATGGCTTTTTCGCCGTGAATTTTCGAAACTTTAACACATAGGGATTCTTTAGGCATCAAATCACTAATGCTTGCTTTCTTTCAACGCGCCTGTTGTTTCCTTCACCTTTTCTTTAACTATTTCGAAAAGTTTCCTGCTTATGAAGCCATTTTCTAAGAGCAGTTTTGTTAAGGCTGTGGTGTAGTTTCCTCTAATCTTCGCTTTCATCAAAGCTCCCGTCGCCTTCATAGTCAAACAACTTTCTCAATCTTGTAAAGCCCGGCTACATTTTCAACATTGAATTTCACATTCAACATTTTTTCAGCAAGCCAAATGTTTGTTTCTAAATGCTCTGAAATTGCCCGCGTTAAATAAGCGGACCTTCCTTCCGCCAACGCTACATAGGGAATTAGCATGTCAGCCAAATGCACATCAACAGTAGGCTTGGTGGAAATTTCCGCATGGAGCTTTTCGGCAGCTTCTCTTCCAACAGTTTCGCTTGTTTTTCTGAGCTCGCCAATTGCGTCGGCTCCCAAAATTGCACTTGTGCTTGCTTCAACCCATAAAACAAGAGAGCTGCCTTTCTGCAAAGAGTTTGATTTATCATTTATTATTTGAATGTCTGCTGTGTAACCCTTTTCTTTGAGGTAATCATTTGCCGCTTTTGCTTGACGTTCAGCAACCCTTCTGTCAGCAAGGAACGTGCAGACTGAAACGCCTTTTATTGCCTGTATTTTGCCGAAATTTTCTAGACACAAATGCTTTAGACGTTTGCATGGCTCCGTGGTTATTGTTACTTCTCCCATGCCTTTGGGATAATAACCATACTTGTGAACTGTTAATGCTGCACTTATTTCCATGCGCCTCAATGTTGGCAAAAGCACATGCCTTATGTAATTGATGGTGGGGGAATTCTGAACATCTGTTCCACCTTTTGAAACATGCAAATGCACAGTATTTTCCGCAAAGACGCAGATAGGCAGAACAGTCAACAAAAGCATTGGAATGCTTCCAGCAGTGCCAATCTCAGCCTCAACTTTCCCACCTCTCACCTTTTTGGGCTTGAACCAGAGCTCACGCGAGTTAAGTTCTGCTCCTTCTAGTTCAGCATCACAGAGCCTCGCAGCCGTTAACACTGCTTCTAAGTGTTGAGGTCTCAAACCTGGTTGCGGTCTATTCTGTCTAATGTTGTAAATGTGCAAAGGCTGTCCCAGTATTGCGGCTAGGGCAATAGACACTCTGAGAATTGTGCCGCTTCCACTTTTTTGGCGCCCATCGATCTCGATCAAGTATTGTAGACTCCTTTTGTCCAGTTTCTTGCAATGTTCATAAATTAATGAAAGAGTCGCAAACAATTAATAAATGCGTTGAGTATTAAGGATTTGGAAGGAAGAAAGTTTATGAGCGAAGAAAGAAAGGACCTTGAAAAGCTTGTACAGAGGATTGATGAGCTTCTTATGGTCTTAAACCAAGTTGCAGAAGACCTCCGACAAGTTTCAATATCCCTAAAATCTATAGCAGTTTCACAGCTTCCTCAGCCATTGGCTACCCCTCCAACACCTGTACCTGTATTGCCCAAAGCTCCTGAAAGAATGCAGGCAGTAGAAGACATTAAAATGATGTTTCCAGAAGATTTGGAGAATCTGTTAAGTTTTGAAGAAAAGGAAGACTACATAATGATAAAACCGCGTCAGTTTTTAGGTTCAGAAAACTTTGCCAAAATAGCTTCTGTAGTGCGCGGAATAGGCGGAGACTACGTAAGCGCTGGAAAGGCATCACACTTCAGAGTGCCCAGAAAAAGAGCTTAAATCAACAAGAAAAATTTTCAATCTAGCTCTCTCAGAGCCTACTACCCCCTCACATATACGTTGAACCAAAACTTCAAGCAGTGGAGCAAGTGAAATTAGAAACGGTATCCGTACCTTACCTCAAAATTTCTAAACTCGCCTGTATA
>CAZNJT010000112.1:0-3549 GCA_964573475.1 uncultured Candidatus Bathyarchaeia archaeon | reverse complement strand
GCCTTCACAAGAATAAGCACCGAGCCTATTCGAATACACTGCGCAGTTTATAATCCTGATGTTGTAGCTGTTTTAGACCCAACATTATTGAAAACAGTTCCATTTACTGATGGGTTAGATGAGAAAGGAACAATTTTAATTAACTCAAAGGATAACCCAGCAGAAATCAGGAAAACACTCAACACAGATAAAGGCAAAGTCTGGACTGTTCCAGCAACAGAAATTGCTATAAAAATTTTGGGAACCCCCATAACAAACACAGCCATGCTAGGAGCCGTGGCACGCGTAACTGGAATAGTCAGCTTGGAAAGTGTAGAAAAAGTGGTTAGAGAACGTTTTAGGCAGGACATTGCGGAGAAAAACTTTGTTGTAATAAAAGAAGCTTATGAGGAGGTAAAATCCGAGTGACATCCAAAGAAAAAAGTTGGAAGGAAATTGCGCCAGCAGGCGTATGCTGGAAGCCTAGTACCGAGTTTTTGACTGGAGATTGGAAAACATATACGCCAGTAAGAGATTTAGAGAAATGCACACGATGCTTGTTATGTGTGCTTTTCTGTCCAGATGGAGCAATACATTGGAAGTCTGAAAGGGGAGACATAGAATTTGATTATAACTTCTGCAAAGGCTGTGGAATATGCGCCAACGAATGCCCAACGAAGGCGATTGAAATGAAACTTGAATAGAGGGTATGACCAAATGAAAAATGTTGTTAAACAAGAGGTTTTAGCCTTAAACGGTGACGAAGCAGCTGCCTTCGCCGCGAAGCAGTCGGATGTTGACATTGTAGCAGCCTATCCTATAACTCCTCAAACTATAATTGTTGAAAAATTCAGCGAATATGTTGCTAACGGCGAAGTTGAAACGGAATTTGTTTGCACAGAATCAGAACACAGCGCCTTAACCGCATGTCTCGCAGCATCAGCCACAGGTGCAAGAACCTTTACGGCTTCAGCTTCTGCTGGTCTGGCTTTGATGCATGAGATGCTTTTCGTGACTTCAGGATGCCGCGCACCAGTAGTTATGGCAATTGCCAACAGAGCCTTGTCCGCACCGCTAAACATTCATGGTGACCATTCCGACACAATGGTTGAACGGGACACCGGTTGGATACAAATCTACGTTGAGAACGCACAGGAAGTTTACGATTCAATAATTCAAGCCTTTAAGATAGCTGAAAACCCAGAAGTTCTCTTACCAGTCATTGTGGGCTTAGACGGTTTCACTCTAAGCCACTCACTGGAAAATGTGAAAGCGCTTCCAGATGACATTGTCAAAAAATTTGTTGGAACCCGCCAGCTGCCTCTAGTGGCAACACACGAAGGAAAAAATGCGCCTTTCAGACTTGATCCGGAAAAGCCCATGACCATGGGACCCGTAGCCTTTCCAAACTACTATTTCGAGTTTAAACGGCAACAAGAAGAAGCCATGAAAAACGCACTCAAAATAATTCAGCAAGTAAATGAGGAATATGCACAAATAACTGGTAGAACCTATGGAAATGGACTTCTTGATTCATACCGCCTTGAAGATGCTGAAATAGCCATCGCATGTTTAGGCTCAACGGCTGGAACCGTGAAAACCGTTGTAGATGAACTCAGGGAAGAAGGTGTTAAGGCTGGACTGCTTAGAATTCGCACTTTCAGACCTTTACCAGTTGAAGGAATAGTTGAGGCGCTTAGAAAAGTGAAGGCAGTAGCTATCATGGATAGAAGCATGAGCTTCGGAGGAAACGGCGGGCCAGTGTTCCAAGAAGTTCGTCATGTGCTTTACGATTTGCCTACACATCCTTGCGTGGTAAACTACATTTATGGATTGGGCGGAAGAGACACAAGCCCAAAGCAAATGCGCAAAATCTACGAAGACCTGCAAGGGATACTTCAAACCAAACATGTTGAAACTCCAATAAATTATGTGGGATTGAGAGAGTAAAAGGAGGAAAATGGAATGTTTTCTGAATGGAAATTCACCACAAAAGACATCGCTGAAAAACCAGACCTATTCATGTCGGGACACAGAGCATGCGCAGGCTGCGCACCAGCAACAGTTCTAAGACTTATAATGAAAGCTGTTAGGGGACCAACTATAGTGACTAACGCAACCGGATGCATGGAAGTAGTTTCATCAATTTACCCATACACGTCTTGGGCTACACCATGGCTACACACCGCCTTTGAAAACGTCGCTGCAAATGCGTCGGGAATCGAAGCCGCTTTGAAGATAATGAAAAAGAAGGGAAGGATAAAGCAGGAGCAAATAGACATTGTTGCCCTTGCCGGAGACGGAGGCACGTACGACATAGGTATACAAGCGCTCTCTGGAGCAGTGGAAAGGGGACATGACTTTCTGTTTGTGCTTTATGATAATGAGGCTTACATGAATACCGGCATTCAGAGAAGTGGTGGAACGCCTTTTGGAGCATCTACAACTACTTCGCCAGCTGGCACAGTCATTCCTGGAAAGTTGGAAAACAAGAAGCCGATAGCGGAGATCATGGTAGCACATGACATGCCTTATGTGGCTACAGCGTCGCCCTATTACTGGCGAGATTTGCTCGTAAAAGTTAGGAGAGGAATAGAGGTTAACGGTCCAGCGTTTTTGCATGTGTTTGCGCCATGTCCAAGAGGGTGGAGAAGCGACCCAGCCAAGTCCATTGAGCTTTCACGTTTAGCGGTGGATACATGCGTGTTTCCACTGTGGGAAGCCATAAACGGTGAATACCAACTTTCAGCACCAAGCAAAGTTATGGCTTTAGCCCCGCAAAAGAAGAAGCCATTGAAGGAATATTTGCAGGTGCAAGGACGGTTTAGACACTTGTTCACACCGAAATTCGAGAAAATGCTAGACGAAATACAGCGAACAACAGACGAGAGATGGAATAAGCTGCTTAAGAAGTGTGGAATGACGCAACCAGCCAAGGCAGCTTAAATTCTCAAATCTTATCTTTTCAACCTATTTTATATTATCTGCTTGGAGACTACTCTGTGGAAATTGTTTCTGTGGCCAACGGCTACGAACAGATGTTCTGGAATTACGTGAACCGCGACCCGATAGATTACTATTTTTTCATACTTGATTGGACTCAACGCAGAGAGCAGGCGAAGATTTTCTTGGCAATCGAAGGAAAGGAAGTCTTAGGCTCGCTGCTGGTTTTTGCTGATTACAATGTTCAGTTAAGAGGTAGCCGAGAAGCTGTGCAGAAGTTATTTAAGCATGTCAATTTTGAGAAGGTTGAGTTGCAAGCGCCGCCAGACTGCGAGGACATCGTCTGTCAGAAGTATAAGCCACGCATTAAGCAGGACATGGTGCAGATGCGCCTGAATCGCGGAGAAGAGCGCATTCAGATCACTGAGAAACCTGTGAGACTTGGGGTTGAGGATGCGGAAGCGGTTGCAGATTTGATGAGGAGATGTGATCCTGAATGGTGGGGTGAGGCTAAGGCAGAAAATCTTAGGAAATCGTTGGAAACGACGTTTGCTCTTGGCATAAAGAAGGATGGCAAGCTTGTTTCGGCTGGATACACTCGTTTTGTGGATTTTGCAAGCAACATTA
>CAZNJT010000111.1:0-3781 GCA_964573475.1 uncultured Candidatus Bathyarchaeia archaeon | reverse complement strand
GGTCGCACTTTCACTACTTCTGGATTAACTAGGTTTGGCGGTTTTCTCCCTTCAAAGAACGCGACGAGGTTTTCTGCAACCATCTCAGCCATTTTAGAGCGAGTTTCATAGCTTGCACTTGATATGTGCGGAGCAACAACCACATTATCAAGCTTGAGCAAAGGATTATCTACGGGTATGGGTTCTTGCTCGAAAACGTCAAGTCCAGCGCCGGCTATTCTGCCCTCTTTTAAGGCTTCGTACAAGGCTTTCTCATCAACAACAGGTCCACGGGAATTGTTGATTAAGTAAGCGGTTTTCTTCATCAGTTTTAGTTTCTCTGCGTTTACCAAATGATAAGTTTCTTTCATCAACGGAACATGAACGCTCACAAAGTCTGACTCTTTGAAAAGCGTGTCCAAGTCAACGCGTTTTGCACCGAAGTCTTTTTCCATTTCAGGTCTGGGCACAACATCGTAAAAAAGAATTTTCATGTTGAACCCTGTAGCCCTTTTCGCAACTCCAAAGCCAATTCTTCCAGCGCCTACGATGCCTATAGTTGCTCCGTGGATATCTCTGCCCTGCATCATGCTTGGATGCCAGCCAACCTTCCATTGTCCAGTGCGGACGTATTTGTCTGCTTCAACAACGCGTCTTGCAATAGCCATCAAAAGTGCCCACGCGAAATCTGCTGTTGTGTCAGTCAAAACTTCCGGAGTGTTTGTAACGTATATGCCTCTTTTCGTAGCTTCTTGCACATCTATGTTGTCGAATCCCACAGCCATTTGCGCGACAATCTTTAGCTTTGGCGCGGCGTCAAAAACTTCAGCGTCTATTTTGTCGGATAAGAGTGGAGCAAGCGCGTCAACGTTCTTGGCCTTTTCTATTATGAGTTTTTTTGGTGGTGGAGCATATTCAGTCCAGACTTCAGTGTCAAAATATTTTTTAATTATTTTTAGACCTCGTTCGGGAAGTTCACGGGTAACGTAAACCTTTGGTTTTGGCATGAATCTCACCAAGCAATGTTTTGCGGAATTCTTTATTAATATTGACTTATTACACTTACGCATTGACTTAGAAAAAATTAACAATGGGCTACTTAGATGGCAACAATAAAGAATAAGGAAGAACTCATCAAAAATGGCGAGACAAAACTTAACCGAAAAGCGAGGGCACTAGCCTTAAGAAGCCTCGAATCCGCATTAAACGCCGCCGACCCAAAACAGATAATAAAATCGAAGCTTTTGCTGAAAAATTCAACTCTCCACGTGAATGGATACTTGATTGATTTAAAAAAATTCAAGAACATCTACGTTATAGGCGGGGGCAAGGCAAGCGGTTCAATGGCTGAAGCCCTAGAGCAGGTTCTAGGCAATAGTATAACAAACGGGCTTGTGAACGTTCCCCGCAGCAGCAAAAACAAAACAGATATTATAAAGCTTCATGAAGCAAGCCACCCGATTCCAGACGAAGCCGGTGTAGAAGGAACTCGCCGCATGCTGAAAATAGCAGAACAAGCAAAAGAAGATGACCTAGTTATATGCCTGATTTCAGGCGGCGGCTCAAGCCTCATGCCCTTGCCACGCGGCAAAATTTCAATCGCCGACAAGAAGAAAATTACAAATGCTTTGCTCAAATGTGGTGCAACAATAAACGAGATTAACACCGTTAGAAAACACATTTCAGATTTTAAGGGCGGCTGGCTTGCGAAAAAAGCTTATCCAGCCACAATTTTGAATCTTATTCTTTCTGACGTTGTTGGCGACCCCTTGGATTTTATTGCTTCGGGTCCAACGGTCCCAGACTCAACAACCTTTAGTGACGCCATAAAGGTTTTGAAAAAATATAGGTTATGGTCTAAGGCTCCAGCATCTATCCGAAAAGTTCTGTCAGATGGTGAAAAGGGTCTTATTCCAGAAACTCCCAAAGCCAATGATGAAGCATTTAAGAAAGTTTATAATGTTGTTGTTGGAAACAACAGACTTGCAAGCTTAACAGCCCAGAAATACCTCAAGTCCGAAGGTTTAAACACGCTTTTGCTAACGTCAACGCTGGAAGGAGAAGCCAGACACGTTGGAATCATGCTAGCTTCAATAGTTCATGAAGTATATGTGTCTGGAAACCCTGTTCCAAAACCAGCCGGCATAATTGCAGGCGGAGAAACAACCGTAACCGTTACTGGAAAGGGCTTAGGTGGAAGAAACCAAGAAATAGCTTTGGCAACTGTGCGAAACCTAAAGGGTATGAATGGGGTGGTTGTGGCTTCGCTAAGCACAGATGGCGTAGATGGCCCAACAGATGCTGCCGGAGCGATAGCGGATGGAAAAACATTGGTCAGAGCAGCGAAAATGGGATTAACTCCCGAAGAATACCTAGCGGAAAACGATTCCTACCACTTCTTCTCAAAACTTGGTGACTTAATATTCACGGGACCTACTGGTACGAATGTTAACGATGTTTCCGTGATAGTGGCTCTCTAACATCAGAAGGGAGATGACAAAATGGTTATAACCGTGAAGTTTATCGGTTCTTTTCGTAACGTATCAGGCAAAGGCAAACTTACCATCAAGTCTGAAGGTATGATTCCGTTAAGAGAAGTCATAAAGGAAATAGTTGAAGAATTACCCAAACTTAAAAGAGTACTAATCGATCCAGAACTTGAAAATCCAAGGCCAAACACGCTGATACTTGTGAATGGAAAGGAAATCAGCGTTTTAAACGGTTTAGACACGATGCTTGAAGACAAGGATGAGGTGGTTTTTGTTCCAGTGATCCATGGAGGATGAAAGACAATGAGGCTTTACGCTGTTAAGACGAGGATTATAAAAACTGGTGATGACACGGTTGAAGTAATTCTTGAATCCCTAAGAGAGCAAAACTTGAATCTGGAAAACAATGACGTGTTAGCCATAACATCAAAAATCATAGCGTGCGCAGAAGGACGTATAGTAAAATTAAGCGATGTTGACCCTTCTGATAGGGCGAAAGAGCTTGCAAAACAGTTTTCTTTGCAACCAGAATTTGCAGAGCTAATTTTATGCGAAGCGGACAAAATTTTTGGCGGAGTTGAAAAGGCCGTTTTAACACTTAAAAATGGAATTTTAACCGCTAATGCCGGAATAGATAACAAAAACGCGCCTAAGGATTATGCAGTTTTATGGCCAAATGATGCACAAAAATGGGCGACACGCATCAGAGAAGAAATCAAACGCAAAACAGGTAAGCATGTTGCAGTTTTAATCGTTGATAGCGGTTTGATACCGCTTAGGATGGGCACTACTGGTTTGGCTTTGGCTGTCGCAGGATTTAAACCAGTAAAGGACTGTAGAGGTGACAAGGACATTTACGGAAAGCCATTAATAATTACGCGACATGCAATTGCGGATAATCTGGCTTCTGCAGCTCATTTGTTAATGGGTGAAGCTGCCGAGAAAACTCCTGTAGTCTTGATCAAGGATGCACCAGTTGATTTTGATGATAATGTTTATGGTTCTGCAGATATGATGATGCCGTTCAAAAAGTGCATCTTCATGAGTGCTTTCGGACAATCGCGGTAAACTCCAAAAGGAATAAACATGATTGTGGCTCTTCACTCAGCTCCGAAAGGTTTTTTCAAAACAAGCCCACCTCACGGTAACCATGACCTAGTGAGTTTTGTGCGAAAAGCCGCCTCGCTAGGTTTCAAAGCCGTTCAGATTGGCCCACTTATAGAATATGTTCCCATCGAAGGCGAGCATTTGAAGAGCGTTCTTGACAGCCTAAACATGGAGAGGGATGTTCATGTTGGAGGAATCTACGATGC
>CAZNJT010000110.1:0-3822 GCA_964573475.1 uncultured Candidatus Bathyarchaeia archaeon | reverse complement strand
CATTTATAGGCACTCCGGAACTAGCATAGACGATTCCTGAAAAAACTCTTCTAGACGAATTCGAAACGACTGTCATGGAAACATGAACAAACAAACTTAACAAAATTACAAAGATTATTGCATCAGAAATCAACTTATGCCTATACAATCTGTTGCACCTTCTTCTTTCCTAGTAAACTACAATACTTATATAACCAGTAATTAAAACTTGCTGCGCAAAGATCATGGGCAGAATCAAGAAGACGATCTCACTGCGTCTGAGTATTCAATTTCTCCATAAACCAAAATTAGATGTCATTTGTCTTCGCCTTTAGCAATGTCTAAGACTTCGTATTTTTTTAACGAAAATGAAACTGTCTCCATTTAGGGAGAGAATGATTAATGTTCCAGAATTACAACAATAGTTCTACCAGTGGTGTTCGTGCTGGCAACAGCGTTTTCGATAATTATAAAAAGGCGATTTCTAAAGATAATTTGTCAATGAACAAATTCTCATCAGAAATTAAAACGAAAACAGTTGCAATAAACCACTATATAGACAGCATAGAACAACCTTTCCGCGGGAAATTCCTAACAAGAAAACGAACATACGTGCTAAACAAAGGAGCAATAAACTATCTTAAAAAATTCGCAAACGACTTTGTAATAGTTGTCTTCTCGGCAGAATGGTGTAAAGATTGTGCCGCAAACATTCCAGTCTTAGCTTTAATCTCTGAAACAACAGGCTTAGAAGTCAGAATTTTCGGCGGCTTAAAGAAGGACCCGTTGAGTCATACCAGAAAATGGAGAATCCCACCTTCCCCAGCAGAAGTGGAAACATTTCAGGTTGATAAAATTCCGCTCATAATAGTGTTTGACAAAGAGGGCAAGGACATTGGAAGAATAATCGAGAACCCGCGGGAAAAGCCTACAATGGAAGAGGAATTAGTGAAGATTATTTTGGAACAGCAACAGTAGACTTTAAACTCTGAATAATATGAAGAGAAGGGGAGACCAAACGAATGACTAAAAGAGCAGACCGTTATTTGTGGCTGGAGAAAGTGAACGACCCAAAGGTAGTGGAGTGGTTTTCAGAAAGGGACAAAACTGCAAGAAAACTCTTGAAAAATATCTCCGCACAGCTTAAGCCAAGAATTGAACGCTACTATGCGATTCCATATGTGCTTCAAGTTAAGACGAGCAAAAATCAACATTTTATCCTTTTACGCGATGCAGAAACCTTCAAGATTAACGCATTAACTTCCGATGGCTATGCTAAGGAGTTGATCAATTCGAAAGACCTTGGCAAAGACGTTGTCTTACAGTGGCTTTACGTTTCAGAGGGAGGAGATAGATTCGCATTTTCCTATTCTATTGGTGGCTCTGATGAGGGAATCTTAAAGGTTGTGGAAACACGGTCTGGGGAAGTTTTAGATGGATTGAAAGGAATGATAGGCGACGTAGTGTGGTTAGACAAGGAAAGATATTTTTACGGAAGATTTTATGCTAAGGAGAAGACACCTGATGGGGTGGCTCCTCCAGCTGAAAGGGTTTTTTTGAGAGAAAACGGCAAAGATGAAATGGTCTTTGGCAAGGGCATTCCAACATCTCACTTCATAACGCTTAAGAAAAGTAAGGAGAGCAGTAGGGCCCTTCTAGCAGTAAGCTACGGGTGGACGAGAAGCGATGTTCACGTTGGAAGGCTGGAAAAACCAGAAAGCTGGAATCTCCTCTACGGCAAAGGCGACTTCATAGCTTCGCCGATAGACTATCTTCAAGGAAAATACTTGGTGGCTTCTTTTGATCATGGAGGAATGGGACGGATATTAGCCATTAATGGGAAGGGTGAAACTCGCGAGATTGTTGGAGAGCAAGTATATCCATTACAAGAGGCTGTCATTGCCGAAAACAAAATAGTAGGCAACTATCTTGTCAACGCTTCTTCAACCTTAACAACATTTGCGCTTGACGGCAAAAAACTCGGCGAAATTAAACTTGAGCCTCCAGGAACTGTAGATTCGCTTGATTCAGATGGTAGTAGATGCGTTTTTAGATACGAATCATTCTTCATACCATACCGAGTTTACATTTTGGAAAAGAATCGGTTAAGAGTTCTAGATTCTAGAGAAATCGGTAAAGGTTTTGCGGTAGAAGATTTATGGGCTAGGTCTAAGGATTCAACTCAAATCCACATTTTTGAAGCTGGAAAGAAAGACAAAATGCATAAGCAAGTACTAGCTCACGGTTACGGCGGCTTTGCGTTTTCCTTAACACCGAGATTTTACCCACAAATTATTCCATTTCTTGAGGATGGAGGAACTTTTGCGGTTGTCAATCTGAGGGGCGGCAAAGAATACGGTGAAGAATGGCATAGAAAAGGTATGAGAGAGAAGAAGCAGAACGTATTTGATGACTTCATGGCTGCTTTAGAATACTTCAGAAACGAGGGTTCGAAAGTTGTAGCCTTTGGTGGTAGTAATGGAGGACTGCTAGTGGGGGCAATTTTGACCCAACGCCCTGAACTGCTTGACGGGGCTCTAATCGGTTACCCAGTTCTAGACATGCTTAGGTTTCACAAACTTTACATTGGAGAGGCTTGGGTTCCTGAATACGGCAATCCAGACGACCCAAAAGATGCAGAATTTCTAATCAAGTATTCGCCATACCACAATGTAACCAAAAGGAAGTATGCGCCAATAATGCTTTACACAGGTTTACATGACGATCGTGTCCATTCAGCTCATGCATTTAAATTTGCAGCAAAACTCGAAGAAGTTGGAGCGCCTTACTTGTTGAGAGTGGAGACAAAGAGTGGGCATTCAGGAGCAACACCTACAACCAAGATAGAGGAATACGCTGACATAATGGCATTCGTGTACAAAACACTAAGAATTAAGAAATCAAGTTTAAGTTAACAACGCTGAAATGTAGGTTTTAGGCAAAAAATGTTTGACTATTTCTTATTTCTTCATTCTCCTCTATAAATTGAGATATGTCACGGAAATCTTCAATCTGTTGAAGATACCGTCTCCAAGCCCGCTCCTTCTGCTGAGCTTTATGAACCCAATCGGCAAAAACAGGTATTTCATAATCAAAGTATTTTGATCTTGCACCTAATCTAACAGCAATTTCCTCTTCTATCAATTGGACATAAGGATGCTCCACTTCGCTCTCGAAATTAAAGTTTTGATTAAACAAAATGTGGGCAAGTTCATGAGCTATAGTTTCAGGGTAGCCCCAACCTTTACGGATTTTGCCAACCACAACCAAAGGAATATTCCTAAATGGGATTTCACCAGCTGCAAAAGGAACTACGTATACCTTAACTTTTGGCTCTTTAAAATCTACCTTCGTCAATTCTTTAAGCCAAGCGACCACGTTTTTCTCGTGCCGCCTCCACTCCTTCTCGACAACTTGTTCAAGTTTTCCAGCCGTTACATATTCTTCGTCTAACCCTTCAAGGATTTTGTTGGCTAGCAACTTTTCTTTTCCATCGTAGACTTCTTTCAGAAGTCTATTCCACTTTTCTCCACTAACTTGAAAGTCTTTCATTCCCCTTTGTTGCATGATATAAGCTATAACTAACTTGTTAACTTCAAATACTATTTTTAGCAAGAGGTAATCACCGGGGCATCCTGGCCTATGCTTTGAACCACTTGAACATTAAATATCGTATCCTTCCCTTTTCCAAGTCCGGCACCGCTATGATGAACCTCTTTCGAACAGTTGTTGCAAGTCTTCCAGCCTTAACAATTTCTGTTGCTGTTATCTCAGACTTAGCACTTTTGACAGAAACCATGTATGGTGCATGCTCAATGCCGGGTCCATGTTTGTAAACAGCAA
>CAZNJT010000109.1:0-3860 GCA_964573475.1 uncultured Candidatus Bathyarchaeia archaeon | reverse complement strand
CTGCGCGGAATGGTGACAAAGTTTGGGATATTGCAGAGTTTTTGTATTATGCTGGGCACTACGTTTCACCGTTTGTTGGTGTTCGGTCAGCAGAGCTTATTTCAAAGGCTTTTATTGAGGGTTATCTGAAGGCTGGAGGAAACGCTGAAATTGTTAAAGAGGCTGGAAATCCGAAATACACAAAAGTTTTTAGTGTATTCACATTTCCACACATAATTTTTGTTATTTCCAACATCTGCAGGAAAGCTGACAGACTGAAGGAATAGACATGGTTAAGCATAAAACAACTCTAACCTTCTATGGTGGAGTAAACGAAATCGGCGGAAACAAAATCTTACTTCAAGACAGAGATGTCAAAGTTTTCTTCGATTTCGGCATGTCCTTCGCTTTGAAGAAGCAGTATTATTCTCCACCCTTTCTTTCGCCAAAAAGCGAAAAAAGTTTACAAGAGCTTGGGATTCTGCCAAAAATTGAAGGCATCTACACTGGTGAAAAATCTCCAGAAATCGACGCTGTTTTTATTTCGCATGCACACATGGATCATTCTGCCTACATATCTTTCATAAACCGTGAAATCCCCGTATACTGCGGTGAAACAGCAAAAATTATTTTGCAAGCATCAAGTGAAATGCGTAGAGCCGATTTAGAGTTCAACGTTGAAAATTTAACTTTTAAGCCTTTCAGAACAGGCGATAGCATCACCATAGACCATCTGAAAATTGAGCCAATTCACGTTGACCATTCTGTTCCAGGCGCCTACGGCTTCATTATCCACACCACTAATGGGGCTGTTGTCTATACTGGAGATTTTAGAGCTCACGGAGCAAAACCTGAAATGACATCTGATTTTGTTGAGAAAGCCAAAGAAGCCGAGCCTGTGGCTGTTGTTACTGAAGCTACGAACATGACTGGCGCATCTGTTTCTTCGGAAGTTGAAGTTGAAAATAAATTAAATAGCATTGTCGGGCAGGCAGATGGCATTGTGCTTGCTGATTTTGCCTATACAGATGTTGATAGACTGAATTCCTTTTATCGAATTGCCAAGAAGAATGGGCGGTGTCTTGCCGTATCACTTAAGCAAGCTTACTTGATGGAGGCACTGCGTAGGGATAAAGGCTTAAGCATTCCAAGCTTAAACGATGAGAACATTTTGATTTTTCGAAAATCGAAGAAAAAATATGACAAGTGGGAAAGCCAAATCATGGAAAAATACCCCAAAAAGATTGTTAACGTATTCGAAGTTTCGAAGCAACAGTGCAAATCCGTTTTAGTCATGTCCTTTTATGATTTGGAGGAACTTGTGGAAATACAACCAGAGGCTGGTAGCTGTTATATTTTGTCTGCTTCTGAACCCTTTAACGAGGAGATGGAAATAGACTTTGAAAGGCTCATTAACTGGCTTAGGCATTATGGCTTGCCGCAGTATCATGTGCACGTTTCAGGACACATAATGCCGCTGCAATTGAAAATTCTGCTTAAAAAAATAGGAGCGGAGAAAACTTTCCCGGTTCATACAGAAAATGCAGGTTCATTTGTCAAGTTTATGCGAGATCTAGAGAGCAAAATTATACATACAGAAGAAAGCAAGGAATACAAAATTTAAATCGTAATAGTGCAATGGTTTTTCTTTTGGGTTGTTCCATTCTTTTATTAATAGGTGAACTATGCTTCACCAAATCAATAAAAACCAGCGTATACCTTCGATTATTAATAGGTGGATTGGGTCTTGAAAAATTGGAATGACGAGATTCTCAGGGCAATAGCCCATCCCATTAGAAGGTGCATTATAGAATGCTTGAGAGATCGGAATGCTCTCTCGTATAACGAGGTACTGAAATGCCTTGACTTAAGTAATCATGGCAAACTTGGTTTTCACATGAGAACACTCAAGGGATTAGTTGAACGTGATCCTTCGACTAAAAAATATCGCTTAACTGACAAAGGACAGTTGGCAAGTGAGTTAATTTGGGATATTCGCTTCATAATTTCCAGAGGTGGACGAGACCTTGTACAAGAACCAACAAGATATGTCCGACATCTTAGATTTGGTGATCATGCTTTTCTCTTGTTCGATACCCAAGATGCTAGAGATGAAATATGTTTCTCATTCCTAGAAGCAGGGCTACCGAAAAACGAAGCAGTTGTTTACCTTGTATCGGAACGTAAAATAGATTCTGAAAGTCTGAAAATTCAGCGATATGGAATAAAAGCTGATTACTTTCAAAAAGAAGCATTTACAATTAGGTCAGCCGAAGAATGGTATCTAAAAAAAGGCAAAGCTCAACCTAAAAGAATTATTGCCAATTGGCTGAAGCTCCTCAATGAGAAAGAAAAAGCTGGATTCACGGGATTGCGCGTGGCTGGTGAAATGAGCGTTTTCTTAGACAATGCAAAGATCAAGGAGTTATTAAAATATGAGGCAATGCTTGGCAGGCAAATTGCTTATAATGTATGTGCATTATGCCTTTACAACACTAACAAAATTGATGAGAAACAAATCGCTCAATTGACCAAATGTCACGGTCACTTGATCAGCAAAGACATGTCTTGGAAAATAGTATAATAAACCTACTAGGTTAAAGAAGAAATATTTTCTTATCACACTACGTTAGACAAGATGAATTATTGCAAAATATCATATCGCTATTAATGTGCTACTCAAAGCATTCGCCAAGAAAAACTGGAGTTTCGTGCAACGTTCTATCCTTGTCTCTAATTAGATAGTTATATTTAATTGAAGCAACTTACTCTTGAAACACTATGATCTCCATAATCGGTGCGGGAAAAGTAGGAAGCGCTGCAGCATTCAACATCTTAAGATACAGAATTAGCGATGTTGTTCTCATAGACATTTTTGGAAATTTGGCAAAGGGCGAAGCACTTGACATGATGCAAACTGCGCCTGCAATAGAGTTTGATGGAAAAATCAGAGGAACCAGCGATTTCAGCGAAATGGAAGGCTCAGAAATCGTAATCATAACTGCGGGCGAAGCGAGAAAACCAGGAATGACAAGAATTGACCTTGCGAACAAAAATGCAAAGATAGTTAAACCCATAGTGAAGGAAGTTGTGAGGTACGCTCCTGAATGCAAGCTTATGCTTGTGACAAATCCAGTTGACATCATGACATACATAGCCTATAAGGAATCAGGCTTCGAGAGAAACCGTGTTTTTGGAATGGGCAACATCCTAGATGCTCTACGTTTCAGATCTCACATTGCACTAGAACTGAATGTTTCGAGAGAAGATGTCCGTGCCTTAGTCATAGGCGAACACGGTGATTCCATGGTTCCTCTTGTTGAATATGCTTCTGTGTCGGGAATACCCATAACATGTTTGCTTAGAAAAAAACAAATTGAGAAAATAGTTAACTTAACAATAACTTCCGGTTCTGACGTCATTAAACTGAAGGGATCAACAACTTATGCGCCAGCAGCAGTCATCGGAATTATGGCAGATGCCATTCTCAGAGGCAGAAACAGAGTAATGGGTGTTTCGACTTATCTACAGGGTGAATACGGATTTTCTGACGTTTCAATTGGTGTGCCAGTAATCCTCGGAAGGAATGGTGTTGAAAAGATTTTGGAGCTTGAATTGATGCCTGAAACCAAAAAACGCCTTGAAAAGTCTGTCTTAACTATAAAAGAAGCTATAAAGAAACTAAGTGAATAGCGTGTGCACTGTTTTCGTTGAGTATTAACGTTTGATATTTAGGGTGAATTATTAGGTTTTGTCGTGTGTGGGGATTCATAACGTATAAGTTAAAGTATCAACTCTTGATATTTACGATATAAAATGAAAGCCGACACAAAGCTTGACCGCCGAATGCGAGTTCTCTTCCACACCTTAGGCTTAAGCTG
>CAZNJT010000108.1:0-3868 GCA_964573475.1 uncultured Candidatus Bathyarchaeia archaeon | reverse complement strand
GACCGTGCCATAACCGTTTTTTCACCAGACGGGCGGCTTTTTCAAGTTGAATATGCGATGGAATTAGTTAACCGTGGAGCAACAATTTTAGGAATTCGATGCTCCGAAGGAGTGGTTTTAGGAGCAGAAGAAAATGTTGAACCCCTTGAAGAAGAAGAATATTCATGGAAAATTTTCAAGGTCGACGAGCACATAGGCGCAGCAATAGTGGGTTTAAGCTCAGATGCCCGCATCCTTATCGACCAAGCACGAGTATACGCTCAAAGTAACAGGTTAACCTACGACGAGCCGATTGACACGGAAGTGGTAACCAAAAGAATATGCGACATAAAACAACTTTACACGCAACACGCAGGGGTAAGACCCTTCGGAATTTCACTAATATTCGGTGGAGTAGACAAAACTGGAAGCCGCCTTTTTGGAACACATCCCAGCGGAACGTATAGGGGTTTTAAGGCTACGGCACAGGGAGCTGGAAGGGAAACAGTGCTCCCCATATTGAGGGAAGAATATCGCGAAGAAATGAGTCTGGAAGAAACCGTAAAACTTGCAGTAAAATGTTTAGCAAAAGCCTTAGAAGCAAGACAACTGCCACCCAGAATAAAGATGGTTGTTATTCCTTCGGCAACAAAGAAAATGGAAATGTTAAGCGACGAAAAAATTGAGGGATATATGAAAGAGTTAGGCGTGGGCAAGTGAAATACTGATGAGTGAAAAATACACCATTGCACGCATAATAAAGGACGATGAACACTTCGAAGTTCTCGTAAAACCTCAAAAAGCATTAGACTACCACACAGGAAAGATAGCAGCAATAACCGAAGTTTTAGTCACTGAAACCATATTTTCAGATGCAAACAAAGGCACAAAAGTGTCAGAAGAAAACCTACGTAAAGCCTTTGGAACAACGGAGCCACTGAAAGTAGCGGAGATAATACTGAAGAAGGGAACGCTGCAACTAACTACAGAACAGCGGAGAAAAATGGTTGAGGACAAAAGGAAGCAAATAGTAGATTTCATATCAAGGCAATGCGTTGACCCTAAAACAAACCTTCCGCATCCGCCGTTACGTGTAGAAAATGCCATGGAACAAATTCGCTATTCAATAGAACCCTTTAAGCCAGTGGAGGAACAAGCGAAAGAAATAATAAAACTGTTGCGACCGATTTTGCCATTAAAGATGGAGCAAGTATCCATTGGTGTCCATGTGCCAGCAGAATATTCAGCACGGGCCTACGGAACAATTAAAGGTTTTGGAACAATAAAACGAGAAGAGTGGCGTGCAGACGGTTCATGGTACGGAGTCTTGGAAGTGCCAGCAGGCTTATATGGTCCATTCCTAGAAAAACTTGGAGAAATAACAAAAGGAAGTGGAGAAGCAAAAATAATCTCCTAAAATATTTATTATGAACGGTTAGGTGTAAAATTATGTCAACATCTTTTGAAGGGAGACAGCTTGTAATACCTGGAGATTTGATTGCAGAAGGCGAATACATAGCTGGCGAAAACGCATATGCAGAGGGTAACAAAATTTATGCATCAAGAATTGGAATGGTGGAATACGAAAATAAAAAAGTGAATGTCGTAGCCCTAAGGGCATTCTATATCCCAAGAGTGGGAGACATGGTTATAGGAACAATTGTAGAAGTGGGATTTAACGGGTGGATTGTGGACATTAACGCACCTTATGAAGCCCTTCTAAGAGCGTCAGATGTTCTAAGTAGACCCTTCAAACCGCAAAAAGACGAATTATCCCAAGTACTTGAAATAGGAGATTTGGTTGTTGCAAAAATAGTTGCTTATGACAGATCACATAACCCGCAATTAGCAGTTGACGAACCTGGACTAGGAAAGATAACCCGTGGACAGATAGTAAAAATCACACCGACAAAGATTCCCCGTGTAATTGGCAGAAAGGGTTCAATGATATCCATGATAAAACAGGAAACAGGCTGCCAAATAATTTTAGGACTTAACGGAGTTGTGCTAATCACGGGTAAAAACCTTGAAGACGAAGAGTTGGCAATTATGGCTATTCACAAGATTGAGGAAGAATCCCACACAAGCGGTTTAACAGACCGTGTAACTCAGATGTTAAAAGAGGAAAAAGTAAAACGGGAGGAGATTAAAAATGAGTCAGAAAACTGAAAAGTTAATTGATAAAAAAGGCTTGAGACTGGATGGGAGAAAACCAGATGAGTTACGGCCGATAAAAATTGAGGTAGGCGTTTTATCAAACGCCGACGGTTCAGCCTACATCGAACATGGAAAAAATAAGATTTTAGCCGCTGTATTTGGACCAAAAGAACTCCATCCAAAACACTTGGCGCTTCCAGACCGAATGTTTATAAGATGCCGTTATCACATGGCACCCTTCTCTGTTCAAGAACGCAAATCGCCAGCGCCTTCAAGAAGAGAGATAGAACTTTCAAAGGTCATTCGAGAATCCCTCGAACCTTCAATTTTCCTCGAATATTATCCGCGAACTGGTATAGATGTTTTCGTTGAAGTTTTGCAAGCTGATGGAGGAACAAGATGCGCAAGTATAACAGCGGCATCTTTGGCTTTAGCGGATGCAGGTATTCCAATGCGGGATTTAGTGGTTGCATGTGCAGCTGGAAAAGTGGACGATACGATAGTGTTGGATTTGATGGATACAGAAGACAAAATGGGAACTGCGGATGTTCCTGCGGCTTTAATGCCAAATCTTAATGCCATAACGTTGCTGCAGATGGATGGGATATTAACACTTGAAGAGTTTGAGAAGGCTTTGAATCTAACACTTGAAGGATGCCGAAAAATCTACGCAATGCAAAAGGAAGCTCTAAGGGCTAAGTATGTAAGCGTCAAGGAGGTTGAAGAATAGTGGCGTCAGTGATTACTCGTGTAAAGCAGAACCAGATTGTACAGTTAATTGCTAAGGGAAAACGTTTGGATGGTAGAGGTCTAATGGATTATCGTGAAATAAAAGTTGAACAGGGAATAATCGAGCGTGCAGAAGGTTCAGCAAGAGTGCTGCTTGGAAGAACAGAAGTTATGGTTGGAATAAAAATCGAAATCGGCCAACCATTTTCCGACACACCTAATGAAGGCGTTTTAACGGTAAACACTGAACTGGTGCCTGTGGCTTCATCGACTTTTGAACCTGGACCGCCTGATGAAAACTCTATCGAGATTGCAAGGGTTGTTGACAGAGGAATAAGGGAGTCTAAAGCCATTGATTTAGAGAAATTATGCATTGAGCCCGGAAAAAAAGTTTTTGTTGTCTTTGTAGACGTTTATGTGCTTAACCACGATGGAAACTTGATAGATGCTTCGGCTCTAGCCGCTTTGGCTGCTTTACTTAACACAAAAATGTCCAACTATGAGATTGAAGAAGGTGAAGTGAAAATTAAGTCGGGTTATACCCCGCTTCCGATGAGAAGACATCCCATAACAGTTACTTTTGCGAAAATAAATGACAAGCTCGTTGTTGACCCGTGGCTAGAAGAAGAACAAGTAATGGATGCTAGGCTTTCGATGGCAATTGACGATGACGGCAACATATGCGCAATACAGAAAGGCGGCAGTGGATACTTTGCACCTGAACAAGTATTAGAAGTCGCAAAAATAGCTAGAGAAAAGGCTGAAGAGATGCACAAAAAACTAGAGTTGTAGAAACGATGGGAAGAACAAAAAAGGTAGGACCGACACGCGGGTTGGGAGTCCGCTACGGATCTACTGTTAGAAAACGCTACAGCAAAGTAGTTACAGAGATGAAGAAGCCCCATAGATGTCCACAGTGCGAATTTCCACGAGTCAAAAGAGTAAGCGTTGGCGTTTGGGGATGTAGAAAATGTGGATTCACATTCACAGGTGGAGCGTACAC
>CAZNJT010000107.1:0-4077 GCA_964573475.1 uncultured Candidatus Bathyarchaeia archaeon | reverse complement strand
TGATAAGTCTCTGTTGCAAAATAGGAATATGCCAATAAGCACTTTGAAACTTTTGGCCTTCTAGCACTCTAGAGCAGAATACTTTTTTGCCTTTGCCTCTAGATACAACAACATGTGCTTCATGCGGTGGAGCAACAGTGTAACTCAGCCTAACAAAAAGAACAGCAAAGATAACAAGTACAACAACAATGATTGTTCCCCAAAGCAATGTCATACCTACGTCTTCAAACATTTTTTTCACATCACCTTTCTTACGGGCTTATTTTAGATATAATCAAAAGCCCTATAAAAAGCTATTATTCAATTGAGCGTTGGCTTTATAAATTAATGTTAATGGTAAACGCTTTAATGTTTGACTTATCAATGTGTAAATCGCGCGCAGTTCGGGTTTGGATATAGATTGTACTTCAGGCTTCTCTAGAAAATCTGCGAACTTGAATTTTCAGAAATAATTTTTATTTAGTGTTTTTCTTTTCAAGAAACCAAATGTTATCAAAATCAGCTTTTAGCTTTTCTTCTTGTTCTTTTAGCCAGTTTTCATAGCCAACTTGCTTTATCCTCTCATAGTTTTCGTTTATTCTGTACGTTTCTCGCTGGTAATCCAGCTTTTCGCATTTCAGAAAGTCGTTACAGAAGTAACAGTTATTGAAACCTTTTTCTTTACAGCAGTTCCTAACTTCACAGGTTGGCATTCCCCCACCTTGAATACATCCGTTGCAACTTGAATTTGCAAACCAGTTTAATCCCTTCATGAAGTTTTCGAATTCAAAGTCCTGCGTAACATATCCTATCCATTCCCCATACTTGTAAGCCTGAATGAATCGTTTTAGCTCTTCTGCCATCGTTGAAATGCGAGTTTGCATGCTACAGTGGTTACAGCAAACACCGCAATAGCTTATTATTACGTCTTTACTCAACTTTTTTAACTCCTTTTGGAAAAGCCTCCTTTATGTCATCAAAAAACTTGTCCATATGCCCATACATTTCATACAATTTTGGGCATGGGAATTCTTGGCAAAAAGTGCAAAGTTTTAAACTTTTGCTTTTTGCACAGCCTCTAATCTCACATTTTTCTCGAGACCAGCAGCCTTTGCATGTAAACTCTTTACTTCCCACAACATAAAAAGGACACCACCCACAGTATAAGCCGCAAGGCCCGATTAAATTCTCGTTCATTCTGCTTCTTCCTTGAATACTCAGATGCTTTGCTTATCAATTCAGAGGTTTAAATAATATAAAAATGTCGAAAGCAAAGCCTATTTCACATTTTAAGCAGTTGGGAGAACATTTTAATAACACTTTGAAAAGATTTGAGATACGTTGGACGGATTAACTATGACTATACAAGAGATGGTTTGGGATCTCTCCCAACTTGTTGATGGTACAGACCCAGCTTCAATTCAGAAAAAACTGGAGTCTATGGTAGTTGAAGCAGAGGAAGCCCGAAACAAGTATCACGGCAAAATAATGAGCCTTGATGCGAAAGGTCTACTAGAGCTTTTGGAAAGGAAAGATGCCTTTATTCTCAAGTTTGAAGGAGTGGCCAAGTATTGCCGTCTAATGTATTCAGCCAATTCGACTGATGATATTGCCAAACAACTTAACGATGCTGCGCGTAGAGCATCTACGAAAGTTAAACAAGCATTAGCCTTCATGGATATCGAAATGGGTAAGCTTCTCGCTGAAAAACCATCATTGGTTACAGATCCGTTACTAGCCGAGTACAAACACTATCTTGAAAGAATACTAAGAAGAGTACCACACATGCTCTCAGAAACTGAGGAGCGCCTAATAATCATGAAAGACAAAAACGGAATTAACGCTTGGCAAATGCTCCAAAGCGATTGGCTCTCGACTAGAACCTTCGACATAGAAATTGAAGGCGAAATAAAAACGCTTCCCTACGGTCAGATAATCGGCTTCTATCAGAGTCCAAATCGTGACCTACGGAAACGATCCAACCAGATAGTCTATGAGAGCCTTGGGAAAGATGAAATTATTTGGGCAAGCGCTATTCGTGCAATATGTGAGGATCACCTACGAATGTGTGAACTGAGGAAGTATCTGACTCCAATTACCCAGAGCTTAATCGACAATGATGTTGACGAAAAAGCCATTGATAGCCTCATGAATACCATTAAGAAAAACGTGGGCTTATATCAGAGGTACCTTAAACTAAAGGCCAAGCTGATGGGTCTAGACAAGTTATCCAACTACGACATAGTTGCTCCTCTGCCAAACGCCCCTGAAATGAACTACAACTGGGGTGAAGCTAGGAAAGAAATAGCAGATGCCTACAGAGGATTCGACGAAGAGGTTGGTGCATGGATTGATGAGATGCATGAGAGGCGGCACATTGACGGTGAGATACGGAAAGGCAAGAGATCGGGGGCTTTTTGCTCTGATTGGCTAGCGGGAAAAAGTGCTTACATCTTACAGAGCTTCAACGGGAGGATGGGTGATGTCTACACTCAAGCACATGAGCTAGGCCACGCTGTTCACGCATATCTCGGTTCAAGGGCACAGAAACCGAGCAACTACGAGATAGGGAGCTGCATCGCAGAAACTGGAAGCGTATTCGGCGAACTACTATTAACCGAGCGACTGCTTTCCAAAGCCAAGACAAAGGCCGAGAAACAGGCAATACTGGCAACTGTGCTAGACGAGTTTGGCATGGCAACTTTTCAAGTATCTGCACGGGTTTTCTTTGAACAAAGCATGTACGACGCCATAAAGCGAGGACAATTCCTAGACGGAAAAACTATTGCCAAATTGTGGGTCGCAGCACGGGATAAAATCTATGGCGATTTCGTTGAATGGCTGGACGTGATGGAGTGGGAATGGGCCATGAAGCCACATTATTATATGGCAAATTATCGCTTCTATAATTATCCCTACGTGTTTGCTCAGTTATTCGTATTTGCTCTTTACAAACTCTACAAGGAACAAGGCAAACGCTTCGTTCCCAAGTTAAAAGGGTTCCTAGCGGCAGGTTCCAGCAAATCCCCTTGTGAACTCAGCAACGAACTAGGCTTTGACATCACCGATGAGAAATTCTGGGAAAAAGGCATCAAACAAGCTGAAGAATTCATTGACACGCTTGAAAAAACCCTCTGACAAACAAGTCCCCTCGCATTTCTTCCACGAATGAAGCCCTAACTGCAATTTAGGGCTCAACTTCTTTTTTCATTGTAGCAGAAATAAGCTTATCATCTCAAATCTTAAATGATATAATGACTATGGTTGAAATTGCAAGGTGAAGATGTGCTATGTTTAAGCCTGAAGGGATTTTGCCTGCTTTGGTTACGCCTTTTACGGATGATGGAAAAGCTCTTGACGAAGAAAGACTGCGAGTTTTGGTTAATCGATGCATTGAGTTAGACGTTCACGGAGTTGTTCCATGTGGCACGACAGGCGAGTTCATAAACCTGACAATAGAAGAGAAAAAGCGCGTCATAAAAATCGTGGTTGACGAGGTTAACGGACGGGTTCCGGTGGTTGCAGGAACAGGAGCAAGCGGAACAAACGAAGCCGTAGAAATGACAAAATACGCAAAAGATGTTGGCGCCGATGCCGCCTTGATTGTTACGCCATTTTATTTGAAGCCAGCAGACCGCGGAATCTACGAACATTACTACACAATCGCCAGCGAAGTCGACTTGCCAATAATTCTCTACAACATTCCACAATGCACAGGTTTACCACTGCCTTGGCAGATGGTTGAAGATTTAGCTCAAATCCCAAACATTGTCGGCGTCAAAGACAGCAGCGGACAATTAAGTTTTATCTTGGCTGTATTGGAAAAGGTCAGAGATAAAATTAACGTTTTATGCGGGCACGACGAAGTTGTCGTAGCAGCATTAGCCGCTGGATGCTCAGGCGCTATACTGGCGAGTGCCAACGTCATAGGAGACATTTGGGTTCAAATCTACAACCATGTGAAAAATGGTGAACTGCAAAAAGCCCGTGAACTGCAATATAAAGTGCAGAAAATAGCTAGAATAATAGCTGGAAGCGGAGCTGTAGGCACAAAAGAAGCCCTAAACATGATGAAGATCAAGGTTGGGCCCGTCAGAA
>CAZNJT010000106.1:0-4173 GCA_964573475.1 uncultured Candidatus Bathyarchaeia archaeon | reverse complement strand
TTCCTTTAAAATCTAGGTGATTTAAGTGGACTCTATCTTTGCGAAAAGAATGGAGACTTTAGGAACAGAAACAGCCTTTGAAGTGCTTGCGAAGGCGAAGGCTCTTGAGAAGCAGGGAAAGGACGTTGTGCATTTAGAAATCGGTGAGCCCGATTTTGATACGCCAAAAAACGTCAAAGAAGCAGCGGTAAAAGCCCTCAATGCAGGCTATACTCATTATGGTCCATCTGCTGGAATCCCTGAATTAAGAGAAACAATCGCACAATACATCTCAAAAACCAGAGGCATAAAAGCAGATCCAGACGAAGTTGTTGTAACACCTGGTGCCAAACCAATAATGTTCTTCAGCATATTGGCATTGGTAAATCCTGGTGAAGAAGTGCTTTATCCAAACCCCGGTTTTCCAATTTATGAATCTGTGGTGAACTTTGTGGGAGCCAAACCTGTACCTATACCGCTCAAAGAGGAGAATGATTTCAGGCTTGACCCAGAGTATGTTAAGGAAAAGATAACGAAGAAGACTAAAATGATTATTTTGAATTCGCCGGAAAATCCGACTGGCGGAGTTTTGACTAGAGATGATTTGAAAGCCATAGCTGACTGCATTGCTGACAGAGATGATGTTTTTGTGCTTTCTGACGAGATTTACAGCAGAATAGTCTATGAAGGGACTCATGAGAGCATTGCTTCACTTTCGGGAATGAAGGAGAAGACGATTATTTTGGATGGTTTTTCAAAAACATATGCAATGACTGGTTGGCGGCTTGGCTATGGCGTAATGCGGAAAGGCTTAGCCCAGAAAGTTGCCCAACTCCAGACAAACTGTAACTCTTGCACATGTACTTTCACTCAAATGGCTGGCATTGAAGCATTGAAGGGTTCTCAAGCTGAACCAGAAAGGATGGATGCAGAGTTCAAGAAGCGGAGAGAAGTCATAGTTTCAGGATTGAACAATATTAAGGGCATAACGTGCAAGAAGCCGCGTGGAGCTTTTTACGCTTTTCCAAACATAACTGGCACTGGCATGGACTGCCGTAAACTTGGGGATCATCTGCTTTACAATGCTGGTGTGGCAGTTCTGCCAGGAACATCATTTGGAAAGTACGGTGAGGGCTATCTGCGTTTATCCTTTGCCAATTCCATTGAAAACATAAAAAAGGCTTTAGACCGCATTTCTAAGGCTGTTGAAAAACTATAATTTTCTTTAATCTTCTATTTTTTCTCCCGTCAAAATTTCAACTATGTCTGAGGCTAACTGTACTAAACTGTCTGCTTGTTTCATGGCTTTTTCTCCGTCCACTTCCTCCACTTGCAGTAACTGCTGCACTGTTCCTTCAATTTCCACTAGAGTTCTTAAAAATGGGTCGTCTATTGTCTGCGCTTTTTCTGCGGCTTCCCTTATGACGATTTCTATAAAGGCTGGTTCTCCTAGGCTGTAGTAGATGGCATTTCGAGCTTTTCTAATGGCTTCTAAAACTAGGCTGGGAGCCATATAGGGTATTTTTCTTGCTGCCTCAAGTTCGGCTTTTGCTTCTCGCAAGTATCGGAGCGCCCATCCTCTTCTGTATTTATCCATCATTTGCTTTCAGCCTCGCCTTCTTCCACATTTTCGTTTGATGAGGGTGCCGTTTGTATACTGGCAAAAGCATGTGTTATGTATCCAGCAATCTGATTCCTCACTTTTGTCGTTGCTCCTTGTATAAGCGTGTCAACGGCACGTTTGTTGTTTTCAAAACTATCCGAGAATTTGTCTGGAAAACGTCTAATAAGTTCCCTTGCTATCCGCTTAATCTGTTCCGTCCGGACACTCCCCAAACCTTAGGTTTCCCCAAGCACTCACCAGTTACTTCATCCTCCAGCAGTTAATAGTAGCATTAAAGTAAACCTTTCATAAAGCAATAAGACTAATTTAACTTTTCCTTGCCTAACTACGCATAAATTGATAAATCCACAAATAATTATAAATCAGCGCATGCTGAACGCCGAGAAGAACAATGATTGCGTCGATTAATTCCACTGTTTTCGGGAGTAAAACCGTTCAACATTGATATAACACTGTTTTCATTATTCTTGTCTTCCATGTCTTTTCTCTCCTTATCCTATGATGATATGCCCACATCGGATTTATATAGCAAGCGCTTCTTCTGCTCTTTCCTTGAATCCGTGAAATATGATGCTCGAATAATCCACAATCCATAATCTTGGAGGACGGAACTGAATCGTTCAAGAATCGCGTCAACAGAAATGGCATCGAAATGTTTGGGCATATATTTTTGATGCGGAACGATTATGACTCCTGTCTTGACCTTTTTCTCTTTGAAAGCCAAGAGAAACTTGAAGCAATCTTTGTAGATCTCGTCTATGTTTTCACCTAGAACTTCAACAGCTACGTCGTTCTTGTAAACATCAAAACTCCAAGACCCTATCTCTGGGAAGAACACATAGTCCTTTTTCCAACCTTTTTTTGTTTAAATAAATTCTTTACCGAACCCTGAGTAGGAATATGCTTCGGCCTGAAAGACCTAAGCAGTGAAAACATTTCCTCGGTCTCTTTATGAAACTGCGGCGGTGTGGAGACAATCCCAAAATCACCACAAGGCTTGACTTTTTGAGCTGGGAAATAGGCGAATTGCACATCATCCTCTCGCAGAAGATATTTGTCTCGCAGCGCGCGCTAAATACTCTTGTTACTAAGAGATATTAAGAATATTCTTCTCGATACTGAGATAATGAATAAATAACATCCACGATTTAAGCCCTATTCAACAAACCAAGCCTAGATACTCCCCCGCCAACCTGTAGCTGCTTAAAATGAGACTACCTAGTGTCCGTGTATTTCTGAGTTGGTGCTGAGGTGTGGATGTTACTAAGAAGGAAGGAAGAGGTTAGTTAGAAGGGCTAGAACGTGGATGTTACTAGGGAAGGGCTAACTAACAATAACTGTTAAAAAAAAAGGGAAGGTTAGAGAATTTCTACGTATCTTTCGATTTCTGCTTCACTGCTAAGCTCGATCCATTCAAGCTCTTTTGATAGACACTCTCCACATTCAAAATTGTAAAACTTGTACTATGTGGTATGGAATTTGGAAAAATGACTGGAAAGCCACTTGGTCAGGTGTTAAAGTTTGGGATTCGAAGATTTACTAGCTCACACAAAGGCTTAAATTTTATTTGAGAATATCAATTAACACTAGCTAAACTTGGCGAAATACTTGAAAAATCTGGGGAGAGAATTTTGGTCAGCGTTGGCTATCGTTCTAATTACAGTTCTTTTAATGATTGGCACTTATCTTCATTGGCTTCCTCTGAACTTTACTCTCGGACCATACCGCTTTACGCATTGGCTTGGTTGGATAGGTTCTTCATTCATTGCACTCTTCACTCCAATCTTCTATATTTTTAGACGGCGTTATCCCAGAGGAATACGGATAGTCAAAGTTCACATATTCAGCAACCTATTTTCTTTTATGCTGGTATCAATACACTTCGCTCAACAGATGAGTAGGGCAATCCTCCCAGAGGACAGAACAGGACTAACATTGTATATTATTGTGATTATACTGGTGGCAACTGGTTTCCTTCACAATTTTCAAATACTGGGAAAAGGAAGAATTTATCCACCTCATCGAAATAGATACCTACATATCAGTGTGACTACAGCATTCTACCTTGTCCTAGTCATTCACATATTACATAATCTGGGGATATTATAGGCGGAAGTTGGAAGAAATGCAACTTCGTAAGTCTTTCCCATGCAATAGAAAAGGGTCTTACTCGATTGAAAGAAGAATATGAAAAAACTTAGGTGAATTGAATCTTAACCGCTCTAGGCTTTCTGTTCATATATCCTTCGTACCATTTTTGAGTTATTGCTAAGGCGCGCGCGCTACTGATTAGGGCACTATGAATTTCTTTTCCCTTGTCGGTCAACGCGTAAACTCTCCCTTTCCTTAGGTCGTTGTTTAAGCATTTGACAAGTCCTAACTCTCGCAAGGTCGCTAGATAGTTGCTAATGTTATTTAGGGCCGCTCCAGTTTGTTCTGCTAGTTCTTTTGGAGTCATTGGGGAAGACTTGAGCAAATTGATAATCTTGGTGCGATGTTTGCTACTCTTGACCTTTCCATAAGCGCGCTGGTCTAAAGCCAAAAGAGCCCTCCTTTTGCTGGGCTAGCAA
>CAZNJT010000105.1:0-4232 GCA_964573475.1 uncultured Candidatus Bathyarchaeia archaeon | reverse complement strand
CATAATTGATAGAGGCTTCGGTTTCCTGAAAATGCAGAGAAAAACGCTGGCTGCATTAATCTTTGGGGGAATAGTGGCTCTGGGATTAGGATGGTTTTTCTTGACTTACAGTTTCATAAACACTTCAGAATCGCGAGCTGTTCCTATATCTTCGACGACGCCCCTCTTTTCAACACTATCTGCTATAATTTTTTTGCACGAACGAGTTACCGCGAAAAATGTTTTGGGATCAATCCTAATAGTCGTTGGAGTCTTTCTAATCTTCATAGTCTAAGAAAGCTTGGAATCTAGCGTTTGTTTCACATTAATTATCATTAAAACTTTGGTTTAGTTCAAACTTGGTTTTCACAGGTGCGTCCAAAAAATTTATATGTTTAAAGCTAGGATTGCTGCTGTGGGTCGTGAAGATCCAATTTAGTGAGACAGAAAGAATTCCGAAAAACAGCGAAGAAACGAGCCTTTGTCTTCTTAAGAACACGAAAGACAGGTATAAATTGCTTCCAGCACAGGAAATGCACGCGATTGTAAAAATTGAATCAAGCCTTTTGAAAGGAGCCAGAAGATACTTTGAAGAGCACAATTTCATTGAAGTCACAGTTCCACATTTGACGAAGGCAACAGGCGCCTGTGAGAACATTGCAACAATGTTTGAGCTAGGCTATTTCGGGCAAAAAGGATACTTAAGCCAAACGGCACAGCTTTACCTAGAGGTTTTAACGCCTTTCCTCGGAAAAGTCTGGTGCATTGGACCGAGCTTTAGAGCAGAGCCGAGAGTTGACGAACGCCACCTGACAGAGTTCACTTTGATCGAGTTGGAATTTGCAGGTAACTTCAAAGAACTATTAGAGCATATAGAAGGAACGATTTGTTCGATGATAAACTTCGTACTAAAGGAGCGGGAGGAAGAGCTTCAACTTTTAGGTGTAAACATAGAAAAACTCAGAAAAATCAAGAGACCTTTCCAAAAAATAACCTACACAGAGGCAGCTAGGTTACTAACAGAATATGGAGTCAAATGGGGCGACGACTTTAAAAGCCATAACGAAAAAACGCTTGTTCAAATGAACGGCAACCAGCCTATATTCGTAACACATTTTCCAAAGGCCATAAAATTCTTCAACATGAGAGAAAATGACGAAAACCCAGCAATTGTCAATAGCGCGGACTTGCTCCTGCCAATAAGCGGAGAAGCTGTAGGGGCAGCTGAAAGAGAAAACAGATACGAGAAACTTTACCAGCGATTAATAAATTCCACAATGTTCAAACAGTTGGCTGAAAAGGGAGGAACCATAGAGGACTTCAGATGGTACCTTGAGTTTTACAAGGAACATGGAAGCCTACACTCTGGATGCGGCATAGGTTTAAACAGAGTCACACAGTTTGTACTGGGAACCGATGACATAAGAGCTACAACGGCTTTCCCGCTGAATAAAGAATCAATCCTATAGAAACACATTCATCCCATCTTTCTTTTTCTGAAACTGCGCTATGTCTTGAAAAGCGGTACAGTTTTATACTTCGCATCGTTCTAAAGGGAAATTTGGCGGACTGAAAAGGTAGCGTTTACATGTCTGTATCTCCAAGCGTTCGCGAAGTTCTCGCAAGAAGAATCGCCGGCGAGATAATTCTCTCAAGCAAGCCTGGGGGAACCATGCGGAAGTGGCGGGAACTCTTCGCAGTTTCACAGACAACCCTCTCAGACAAGATGATACTCTCACCATCCGTCATTAGTGACTATGAAAGTGGAAGGCGAGAAAGCCCTGGCACTAAGTTTGTCAGAAGATTTGTCTGGGCTTTATTGAAAATTGATGAAGAACGTGGGAGTCGATTTATCCGCGAGTTCGCAAAATTGACAAGCTCGCCAAGCATGGCTGTACTCGACCTTCGCGAGTTTCCAATACCAGTTCGCGTGGAATACTTGTGCAAAGCCATTAAAGGCGAAGTTGTGGCATGTTCCAATAGTTATGTTAGGGAAGTTTATGGTTATACGGTTGTAGACGGGAAAAAGGCTGTTGAAACCCTTTCTGGATTAGAGTACTCGCAGCTTTTTGGTGCAACAACCGAGCGAGCATTAATTTTCACAAATATAGGAATAGAAAATTCACCAATGATGATTGTACGCATAAACAACCTAAAACCACGTGTGGTGGTTTTCTACGGCGTCAAACCGGATGAAAACTCGATAAGGCTGGCGGAATATGATCGAATTCCACTTATATATTCTAGTTTACCCAGTGTCGAGCAATTAGTAAAAACTTTAAGGAAGCTTTATCGCATCGCACTTCGAAGGAAATTAGGCAGACCAGTCCGCCCACCCCCAAAAATAAGCGCCTAAAAAAGAGTGAAAAATGTGGAGCCGGAAGGTTCTAGAGATTATATTCGCGTGAATAAACGGCATTGGAATGCAATAGCTAAGCGTGACCAGTCTAGAAAAGCGGAAATGCTTAGGCAAATTAAGGTTGGCGCTCCTTATCTCGAAAAGTGGGAACCAAAAATAGCTTCTTACCTGAAGGACATCAAAGGAAAGAAGATAATTGTACCTCAATTTGGTGATGGTCTAGTTATGTTGGCTTGCGCAAAGAAGGGAGCCATTGTTACAGGAGTAGACTTTTCCAGCGAGCAGATTCGCCTTGTAAGAGAGGCAGCAGCATATTGCAGTGTTAACGTAAACTTGGTAGAGGCCGATTGGCAAAATCTCCCTGAAAGCGTTCCAAATAATTACTTTGACTTGGCTGTCACCGAATGCGGCATCTTTATTTGGACAAAGAATTTGGATGCATGGGTGAGAAATGCATACAGAGTGTTGAAAAATGATAGCAAGTTGATAATTTCGGATTTTCACTTGATATCTATGATTGCAGAGTTGAAAGATGGCAAAGTAACCTTTAGAAGGAGCTACTTTGACCAAAGCCCTGAAGTTTGCCAGTCAGAAGAAAATGCGCCGCCATCGATCGAGTTTCGTTGGAAGCTCAGTGACATCATTAATGCGACCATTCAGGCTGGGTTCCGTGTCAATCGTGTGGAAGAATTCTATATTGAAGAAACTGCAGGTATTCCATTCATTCCAAACAATTTTCTTCTAGTTGCAACAAAGGAATGGCATGACATGATTAAAGTTTGTTAAGCATCTGAATTAGAGAGTGAAGCAAAATGAGTTTGAAAAAGCATTTAGCCAAAAGATACATTCCCTCATCAACTAAATGGAAGCTTGTTTTGAAAGGAGTCGGAAAACTTTACAGAGCAATATACGATGAACTCGAAAAAGATGACAAGGGTTCTTCGGCGAAAGCGTTGGCTGATGCTGCTTATAGGGTTGGATTGGATTTTGGAGAAACCTTGAAGGAAGACTTTGGACTTGGAAACTCTATTGAGGACATAGCATTTGCTATGGAGATTGATCATAAGGTATTTGGCGTTAAGGCAGTTGTTGCTGAAAAGGACACGAGGAAGATTGTTTATCATTGTTATCAGTGTGCATGGAGGAAGTATTTTACGCCGAAATTGTGTATTGCTATAGGTCAGGCGGAAAAAGGAATAGCTCACGCTCTTAATTCAGAGGCTAAGTATAATGTTCTTCAAACAAGAACTATGGGCAAAGACCGCTGTATTATTGCAATAGAAATTTAGACTTGCAGAAGCTATTACGTGTTAATTGCACGTCTTGCAAGTTTGCTTTTTAATAGCTGGAAATCATGCTGCAGCGTTTCCTTGTATTTTGCGCTGTAGAGGGCTGCGGCTGGATGGAACGTTGGAAAGATTGTTATTTGCATGTTTAAGATGGTTGCTTGGTAGAATTTTCCACGGGCTTGCGTTATGCCGTTGAAGGGCAGATTAGCTTTTGAAAAGATGTAGGCTGTTGAATAATTTCCAAGGGTGACAACGAATTTTGGCTTTATGATGTTTATCTGTCTACCTAAGTAGGGCGTGCATGTTTGAATTTCGTTAGGCATAGGTTCACGGTTTCTAGGTGGTCTACACTTGACAATGTTGCAAATGAATACATCGTTTCTTGATAAGCCGATTTCGGACAGCAGTGTTTCGAGGAATTTTCCAGCGGCACCCACGAAAGGTTTTCCTTTGATGTCTTCCGATTGTCCAGGTGCTTCACCGATGAACATGACTGGGCTTTCGGGGTTGCCTTCGCCTGGAACAGCATTTTTGCGAGTTTTCCAAAGTTGACATTTTGTGCAAACTATTATTTCTGTGGCAACAGCATCCAAAAACTCCTTCTT
>CAZNJT010000104.1:0-4276 GCA_964573475.1 uncultured Candidatus Bathyarchaeia archaeon | reverse complement strand
AAATCATTACTATTAGAAACTTTTTGTCAACGGTTATTCCGGGCGTTTTTTCCATCGTCGCCACCTCTTTTATTTTTGTTATTCTACTCTATCAAACACTTACATAAATGCTTAGCAAGTCGCATGGTGGGGCTGCCCGTACCCATACCCAAATGGGTTCAGGTCCTCCACGTTAGGTGCGCGCACGCTAAATACATACATCTGACTCAGGCACTCTTCAACTCTTTGCGCAAGGCCTTTCTGACGATGTCCACCTGAAAGCCTAGACTTCGTAGCAAGGTAATCGAAGATATGTTCTCTTCCGAAGTTCCCAATCTGACTGAGTCTATTCCTTTTTCGAACAGGGAATTCATAGCTTTGGCTGTAAGTGCTGATGCAAGGTGCTTATTTCTAAATTCGGGAAGAGTAGCCGCTGGACCAAGATATCCCCTCTTGAGATGTAGATACTTCAAGTAGTTCGTGTCCGGCTTCGCCACGACAGCCGACACGATTCGTTCGCCAATCTCTGCGACCTGAACCCAGTCTTCACTGAACGGTGAATCCTCAGACTTCCAAGTTTCAAGAACCCCTGGTTCGAGCCGTTGCCATCCAAATCCAGCGTTAACGACTGCAACGAGTTTTTCTTCCTCATCAGGTCTTAAACTTCGAAGCCTGATGCCTTCAGCAAGCTCTGGAATTGGTTTCAAACCGTCGAGTTTTGCGGACATTCGCTGAAAGCCTGGGTACAAAACGTAGCCTCGATTAATCCAATCGTCGATTCTCGGGCTTCCTTCATCAACCATCGTTGAAACAATGTTGCCCTTGGCATTTTTCTCAATCTCGTTCACCAGTGTATTTTCAATGATCATTTGATTGTGTCCTTCGTGAGTGGCAAGCCACGAGATATGTTCTTCTAAGTGCTCTTCAGCATGAGTATGAGTCCCAATTACACCTAGCACTTTGCGGTTTTCTCTTGCGATAAGAACCTTGAGACTTCGTTTCCGGATTTCAGATAGGATTCTTTCCTCGCTAAATGGAATGAACTCATATGACCCTTTGTATTCCTCATTTAGCAATCTCGCGATAATTGGCAAGTCTTTGTTAGCCAATTCTGAAACTTGGATAGTCATTTCGCCCAAAACAGTAGTTGATAGCTGCTATAAAGTTTTAGCTAGCGTACGATGGTGCGGGAAATGGAGTTTGAATCCACGTGTTATCTGGGCCACAAGTTTGGCTGGGCTGCCATAAAGTGAGAACCAATACCTGACATTTTAGCCTTCCATCGTACCAAAACGGGTTCAAGTCCTATAATGGGGCTGCCCGGATTTGAACCGGGGTCCTTCCCGCGCAAAGCGCAAGGCATTGCACTTAGAGAGCCCAAGTCTCCAAGCCTAGACCAAGCTAGCCGACAGCCCCTTAGGCTTTCACATGCAAATAGAAAGTTTAAAAGATAAATTTAAAACATTCTCTCAAAAAGAGCATAAGCAACCGTTTTGCTATTGTCGCTTGATGTTACATTGCAGCACTTTTGGACAGACTAGGCATTCATCTGGGATTGGCGCATCCTTAGGAATCGCATTGAGGAACCCGAAGTAATGGGCACATTTTGCTGGTGAGTCAAAAACTTTTGGATATTCAGTTGGTTTGACGCTGACTATTTTCATTTTTTCAACCATTATGTCCAGTTTTGACATGCAATAGGGACATGCATAATATGTTTGCCTCGGTATTGAGGATGAATCGGTTAACACTGTTGGCTTATCAAATGATTTTTCACACCCTTTGTATGGGCATTTCAGTTTTTCGTCGTGGATGTGGAAACGAGGCATAGTTCATCCTTCTAGGACGTGTAGTTCTACTATATATCGTTAATATTAATATTTAATAAACCTTTCCGTCCACACGCACAACAAAAATACACATTATCTTCCAGAATAAAAAACAAAAAGCCTCGGCCGGGCTTTGAACCCGGGACCTGCGGTTTACGAGACCGCCGCTCTACCAAGCTGAGCTACCGAGGCATCATATCAACTTTTCATAAATCACCTATTTAAGCAGGCATAAATGTACTCTAATCTGTTATGTTAAAAAATTGTCTTCTTATATGGAACAAAAGGATCAGTATGTTAACAAATGTCACTTGTGTGTAGAAATTAGAAAAACCTTCAACGCCTCTTAAATTTTCCATTGCTGATTTCTTTGACAATTGTTAATTGAGTGGCAGTTGATACACTATGTTTTTTCTCATAATTTTGAACCCTAGTTTTTCGTAGAGTTTAATGGCGTTTGTTGGGTTCATGTCATCCACGTAAAGGAGTGCATCTTCCATTTCCTGAGTCTTCAAAAGACGCATTGCTTCAAGCATTAGGGTTGTTCCTATTCCTTTTTGCCTATTGGGCTTTAGAACGCCAATATCCAATATCCATCCATACCTAACGTTCTTTTCATTGTTTAGCCCTTCATCAATTCCTACGGCAACAAAGCCAACTGGTTCACTTTCTAGAACCGCGAAAAAAGCTGTTTGCTTGTTAAACCATGGTATTTCTAAGAGTACATACCTAGTTTCTTCAATGGGTTTTGGTCTATAGTTGAAATGTTCTTTGAAAACTTCATTATCTAGCCAGTTTATTAATGCAATTTCGCTGTCGTCTCTTAATCGCGCCTCTCTTATGCTGATTTCCTTGTTTTCTCCAATGTTTGATGGAATGAAGTCTAGGTTACTCTTCATCATGCTTGTAACCCGCTCTTGTTTAAATCCGAAGCTTTCGAAAATGTGTACGCATACTTCTCTGTCTGTCTGTGCCCATGTCTCGGCAACCTTCATTCCCCTCTGTTTCAGGCTTTCTAGAGCTTTTTCTACAAGTTTTTTGGCTATTCCATTTCCTCTAAACTTTGGAAGAACCCCAAGCCATTGAATGAACCCTTTCTCTTCCTCTCTTAGTTTGTCTATGTAAGCGTTTATCATTCCAGCCGTTTCGCCGTTCCATTCGGCAATGAACATTCCATCCGCGTTGAAGCTCGGAGCCTCTTCCATCTTCTTCATTTCTTCAAGCGTCATGCTTCTAATGTCATCATAATCTCCAAAAGCTGCATTAAAAATGCTAATAAAAACCTCTTCATCGAATCCTTTTTTGAAAGGTCTAATTTTGAGCACGGCTTTTACCTCAAAACTTCCATTTCAACCATACTCGTGAGATTTAAACATTACCATTCTTGGATGTTCGGAAATCAGTTGCATCGCTTAGTGGGATAGTTATTTTAAATGAGTTACACTGTAATAAAAATCTGGAGAGAAAATGGATACAAGTTTGCTTGCGCCGTGTAACGTTTATTGTGGCAACTGTGCTGTCTACAAAAAGGGTAAATGCCTTGGATGCGCAGAAGAAAGCAAAAAAACGGAAATTAAGACGAAAGTGTTCTGTGACATATATTCTTGTGCTAAAGACAAAAAACTCGTTACATGTTCTGATTGCGTAAGTTATCCATGCGAAAAATATGATAAAGGAATCTTCGCTGAAAGCTTCATCAAATGGATTAGAGAAAAACTGAAAGAACCATGAAAGGAGAAAAATAGTTGAAGGTTGTAGGCATCATCGCTAGTTCAAGAAGGGAATGCCATGAAACCAAATGAAAATTTAGGAGAAAGAAAAATAATTGAAATCATACAGAGTCGCTTAGACGTATTGCCGAAAATGCCCATACCCTTCGGCGATGACGTTTCAGCATACGAAATTGGAAACAGCAACCTTGCGGTATTAAAAACAGATATGCTTGTTGACAAAACCGATGTTCCGCCAAAAATGAATCTTTGGCAAGCCTCTCGCAAAGCAATTATCATGAACATCAGTGACTTTGCGGCGAAAGGTGTTAAGCCCTTAGCAATACTCGTCTCACTCGGGTTGCCGAGAACACTAAAGGAAAAGGACATAGAACAAATCGGGAGAGGGCTGAACGCTGGGGCACGTGAATATGGCGCGTACATCATTGGCGGAGACACAAACGAAGCATCAGACCTTGTAATCAGCCTCTCACTTTTCGGAATTGCAAAAAAAGATGCGCTTATATTGAGAAGTGGAGCAAAACCAAGAGACTTTGTTGCAGTTACGGGTTCTTTCGGTAAAACAGCCGCAGGATTAAAAATTCTTCTCGATGACCTTAAAGCATCGCCTAAAATTCGCAAAATACTTGTCGAATCAGTTTTGATGCCGCATGCAAGATTAAAGGAGGGTTTAGCCCTAAGCAAGACAAAAGCTGTTACAGCAGCGATTGATTCAAGCGACGGTTTGGCATGGAGTCT
>CAZNJT010000103.1:0-4371 GCA_964573475.1 uncultured Candidatus Bathyarchaeia archaeon | reverse complement strand
GGTGAAGAGTCCCCACATGAAAAAATATGCCATAGAAGCTTCTGGACTGACAAGCCAAGGCGTAGTATATCCAGGTATGGCTGGACCATATGAGGAGAAAGGCCAGATTCCGTTACTTGCCACATTCGCTACTCCAAGCCAGTTTAGAGCTACGAAAGATAACCAGAATAGCCCATAGGATGTAAATGCTGTTGTTCCAAATGTGTTGCCTTTTTTATACTCCAGTATGCCCGCGATAATCTGTGCTAGACCACCGTAGAATATGCCCATTCCAAGAATCATGCCATCGATTGGACCTAGTCGAGCATTGTGAACAAAGTTTAGAAGAACCGTAGTCATTCCGAAGCCTAACAGTCCAAGCGGTGCCGGGTTTGCCGATTTTTCACTCACGTGTGTTTCAACCTTTCTTATTCTTTGTTATGAAAGGCTCTCTTCACAGTGTTTCGAATATAAGTTTTTCTAACTATACCTTCCGTCTCTTGCTTGCAATGTACTTTCCTGTTTCTAGAGAGCCAAAAGTTATCGCCGTGAACAGTATTGCGAATGCCCAATCAAGTGGCTCAGGTGAAGTCACTCCAAAGACAGTTTGCAACGGTGAGTACAGCACAAGCAATTGAAGACCAAATGATGAAAGTATTGCGTACCATAGAAATCTGTTTTTGAAGACGCCTACTTTGAACACTGAGTATGTCAGCGAACGCGCAGATATAGCGTTAGCCAACTCCATCAGAATCATGGCTGTGAGCAACTGCGTTCTTGCTTCAGTCAGCATGTCCTTACCGTTTACTATACCTCTCCAAGGTTCATAATAGAAATATCCGAACAAAAGCAACACAGTCATTAGTATCGGCACAATCGTTAGGTAGACTTTAACGTCACGTGTAAACACACTTTCATTTGGGTCTCTCGGTTTCCTTTCCATCAAGTCTGGATCGCCCGGATCCACTCCTAAAGCAATGGCTGGCAAGCCGTCTGTTGTCAAGTTCACCCACAAGAGTTGTATTGCTGTTAAGGCGAGTAATGGCGATGATTTTGGATCTTGGCTTGGATCAGGGTGGTAAGCTGAACCAGCTATGTATGGAACTCCGACCATGACTATGAACATCACGAGTATTTCCATGATGTTGCAACGCAACAGATACGTCAAGTATTTCTTGATGTTGCCATAAATTTCACGCCCTTCTTTAACAGCCTTCACAATCGATGCAAAATTATCGTCTGTTAAAACCATGTCTGAGGCTTCCTTCGTAACCTCTGTGCCTGTGATTCCCATTGAAACACCTATGTCTGACATTTTAAGTGCTGGTGCATCGTTTACTCCGTCGCCAGTCATTGCCACGACTTTTCCTTTCGCTTTCCAAGCCTTGACAATTCTCATCTTATGCTCCGGCGAAACACGTGCGTATATTACGATGTTTTCAACCATTTCATTTAACTTTTCATCGCTTATTTTGTCAAATTCTCCACCCGTAAGCACTTTACCTTCATATTCGTTTTCGCTCAGCAAGTTAAGTTCTTTAGCTACAGCAATCGCTGTCAGTTTATGATCGCCAGTAACCATAACAACGTCGATTCCAGCTTTTCTACAGAGATAAATTGCATCTTTAACTTCTTCTCGCGGAGGGTCAATCATTCCCATTATTCCGACAAAAATCATATCATTTTCAATTTTATCATCAAAAGTTTCCATGGATTCTGGCAATTCTCTAAACGCGAAGCCCAGGTTTCTTAGGGCTTGCATTGCCATTGCTTCATTAACCTTCAGTATTTCTGTTCGATCATCTTGAGTTATTTTTCGTACTTTTCCATTTACAAAGATTTTTGTGCATTTATCTAAAACTATTTCGGGTGCGCCTTTCATGAAAGCTATTTTCTTTTTGCCAGAAACAATGTGAGCAGTGGTCATGCATTTTCTTTCCGAAGAGAATGGAATTTCGCCTATACGTGGGGCTTCCTTCTCCAATTCTTCCTTCCACAACCCAGCCTTGGCTGCAGCCACAACTAACGCGCCTTCTGTTGGGTCACCTTTAACAATCCATCTTTCAGTCTCAGTTTCCTTCTCCAACTTAGCATCGTTGCATAAAATTGCAACTTTCAAAAGTGTAACAAGTTCATCTTCTTGCGCCGGATCGATTTTCTTATCCTCGAACAGGAATTCTCCTTCCGGTTCATAGCCCACGCCTGAAACTTTAATTGCTTTGTCGTTCGTGTATATTCTCTGTACCGTCATTTCGCCTTTCGTCATTGTTCCAGTCTTGTCAGAGCATATGACGCTTGTACATCCTAAAGTTTCAACGGCTGGGAGTCTCCTAACTATAGTGTTGACCTTAGCCATCCGATACATGCCGATTGCAAGTGCTCCAGTGACGATTGCGGGTAAAGCCTCCGGAACTGCGGCGACGGCTAGGCTTATTCCCCACAAAATCATGTCAAGAGGGTTGCGGCCTTCAAAAATGCCGATAGCCGCTACTATCAAACAAACTGCTATTGACAGGATTCCAATCCATTTCCCAACAGACGCCATTCTCTTTTCAAGCGGAGTTTCTTCCTCTTCAGTCATTTGAACCATTTTGGCTATTTTTCCAAACTCCGTATTCATTCCAGTTGAGGTAACAACAGCCTTGCCGCGTCCGTAAACAGCCACAGTTCCGGTAAAAATCATGTTCCGTTTCTCATTAAGCGATGTATCTTCCGGCAACGGTTTAACATCTTTGTTCACGGGTGAGGATTCCCCTGTTAACGAAGCCTCGTCTACTTTCAGATTAATCGCTTCAACAAGCCGAGCGTCCGCAGGAACCTTGTCACCTGTATACAATAAAACAATGTCGCCTGGAACAAGCGAGATTGTTTGAATCTTTTCTTCTTTTCCGTCACGTAATACCATGGCCGTTGGCGCAGTCATCTTTTTCAAGGCTTCTAACGCTTTTTCTGATCGGTATTCCTCCACAAATCCCAGAATTGCGCAAGCCATGACTATGGCAATTATTACTATTGCGTCTATAAGTTCGCCTAGATAGATTGAAAGTCCCGTGGCGATTAGCAATATTATGATGAGTATGTCTGCAAACTGTTCAACGAAAAGTTTTATGGGAGACTTTCCTTTCTCCTTTTTTAATTCGTTAGGTCCAAACTCTTGAAGACGTTTCTGTGCCTCTTCTTGGCTTAGACCAGTTTCCTTAGTATTCAGAGCGTGTAAAGTTTCTTCGACTTCTATCGCATGCCAAGACTTCGACGTAATCCTCCACCCTCTTAAATCAGACGCTATCCTCTTGAAACAATAAGATATATTCTTTTTCCTAAGAGAAACGAAAATCTGCAAATAAGTTTATAAGAGATTTCGAATCAAACTAGAGCTTCTTTAAAAAACGGGTGGAGATGGAGGAGAACTAATGTTTGAGATATGGTTCATAGCACCTTTATCCGCATTAGTCTCAATCCTTGTTGGATTATACTTCTACAATTACGTTAACAAACAAGACAGTGGAACTGAAAGGATGAGGGAGATTTCTGACGCCATCAAAGAAGGAGCCGCCGCCTTCATAAGAAGAGAATATACAACCTTGGCAATATTCGTAGTTATCGTAGCAATACTAATCGGCGTCTTCTTGCCGCAACCGATATGGGCATCTGACAACCTCATGCTGAACCTTCAGTTGCCAATAGCTTACATGTTTGGTTCATTCTGCTCGGGCTTGGCCGGCTACTTGGGCCTAAATGTCGCGACAAAAGCGAACGCCAAGGTGGCGAATGCGGCAAAGAGCGGATTAAACAAGGCCTTCCCAATAGGCTTTCGAGGCGGTGCAGTGATGGGGATGTCAGTAGTCGGCGTCGGACTGCTCGGAATAAGCATAGTCTATTGGCTCACAGGGATGGGAGGAACCGTTCCAGCAGTATTAGCTTACAGCTTTGGAGCCAGCTCACTTTCGCTTTTCGCTAAAGCAGGCGGAGGAATCTTCACAAAAACTGCAGACATCAGCGCAGACCTAGTCGGCAAAGTGGAGCTGGGAATTCCTGAGGATGACCCAAGAAACCCAGCAGTCATAGCTGACAATGTCGGAGACAACGTAGGCGACGTTGCAGGAATGGGAGCCGATCTTTTTGATTCTTACGTGGCGAGCGTAGTGGTGGTGATGATACTTGGCGTTGGACTAGACCTAATCGCGCGACAAATGAACGCACCCGAGATTTTCGTGCAAGTTCCACTTCTGTTTGCAGGCTTAGGCATTTTGGCTGCAGTCATAGGCGCCTTAACGGTCAGAGTAGGCAAGAAAGGCAATCCTGGAGGAGCATTAAACGCAGGAACCTACATAACATGCATAATATTCGGAATCTTGACAAGCCTAGCAACGTGGTACTTGAACTATCCATGGC
>CAZNJT010000102.1:0-4543 GCA_964573475.1 uncultured Candidatus Bathyarchaeia archaeon | reverse complement strand
GTCCGTACTTGCTTACAATTTCTTTTGAAATTATGTTGACCTTTTCGACTTTCACCGTTATTCCTGCCTGTTTAAGCTTTTCAGCAGATTTTTCTACAACTTTTTTGGCTGCTTGACATCGCACACAAGCTGGTTCAGGTCCCATGACCTCAACCTTTACTTCTTTCATGCTCCTCACCAGCGTAACAATTGAGAAAGACCATAGCAATATTTAAATATTGTTATTTACTTTACCTTGAAACATGTATCCAAAAAGAAACAACCAGAACAAGTTGAAGGCGAAAATTTTCAACGCCCTTTCTGACCCAGCGAGACTTGAAATAATTGAATTTCTACGTGAAGGAGAGAGATGTGTATGCGAGATAATTCCACACGTTAGTTTGATTCAGCCATTAGTATCCCGCCACCTAAAAATCCTCAAGGACTGCGGACTTGTAAAGGACAGGAAAGAAGGAAACAGAAGACTATATTCAGTCACAGACCCGAGAATATTTGAGGTAGTTGATGCTGTTACTCCTGAACTTGTTGACGTCCTTTCAAATCGGATAATGGAGCAAATAGTTTAGGGGAGGAAGCGAATTTGGTTGTTAAGGTTGAGGTTTTTACGGCTGAACCGCCCTGTGCCGGATGTTTAAAGCTGCTGGAAATCGCTGACTTGCTTAAGGAGAGGTATGGCAACAGAGTTGAAGTGATAAAACATATAGGACCATGCGAAGAATTCAACAAGTATGGCTTGACTGTAGTGCCCGCCATGGTTTTCAACGAGGGAAAGATAAAAATTATGGGTGTTTGCCCAAGCATGAAGACGATTGAAGCCGCTCTCATGGAGATGGGAATTTAATATGCCAATAAGAATAGAAGTTTTTACTTCAGAACCGCCTTGTTCTGGCGGAAGACTACTACTAAAGCTGATTGAGAAGATCAAAGAGGAGTATGGAGACAAGATTGAAGTGGAAATCTATCGTGGAGTTTGCCAAAAACTTGAAGAATATGGGATAAAGTCAAGTCCAGCAATTGTAATCGACAAGGATATTCGAATAATTGGAGTCTGTCCAAGCGAAGAAACATTAAAGGAAGCCTTAAGAGAAGCCGGACTATGAAAAAGGTTACGTTAATTGTCCGCCAAACTGAGATAAACAAAATATTTCCTAACGGTCTACAGCTTCTGTTGGAGGATAACAGTTCTACCCTCGACGCTATTAAAGCTGCGAATGAAGAGATAAAGAGAAAATGCGGAAACTTTCCAGTAAAAGGGTTTAAAAGCCTACTTCAAATGGTTTATCATCCTTATGAAAATTTGTTTTACAAGCAAGTTGCAATCCAAGCGTCCATAAAGTCAAAACCATTCCTGAACATAAGAGAAAACCCTAAAATGCCGCTACCAAACGAAACAACTATAATTTTGATCCCTCAAGGCGGATGCCAAACGGATTAGGAGGAACCAATTAGATAAACAATGGAAAAAAGGAGAAGTTGCTATAGTTTTTTGTAAACCATGTCGTTTTCTCTTACACGTTGAGCAACCCTTAGGCCTATACTTTGTCCAGCCTCAGCCCTCTGAACATTATTATGCTCAATCTGCATGGAGTCCACAACTTGTTCGAAGTCTGTGGTTGGTCCCTTAATCATTATGGTGTCGCCAACAGCCAACGGCGCAATAAGCTCGATAACGGCAACGCTGATTTTTGTGAAGAAATGGGTTATACGCCCGATCTCAACAACGTTCTCTTCACTCAAACACATCACTCCTAAAACAAAATAACAACGCATCTAAATAAATAATTTATCCAATCAAATTGATGTGCATCTTGCTGATGTTCAAACGACTAGAAATCTTGACTACGCGCTTCTAAAATTATCCAAAGACATTGCCTTCCAGATAAGTCGGAAAGCCTCCAACAACTTTCACACGCAAAGTCTTGCCAAGCAAATCCGCTGCATCCCTTATCGTGATAGGCTTGTAGGCAAAATTGCGTCCAACCCAAGAACCAGAAATCTTGCCAACCTCATCCACGAAAATTTCACCCGTCCACCCAACCCAACGCTGATTTTTTTCAAAAGCCACTTCCCTAGCCAGCCTAGCTACAAAGCCACTTCTACGCTTAATTTCTTGGAAAGGCACAAAATCCTCCTGCATTTCAGCCGCTGCAGTTCTCGGTCTTGCAAAAAACTTCGAAACGTTCACAATGTCAGGCTTAACTTCCCCAATTAGCTGCAGAGTCTTTTCAAAAGCTTCTTCGTCCTCGCCTGGAAAACCACAAATAACATCTGTGGCAAGAGTCATCTCTGGAAAACTTGCCCTAAAGGCATTTACTATTCTTTTGAAACCTTCCACAGAGTAAAATCTTCGCATGCGCTCCAGAATTTGGTCGTCGCCACTTTGTACTGGCAAGTGAATAAACTTGAAGATTTTTTCGTTTTTGAATACTTGAATTAAATCGCCTAAAATATCCATTACCATGTTGGGAGTCATCATACCAACGCGAACCCTAAAATATCCTTCAACATTGCATAAGGTGTTAAGCAGTTCTGCAAGGTTCGTGCCACGGTCTCTTCCATAGCAGGCTGTGTCTTGCGAAGTGATCCAAAACTCCTGCACTCCCATAGTCAAGTCTTTTTTCACCCTCTCAACAATTTCCTGAATGCCGTAGCTTCTTAGATGCCCCCTGGCAAAAACCACACAGCAGTAGGCGCATGTTCCTAAACAACCATAGTTTATAGGGATAATGCTTATCACAGGATTCAACCGTAGCCGAGGCAGATTCAAGCTGGGTTTAGCATTCACGGCTCCTTCTAGGGCGACAACCCTTTCACCATTAAAAACACGTTTCACAACCTCAACAATTCTGTCACCAGCTGCCGGTCCAACAACTCCGTCAAAGCGCACTTCCTTGCATAATCTTTCGAAATTAATGAGCGGTAGGCATCCAGCAATAATCACTTTTTTGTTTGCTGGAACCCTCTTTAAAATTTCAATAATACGATTTTCCGTTGGTCCCTTAACGGCGCAAGTATTGTAAATGATTACGTCCGCCGAAGTAACAGAATTCACTAGTTTATACCTCGCTTCCGCTAAGCATCCAGCCAAAACCTCCCCGTCAGCTAAGTTTGTGGAGCAGCCGAAACTCTTAACGAAAACCTGCATACTTCTCCATCGCGATTCATTAAATGCTTTAACGAGCAATAAAAACGTAAGGGTTGCTGGCAGCTAGGATTTACAGAAATATGACATAGCTTCTGATACTATTTATAAAGGCTGTAACTAACATGTTTAAAGCATATTTAAAGCATGTTATATAGGAGTATAACCCTTCCGCACAATTCTGTAGCTTGCATGGAGGGAGAAATTTAATGAAGTTAATCACACTCTATCTGCCTGAACCATATATCAAGATGTTAGACCAGCTTGTGACTGAGAGGTTTTACCCAAATAGGGCTGAAGCAATTCGTGTGGCTATCCGTGATTTGATAAACGATGAAGTTGTTCGGAGGAAATGGGTTGACTAAAATGAGCCCCACAGAGCACGCACTCAAGTATACATGGCATGACACAGAAGCCGAAGGGATTCTACCGCCTGGCACTTGCCACATAGCTGTTATTGGGGTTGGAGGAGCAGGAAACAACACGGTAACTAGGCTAATAGAAATGGGCATAACCGGCGCAGAATGCGTAGCAGTAAACACGGACGCATTACATTTGAGTGTTTCAAGGGCTCATCGAAAAATCTTGGTAGGCGAAAAACTCACCAAGGGACTTGGGGTTGGCGGTGATCCAAAGCTTGGCAGAGCCGCAATTGAGGAGTCCAAAAAGCGCGTTGAGGATTTGCTTTCTAATGTGGACATAGCCTTCATAACGGCTGGTTTAGGCGGTGGAACAGGAACAGGAGCGGCACCAGTTATCGCGGAGATTGCGAGGCGAAACGGAGCTATAACCGTAGGCGTTGTAACTACGCCTTTCCGCATCGAAAAAGGTCGAATCGAATATGCCGCTAATGCCTTAACTGAAATGCGTAGACAATGCGACACCGTTGTAGTGATAGACAACAACAAGCTAATGCAACTCGTGCCGCAATTGCCTATAAACGAGGCTTTCAGGGTTGCAGACCAAGTTTTGGCAAACATGATTAAGGGCATAGTTGAAACAATTTCAGCCCCAAGCCTCATCAACCTCGACTTCGCAGACTTCAAAACCATTGTTAAGAGAGGCGGAGTAGCCGTTGTCGGAGTAGGCGAGTCAGACGCACCCAACAGAGCAGAAGAAGCCGTGCGAAACGCGCTAAGAAGTCCGTTGTTGAATGTGGATTATGCTGGCGCAACTGGAGCGTTAATTCACGTTACAGGCGACAACCAGATGACAATTGAAGAGGCAAACCGTGTAGGGGAAATCGTCACGGAGATGATGGATGACAATGCTCTAGTCATATGGGGTGCGAGAGTCAACCCAGAACAAGATGGCAAATTAAAAGTCACCCTTGTTATGACAGGCGTAAATTCTCCGCATATCCTAAGCGGATTCGGAACAATTGCACCGCAACTCTTCAAC
>CAZNJT010000101.1:0-4778 GCA_964573475.1 uncultured Candidatus Bathyarchaeia archaeon | reverse complement strand
TAGACTTCATACAGTTAAATAAATTTGTTCAAGCCTTGTTGATTCCGTTTAAGCTTAGTTTCTATCTGAATTTTTTCACCGAAAATTATCTGCATTCCATCGACTGCGGCAACGGTTGGAACACCTGTTTTATCCTTTATGAGTTTTGCTTCGCTTGCTGGTCCTTTGAAGATCATTTGCATTCCAAGATGTGTCAAAACAGCATGTTCGGGACGAGTTTCTTCAACTATTTTTATGGCATCGTTTGTTGTCATATGTCCCTTCCAAGGTTTTCCGGCAGGCCTCATTACACACAGCACAAGAAGCCTCACGCCTTCATAGTATTTGCCTATTCCTTCGAAGTATTCTGTGTCGCTTGTATAGGCGAAATCTTCAAAATCTCTAGTTTCAAATCTGAAGCCCACTGTGTCAGGATCTGTATGCCTCGCTTCCGTCGCTAAAACGTTGACATCGCCAACTTGAAATTTCATGTTTGGCACAGCTTCAATTTTCTGTTCGGGCATCTGTTGATGATACTTTGAGATTGAAGCTTCGCAAATATCGGTTCCGCTTAAGACACTTTTTGAAGCGGCTAATACCCCGCGTTTTCGAGTCATACCTCGCGTCATTGCCTCAATCAAAACTTCAGCATCCGTATAATGGTCTGGATGACAGTGCGAAACAAAAATAGCGTCAAGTTTCTGCGGGTCTAACCCCTCGTTAATTGAATGCACAAGGGCTCCGGGTCCAGGGTCTAAGTGTAGGTTTAAGCCTTCACTGATTATGCGTATTCCTGCAGTGCGTCTTTTTTGCGTAATTGTTGTGAATCTTCCGCCACCAGTTCCGAGAAATATTATGTCAAATTGAGACATAGATAGACTTATTACAGAAACATGATTTTTGCTTTATGCCCAGTTTTCACAATAAGCATGGGAAACACTTTTAACACTGCGTCTAGCGATAAGTTTTGGTAGTTATAAGAGTTAAAATGGGGAAATGCTTTGCTCAAAATTGAAAACGTTAAAGAAAACAACTTTGGAGACATTCCCAATCCGTGCAGACAATGCCTTTATTGGCAAACAAGCGAGACCTTTGACGAAAAAATGCTTAAGCCAGAGATGGCGCAGAAAAAGCGAGAATGGTTTAACAAAGTGGCTGAAGAGTTTGGAAGTTGCATAAAAATTGCATATGTCAACGACGTTCCAATAGGGTTCATACAGTATGCGCCAGCAAAATTCTTCCCATGCGTGAAGGAATATGCTTCTGGACCGCCAAGTGAAAATGCTGTCTTCATTGCATGCCTCTACATAGCCAATAAGGAAGCACGTGGAAAAGGACTGGGAACGAGTATGCTTGAGAATTTGATAGTTGAGCTTAAAGAGAGAGGATTCAAAGCAGCTGAAACCTTCGCAAGAAAAAGCTCCGAAGACAACCCTTCAGGTCCATTAAAATTCTACTTAAAGCATAACTTCAGAATAAAAAACGAGAAAGACGATTTTCCACTTATACGCCTAGAATTTTAAACGATCAAAAACAGTGGAGATTTTTCCCGCAAACTCCCTTTTTTTTCTTTTTTGCGTCCCAACGTGTAGCGTTCGCTATTGAAACGGTTTGAAATCAGATGCTGAGAATCCGGCAATGTTTGAAATCGACGTATAAAAATAGATGAACTGAGAAGACTAATCACGCTAAGTTTTTCCAGTTATCTTAACCTTTTCAACCCGTATCATGGGGCTTCGAGCAGAAGGTATCCCTGAAGACTCGAGGGTTTTGAACTCTCTGCCTATGCCAGAAATGGTGTTCATTAGTTTGTAAGAATTGCCTGAGATCATAGTTCCAATAATAGGATACTTTGTCTCTCCGTTTTCTATTAGAAAACCTTGCTTAACGCTCCCAGAGAAGTTACCGTTACTGAACTCGGTGTTGCCCGAGAAGCGACCCACAAAGACACCTTTATCCACTTCTTCAATAAGTTGCTCTTTTGTTTGATCACCCGACTCTATGACAAGGTTATTGGGAAGCAATTGTGGAGGAGACTCAAAAGGCAACGATGGAGTAAAGAACAAACCTGCTTGCCTCCTTGAAGCATTGCCTGTGCTTTCTCTCCCTTCCTTTTTTGAAGTGTAGGTATTAAAGAGGAAGTTCTTTAAAATTCCTTTCTCCAAAATGGGCGTTTTCTGTCTTGGATTGCCCTCATCATCAAAAGCCTTAGTCATCATTCCTTCTTTCAGAAGACCATCATCAATTACGTTCAATTGTGGAACTGCCAATTCGCTGCCAATCTTTCCTTTAAGAGGGCTCGCATTTCGTTGGACATTGTCGCTTCTGACCCCGAAGACCAACGAGCTGCCTATCAGTTCAGCTGCGGGAGCGAAATCCAATATGGCAGGACCTTCGAAGGATTCTATTTTCTTGGCTCCAAACTGCGTTACTGCTCTTTCTGCGAAGGTGGTTCCTATCTTTTCAACTTTTAAGTCAAGCTTGTGTGAGTAACCATGATCTTCTGTTGAGGACGTGATCTCGCCGTTTTCTTTCGCCATTCCATATATAAAGACCCCTAAGAATGTTCTTTCTTCGGTTGCATCGACCCCTTCAGTGTTTACTAAAGCTTCTTCCTCGACGCGAGATTCTATTCCGCCCATGTCAGCTCTTACTCGAGGATCATAACTTAGTGCAGCGTTAAGCATGTTCTTAGTCATTTCAACAACATCTTCGACCTGAAGGTCAACAATTTTTTTGTCGTATATTCCTTCTACTTTCGGAAAGGGCTTCAGATATGGAAGAGAATTGTTAGGATCAGGAACGCTAGCTTTAGCTAGGTGATAGGCGTTTTCTACTGTTTTCTCAACTTTCTCTTCTTCTAGTTTATCCATGTGTGAGAAACCGAAGGCGTCGTCTTTAAGTACTCTAATTCCGATGCCGCCGATTTCTTGAGCAGACTCGTTAGAGATAACGCCTCGTTCAATTTGGACTGCAGTACCTTTCTGCTTTAATACGTATACCTCCGCGGCATCAGCACCAAGTCTCCGCGCATATCGAATCGCCTTTTCTGCAATCCATGAGACGCCCATTCTGATCACGCTCCACCAAACAACATTTTACACCGCACAGTCGGGCCCCCAGCGTCAACCTTGGCCGGCTGCATCTTTCCACAATGACCTCTTCCCAACTCAAGGCTGAAATCTTTGCCTACTGCGTCTATACTTTTCAGCACATCATAAGCGTTGCCAGAAATAGTTACTCCCCTGAAAGGTTCTCCAATCTCCCCGTTATGTATTTTGCAAGCTTCTTGAACGCCAAACATGAACTCTGCATTGCTGTCGGCTTGTCCACCGCCAGACCCAAATAAAAGCAGCCCATCCTTCGTATCTTGAATTATTCCTTCCCTATCCCAATCTCCACCTTCAATATATGTTGCCCTCATTCTGATCAAAGGTATGTCACGGTAGTTCCATGCTCTACTGTTACCCGTTGGCGCGACATTGAATTTGGCAGCAGTTTCTCGGCTGTGTAAATAGCTCTTCAAAACGCCTTCGTCAATGATTACAGTCTTTTGACCTTCAACGCCTTCATCGTCGAATGGAACCCAACCTGCACACCATGAAATCGTGCCATCATCAACCATCGTCACCATGCCGCTCGCCACTTTTTCCCCGATTTTTCCTGTCGCAGCCGTGCCTGAAATGACCGAGTCAGCCTCAACGGTGTGACCGATGGCTTCGTGGCTTAATAATCCTACAAGCTCAGGATCCAAAATCGCTACATGAGTGCCAGAAGGCGCAACTTTTGCCGACAGCAATCTTACAGCCCTTTCACAAGCAGTCTTAGCCATCGCTTCGGGGTTTTTTACCTTAAATATCTCCCACCCTCCTGTTCTGCACACTCCCTCGAAAACTTCAGTCATTACGCCTCCTCTTTTGGCAATCACCATCATAAAAAGATCAGGTTTGACGTCAAAAAGGTAGCAATCAGAACCTTGCGAATTTACATAATGCTTTTCTATCAAGTTCTCGTCGTATCTAACCCATGTGGAAGCTATTTCACTCGAGTATTCTCGTATAAACTTGTCGAGCTCAAGAGCAAGTCTAATCTTTTCTTCAAGAGAGTGGTCTCTTGGATCGTCTTTCGCTTTTGCCACAGCTCTCATGTTTGTGGCTTTTGCTGCAGCAAGTTCGCTTTTTGTAGTCTTTGAGGAGGCTGAACTCGCGGCTAGCCTTATGGCTTCTTCAACCTTGTTGAGGAGAATTTCTCGGCTAAGCGAGCTTGTGACCGCGAAACCCCAGCTCCCTCTTTTCAACACCCTTATTCCACAGCCTTCCAAAACGCCGCAAGTAGCACTATCCAGTTCGCCTTTTTTGACATTTGCCATCGTTCTTGACCGTTTTTGGTATCTTACTTCCACGAAATCGGCTCCCCGCGATAAACCGTGGTCAACTAGAAATTGCAAATCTTCCATTTTCGGGCCCTCCTCTTTGCTTGTTAGCTGACGATTTGGATTTAAGTTTAATCTTAGTGTCGTGGGCATATTCCAAAACAATATTATGGGCGCCGATGGCTGGGTTTGAACCAGCGGCAAATGAATGTCTCTGCAAATTGTCTTTTTGTTTTAGCTATAATCCTAGGGTCAAATTTTGGCATTGCTACTTCACTGATGAAAAGGGCGATTGACGAAGAAATAGCCTTAAGGTACATTTAGAAACTTAACATAACTGTTAAATCTTTTTGCTTCTTTTCTTTTTTGTGGAGCTTATTTGGGGTGGGTTAAATCACGGAATTTGATTCTGTAATTGTTCGGCTCG
>CAZNJT010000100.1:0-4945 GCA_964573475.1 uncultured Candidatus Bathyarchaeia archaeon | reverse complement strand
TTGACAGTCTAGGTTTTCCAGAAAAGCTATAGCTGAACCCAAAGTAACTGTGTGGATTGGTGAATTGAGTTGCTTAAAGGTAGGAACGTGAATTTGAGGGTTAGAGAGAAAGAGGACATTGATTTTCTACATGAATGCTTCAATGATGTAGATTTCTGGGGAGAATACAATCACCCTGCATACGAGCAGATTTCGAAGTCAGCCTTGATGAATTCATTTGATAATCCTTCGGACTTCCAGAAATTGATTGAGTTTAAGCTATTCATCATTGAGAAGAAGGACGGAACCAGAATAGGGATTATGTGGCACATGATTAATCAACCATCCGAGACGATGGAAATTGCCTGCTTTTTGGTTCCCAGCGAAAGAGGAAAAAGATATGCAACAGAAGCCACTCAATTAATGGTTGATTATCTATTCTTCAACAGAAACATCGTTCGAATACAAACACACACAAATGTGGAGAACAAGGCGGCACAGAACGCTTTGGAAAAAGCTGGTTTCAAAAAAGAAGGAACAGTTCGAAAACACCAGCTCGTAAGAGGAGTCTGGACTGATTATTATCTCTACAGTATCCTCAAAGAAGAATGGAAAGAACCCAAAATACTGACAAAAACCACGTGAGGAGAGCACCGACAGTAGAAGACACTTCTATCAGTCTTTAAGAACTGGTTTGACTACGTTAATCTTGGAGATATCTATGTCAATCGGGAATACGGGAGATATCTCCACTAGGTCCTGGGTTCAAACGTGGGCTCTAACCTATATGACCCCACCAAAGCCTTACTTTGCAAAATAAAGTCAAATTGTCCAAGTATTTATAGAAATAGTGCTGGAACAGCCAGTTTTTGCTTCTCCCTTGCATATGACGAGACGGACCGGAGTCATACCCAAACGGGTTCAAGTCCAATATCTCGCGCTTTTCCATGAGGTGGCTATGTGAGCAATTTAAACGAGTATTTAAATCTATCCGACCCCACACTTTATCATGATCTGGACAATCTTCGATCTTTTTAGGAGAATAGATATCGCATGCATGAACGATAAGAAATCCGAGAAATAAACAATATAAGACGCATATGAGGCATTTTTATAAATGCGCGTATGGTTCACTTATCTCTTACAAAAGGGGATGGCGTTAACTGACAATAATTGTTGATGATGCTGGCATAGGTGACCTACTTTTTGGCGTGGTCATAGGTGCCTTTCGCTGCGAGACTCAGGAATTTAGATACGATATCTTGGATGTCAAATATTTCAGATACCCGCGATTCCGATCAAGAGAGTATCTGAAGCAGGCTTCGAAAATCGTGTCTCAACTATTGGGTAAACTGGGACTCAAGAAAGACGAACAAATTCAAATCTGCAAAGGCTACATCTTCGACGAAGCGGTAAATGATTTAAAAGAGATGTATGGCGACAATCAAATTGACAGAATTACAGTCACCGGGGAACCGCAGAGGCTTACGGAAATAGCATACCTTGACGAAATTAGAAACTTGGGTTATGAGCCAGTAAAAGAGAGAGATGAGAAAAAGGCAAAGAGCTTCTTCCACATGATGAACTGGCTGAAGAAAAATCCAGAAAAACTGATTTATGCAAAGACTGGTTGGCCACGCCTGCAGAGATACAATCTATTCAGATCTTACTGTCAAAAGCGATCAACAGAAGATAGAGAAATTAGTTCTTGAATCTGCAAAGTGCTCATTGGTCTTATGCAATAAATAAAAAGAGCTTGCCAAAGATACCTCTCTCAGTGCACTTGTGTAATGCACTACATTGTGAAAGCCATGAAAAGGGGGATTTTGCGGGAGATATCTCCATTTGTCCGTGGGTTCAAACGTGGGCTCTAACCTATATGACCCCACCAAAAGATATTTTTCGGGCCTTATTCATTTCTTGTTTGCTTCCATTGTTTCCATAATTTTCTTGAAAAGCCTTTCAAAGTAGCCCCTTTTAAGTTTAGGACCTTTTCCGACGGCTGGGCATTCATCTGTATGGGCAAAAATGTATCTGTTGCTCCCAACTTCTTTAAGCTCGAAAGGATAGAACATGCAGATCAATGGCCTTATCTGATAGATGCTACATAAATTGCCTTTTAGGAATATGCATTTTCCATCCTTAGTCTTTTTCATCCGATAAACGTAGGGTTCAAACCCTTCAATTTTCTCGGCGAAATCATCAACGGTTTTCAAAGTCTTCTGCGATATACGCTCAGCCTCAATCCTTAGAAGAAGAATCGATCTTACCCTATTTTTGGTATCGCCGCAACATAGGGCACACCTCTTGCATTTAAAGCGAACATTTTTAGGATAATCAAATTCCATTTTTCAACACTCTTGTTCACTTTCACCATTTTTATTAAAGCGTCATAAGAAAGTTTAATATAAGAAGAACAAATAAAAACTGTTTCTAATGGTAGAATTATAGGTGAAAGAACATGACATCAAAAAAATTGTTGGACATATTAAATAATGCAATAGCAAGAGAACTGCAAGTTGCGATACAGTACATGTGGCAACATGTTCAATGGAGCGGCGTTAAAGGCTTCGCAGTGCAAGAAGAATTAAAAAAGATAGCAATAACTGAAATGAAACATGCTGAGACCATCGCAGAAAGGCTCTTCTATCTCGGTGGAATACCTACAACGAAGCCGGAGCCGATTTTTGTTAAAAAAACCTTGAAGGAAATGGTTGTCCAAGACGTGAAGGACGAAAAGAACGCCATAGACCTGTATAAGACAATAATCGATATGGCACAAAAGGAAGGAGACACGACAACAGCATTCATTTTCAAGCAAATACTAGAAGATGAAGAAGACCATCACGACACTTTTACGACATTACTTGAAGATTTAAGGTGAAAGACTGCAAAATACTTTGGCAATAGAAGTTTCTTAAAATCCACATTTTTTCTCGATTCTCAGCTTATTTTTACTCTTGCAGAAAATTTAATTCCTCTAAGAGAATAATGAAATAAGGGGTAAAGAATGGATTCGGAAAAAGAGGAGCCTGTTTGTGAAAGATGCGGCTATCCCATTGATGACTGCAAATGCGTATGTCCATATTGCGGCGAATCTGAAGGCTGCGAATGTTGCATAGGTAATGACAAAGCAACTGGCGGATGAAAAGTCCCGTTTGCATCAAATCTTCATTTGGTGAAACAAGTTGGTAATAGAAGAAGTTAATTGGATGGCAGGCGGACCGCAAGGAAGCGGCGTAGACACTGCGGCAAACATTTTCGGAAGGGCATGCGGCTATGGTGGACTATATGTTTACGGAAGAAGAGAGTATCATTCTAACATTAAGGGATTACATAGTTATTTTCATCTGAGAATCTCGAGCCGAGAGGTTTCAGCCAACATAAACGATGTAGATTTGCTTGCAGCCTTTGACGCTGAGACTGTTGTTAGACACGTTGCTGAAGTCATTTCTGGTGGTGGAATAATAGTTGACAAAGACCAGGTTAACACAAAAATCTTCAACATACCAACATTGTCATATGAATTCAAAAACGAATTTCGCCGATATTTGGGCAAAAAAGGGTTAGGCGACAGTTTAAGCGACCTGCTCGCCAACGCTGAAAAAACTGGCACTCGCGTTTTTCAAATTCCTTACATGGATTTACTAAAGCAAATTGCAAATAAATTAGGGATAGAACAGCTGAGCAGAGTTACCCGAATGATAAACGTCCTAACAATAGGCATTTCTTTCGGTCTGCTCGATTATGATGAAAATCTCGTTGAAAAGGCTATCAGAACATTTTTTGCAGAAAAACCCAAGATTGTTGACATGAACATTTTGGCCTTTAAAACGGCTTACAATTATGCCAAACAAAACTTCCAAAACAGCTTTGGACATCAGCTCCAAAAAATCGACATCACCGAGAAAAGAATTTTTCTCTCTGGGAATCAGGCGGTTGCACTAGGTAAAGTCTTAGGCGGATGTCGAATTCAAACTTATTATCCCATAACCCCTGCTGCAGATGAAAGCGAATATTTAGAAGCGCATGAAATTTTTAAGATCAAAACTGGTGATGGAAAAGGTTCCATAGTTGTTATTCAGACAGAAGATGAAATTGCCGCCATAAACATGGCTTCAGGCGCAGTTTTAACCGGCGCTAGAGCAGCAACGTCAACATCTGGACCTGGCTTTTCCCTCATGGTTGAAGGCTTGGCTTGGGCTGGAAACAACGAAGTGCCCGTAGTAATTACATATTACCAGAGAGGCGCTCCATCCACAGGCTTGCCAACGCGGCATGGGCAAGATGACTTAAGATTCGCCATTCATGCTGGCCACGGCGAATTTGCACGTATCATTCTTGCATCCGGCGACATTCGAGAGTCCTTCTACGATGCCGCAAACGCATTCAACTATGCCGAAAAATACCAACTGCCAGTAATCCACCTAATCGATAAGGCGCTTGGCAACAGTTCCCAAACATACGCTTTCTTTGACTCTGGTCAGTTTGAAATTCAACGTGGCGACATTCTGGACGAAACCAAGCTTCAAGACGAATACAAACGATTCAAGTTTACAGAAAGTGGCATTTCTTCGAGAGTTTTGCTCGGCACAAAAAATGGTATTCACTGGTATACTGGTGATGAGCATAACGAGTTCGGCCACATAAGTGAAGAACCTACTAACAGGACGCTGATGGTGGAAAAGAGAATGAAAAAGCTTGAAGTAATTGAAAAAGAGGTGCCTATTGAAGAGAAAATCAACTTTTTCGGGGATAGAAACGCCAAAAACATGATTGTAAGTTGGGGTTCGCCGAAAGGCGCTATTCTTGAGGCTTTCCAAAAATTATCCGAAGAAGGTTTTAGCTTAGGATTTATACAAGTTCGCATGGTGCATCCGCTTCCTAAAGAGCACATGACCAACATGCTTCAAGGCGCTCAAAAAATTATTGACGTTGAAATGAATTATTCGGGACAGCTTGGAGG
>CAZNJT010000099.1:0-4967 GCA_964573475.1 uncultured Candidatus Bathyarchaeia archaeon | reverse complement strand
TACCGAACACTACTCAAAGAGTTGGAATAGCGAACGTGAAATTGGTGCCTACAACGGTTTCGATGAGGAATCCATGCGTCGCTGGTTTATTTAGCCCTTTATTTCGCTGATGAACTGTTCGTAAACTTTTTGCACTCGCTCAGCAGCTGGACCTGTGCCTTCCGCTACGCCTTTCTCTGTTACTTTAACTTTGTCCATGACCCATATGAAACCTTTATCCTCGTAAAGTCTAACCATTGTTGGAAACACTTTTTCGAGGCGGTCTGCTAAGGCTTTTATGTTGAAGGGTTTTTCCACGCTTAATATTTGAGCTACGATGTTTCCATTGAGGAAAACCCTGTGCAAAATTTTTCCTTCCTGATCCTTTGCTTCCCCTAGGCACAGGCTTAAGGTGTCGGGGTTAATGCCGATTAACGTTCCACTATACGTTTTTTCAGTTGTTGTTGAAACAATCACATTTTTATCCACTAAGGCTGTGATTTCGGTGAAGAATTTTCTTTGCGCTACAGACAACTTTCAAACCTCCACTAACGCCTAACAGTTGTGAAAACACGTATTTAGGATTTTAACACACAAAAGAGATTTCTTCAACAAAATTGCGAAACTGTCATTGACCTTTAAGTCGTGTGGGCTATTCGCAAGAGAATTTAAATCCTAAAAAATTAACTTAGTTGATTGTGGAACAAATTGAAGAAATACATCGTCACAGTGTTTTTGATTGGAATTTTGACAGGATTTGGAGTTTGTTACGTCTATTTTTCGTTAAGAGACCTAGATGAAGAATCGACATCGTTGTGTCATGTTCAAACTGGAATCTTTTATTACCTATGGTATGACCCGGCTGAATCTGTTAGTTGGGAATACCCGAAAATCTGTGATAAACCTGTTTTGGGGTACTATAATAGTTGTGACTCGGAGGTGATTAGACGACATTTCGTATGGTTAAGCGATTTAAGAATTAACTTCGTCATTATTTCGTGGTGGGGCTTTTATAATCAATCCCGTTGGAACTCTTTTATTAATAATGCTACTCATAAGATTTTTAAAATTGCAGGAGAAGATGTAACTAATGTCAAGTTTTGCATTATGGTAGAACCTTTTAATTGGACAAATAACCCAACATACAACTTTACAGAAATCTATGATTATGTTTATGATAACTTCATAACTTCATATCCAACAGTCTATTATGATTATGAAGGAAAGCCCCTAATTTGCTTCTTCAATGACAAAAACTTAACTCCAAATGGAAATATGCCTAAAGATAGCCGCTTTACAATCAAAATCGTTGGACAACAATCATACGCTGATTGGATTTACACGGATTTAATATCTGTAAACGGACCCACATCTCGCAATAAGCAGATTTCTGTTACTCCACGTTTTGATGACTCTCGCTTTAGAACGCCATCGCATATTGTTGATAAAGACCTATGCGAGGAAGTGTATGATCAGCAATGGGAAAGAGCCATTGAATATGCCAAAAAAGAGGTTATTGATGTTGTTACGATTTGTTCATGGAATGAATATCCAGAAAGAACAGCAATTGAACCTCATTGGGATGCTGATGCCTATGATCATAGTCCTTATTTCTTATATTACAAAACTCGAAAATACATTAATGTTCTAAAAGGAGAAACACCAGATATCAACCAATTAAGAGAATTAGCTTATTCTTACCTTGTAAATTCTTATAATTCTACATTAGGCTTGTGTTATGAAAATCCGCAAGCAAAAAATGTTTATTGGGTTAGCAATGACAATGTTTTAGCCTCTTATGTTTTGCAGCAGTGGAATAGAGAAATAGCAGACAACATGACTGAAACAGTTAAGCGAATCGCAAAAGAATATGGCTTATTAACTTCTCAAACAGGGGTTCCTTTGAATTGTAGAGCTGAAATTCTTTTGGGCTATAATGTAGACCATTTCTTCAACGTGACTGAGTTGGTAACCCTTAATTCTTCTTATTATGGTTCTGTTCTCAAAACTGAAGGAGCAACAAACGATATTTTAACGAATTTTGAGGACTATGCAGATTTGCTGTGCTATGCTTCACTGGTTGAATGGAGAAAAGGGAACAATTCTGAAGCAGACTACTATTATGAAAAAGTAAAAGCAATGTGGGATGGAAATGGTTTCAAAGATAAGGCCTTTGATGGCAGTTATGCAACGTACAAGTTAGGTTTATTCTATTTCGTAAACAAAATGTTGGGTAAAGGCTCTTTTGCGTTTGAAAAGGAATTAATTCAGCGAGTGTGGCAATGCCAAGACAGTAATGGAGGCTTTAAAACAAATTATTACGGTAACGGAAGCTTTCCGATTTGTTATACCAATACGGAAACGACATCAATAATTCTTTTATCTGGTATTCCTGAAACTTGCAATTAGAGATTTAGTTTTCTTTCTTCTAGGTTTTGCTTCAATAACACAACTGTGTCGGCTGCTACATCACGGTGAACAACAACGTTTGGCCCAATCCAACTATTGCATCCCACCTTAACGCCTGGCATAAAAAGCGCATTTATCCCAGCCTTTACACCATCGCCCAAAACTGCCCCAAGCTTTGTCCTCCCACTATCCACAACCTTACCCTTCACCGCCATCTTTATCGTTCCGCCATCAAGCCGATAATTAGCCGTTATCGTACCCGCGCCTAAGTTGCAGTTTTCGCCTAGTATGCTGTCGCCAACGTAGGACAGATGTCCAATGTGCACATGATCCATGATTATACTGTTTTTTATTTCGCAGGCATTACCTATTCGCACTTTTTTGCCTATGCTTGTGTATGAGCGAATATGGCAGTTGGGTCCTATGTCGCTTTCTTCATCTATTAACGCTGGCCCTTCAACGTATGCTCCTGAGCGTATGCGCGCAGTTTCTGCAACAGTAACCGGACCAATTAGATGGGCACCGTTTTCTACAAGTCCGTAAACTTTGTGTTCCATTCTCTCCAATGCCCAACGGTTTGCTTCAAGCAAATCCCAGGGTCTTCCAATGTCTATCCAATCATCCTGCGAGATTTTAACGGCCAAAACCGTCTTTTTCTCTTTAGACAATTGTGAGATAGCGTCTGTGATTTCCCATTCACCTCTCGCTGAAGCCGATGTCTCCCTTACTTTATCAAATATTTCTGTTGAGAAAACATAAATGCCAGCATTAGCCAAGTTTGACGGAGCTTCCTCGTGTTTTGGCTTCTCAACTATACGCTTAACATGTTTCTCATCTTCAAGTTCCACTATGCCATAATCTTCTGGATTTTCAACAGGAACAACAGCCATGGTTGCGGCTGGTTTTTCTTTCTTATGTAAGTCGATAACGTTTTTCACAGCCTCGGCAGAGAACAGTAAATCGCCATAAACCAGTAAAAATTCATCTTTTATATGTGGTTCAACGAGGCTTACGGCATTGCCTGTTCCAAGCACCGCTTTTTGCTCTACATACTCGATTTTTAATCCAAACTTTTTGCCATCGCCGAAATATTGGCGAATTGCATCTCCCATGTAATGGATAACTATTAACGCTTCTTCTATTCCAGAGGTTTTTACAGCATTTAAACAGTGTTCAAGTATTGGTTTTCCACCAACTTTTATCAAGTGTTTTGGTCTTGTTGATGTGATTGGTTGAAGTCTTACGCCTTCTCCAGCGGCTAAAATTACAGCCTTCATTTCTCCATCTCACCAACCAGTTTCTTGACGAATGCCAATCCCTTCTTCATTATTTCCTTTGCTGCTTTTAATGATTCACCTTCTGCTGTTAGCCTTACAAAGGGTTCGGTGCCAGACGCTCTAACCAAAATCCATCCGTTTCTGAGGGCTAGGCGAACACCGTCAACAGTTGAGTATTTCTTGTACGCTGGAAAAACTGCCTTTAAGCCTTCCCCGACTTTTTTCATAACCTTGTATTTTATCTCGTTCTTGCAGGTGATGTTTTCTCTAAGGATTTGATACTGTGGCGTTTCAGCAATGAATTCCGACAGACTCTTAGTTTCATCTTCTAAGGCTTTCAGAAGCATCACAGACGAAAGTATTCCGTCTGGGCAGTAGTGAAATTGGGGATGTATCCACGCTCCGCAGGGTTCCCCGCCAAAGACAGCGTTATGCTGTTTTATGGCTTCTGCAACATAAACATCGCCGACCTTTGTCCTTACTACTTTTCCGCCATGTGCCTTCACCATCTTTTCAACACACATAGATGCCTCAACATTCGTCACTACAATTCCTTCGCCTTTCTTCTTCGCAACATGTGCAGCATAAGCCGCTAAAACACGATCAAAATCCACAAAATTACCCTTCTCATCTATGAAAGCCGCTCTGTCACCATCACCGTCGTAGCCTATTCCCACGTCTGCGTCTAATTCTCGGACAATTTTAGCTAGAGGCTTTAAAGATTCAGCGTTTGGTTCCGGGCTTCTAGCTGGAAAAAACCCGTCTGGCTGAGAGTTTATGGCTGTTACTTTACATCCTAACCTTTCAAAAATCGCTGGTGCAAGATTATATGTTGCCCCGCATCCCGAATCAGCTATCACATGCCATTTTTTATGTAATTTCGTGGTTTTCCGTATCATTTCAACATAGAGATGGCTCTCATCAGTATACAAGGCTTCACCAACGTTTCGCCAATCCTCTCTCCTAAAACTTTCGTTTTCAATCATCTTTTCAACTTCATCTTGGCTTTCGTCACCGTAGGCTAGGCTATCTCCACCGAAAATTTTTATGCCGTTGTATTGTGGCGGGTTATGTGAAGCCGTAATCATCACACCAGCATCAGCCTTAAGCTTCTTAGTCAAATACGCCAAAACAGGAGTCGGCACAATACCCAAACAATTAACATCAGTTCCCCCAGCCAAAAGGCCAGAAACCAACGCGTTCTCAAGCATTAAACCTGAAACTCTGGTGTCCCGAGCTATAATAAGCCTTTTCGCCTTAGAAAATGTTACAACAGCCAAACCTATTTTAGCAGCCAAAATC
>CAZNJT010000098.1:0-5177 GCA_964573475.1 uncultured Candidatus Bathyarchaeia archaeon | reverse complement strand
AAGGAAAAATCTAAAACCAAGCACCCTCCATAACGTAGACATCAAAACGACGACTTGCCAACCGATTTGCACCTTCGCAAAAACGCGCGCGCATATCAGAACACGTTGAAACAATTCATACGAAGAAATTAAAAAGCAAAACTGCCATACTTACTTATTGCCGAGTGAGCAATGAGCTTTACGAGCGAGCGTCCACCGGTCAGCTAAGGCTGGTGAAAAGCTTGGCCGAAGTTGAAACCCGAAACCATGAAAGGGCTGCGGGAGCCACAAAGCTGGACGCTGCCATCACTAAAGGTAAACTGCTGGAATACGCATGGCTTCTTAAAAAACGTGGATTAAGCGAAAGCACTATGCGAGATAGACTATACCACCTCACGACCTTGACTGAGAAAGGCTCTGACCTAATGAACCCCGACTCTGTTGAAACTGTTTTAGCCACTGAATCTTGGACAGCTTCAAATAAACACGGGTTTGTGGCAGCATACAAAAGCTTCACTAAAACATTCAACATTCCTTGGATACCCATAAAAGTCAGATATGAACCAAAACAGCCTTTCATTCCTTTAGAGACTGAGCTTGACCAATTGATAGCCGCTTCTGGTAAACGGACAGCAGCATTCCATCAAACGTTAAAAGACACAGCTGCAAGAGCAGGAGAGATCTGTAAACTTAAATGGACAGACATAAACGAGCAGAACAACACGATAAGCATTAACAATCCAGAAAAAGGCTCTAAATCCAGAACCGTTAAAGTTACAGCTAAAACAATAGCTATGCTCAAGCGTGTTTCAAAGAAGTATGGCGACTACATTTTTAACCCGAAGAGGCAAGCAATATACGATTCGTTTGCACGCAAAAGAAACCAGTTAGCAGATAAACTTCAGAATCCGAGACTTACAAATACACTTCCACACTTTCAGACATTGGAAAGCCACGGTAGAATACCAAAAAACCAGAAACATTCTCCATGTTAAATACTTATTGGGACATAAACGATTAGAAAACACAGAGATTTACACGCACTTAATAGAGTTTGAAAATGACGAATACAACGTAGCAACCGCAAAGAACGTGGAAGAAGCAAAACAACTAATAGAGTCAGGGTTTGAATACGTTACAGACATGGAAGGCATTAAACTATTCAGAAAACGGAAGTAGAAACAATGAAGAAAACCATTTTGTCTGCGGAAAAACAATACTTCTTAAGTAATAGAATCTATAATTTGCTAATAGTTATGAATCAAATATTGGAGGTGCCGTGGAACTCGGAAAAGTTTTGGTCACGTGTGCTTGGCCATACGTGAACTATATGCCTCATCTGGGCACGTTGGTGCAGGTTCTGTCCGCAGATGTCGTAGCCAGATATTACCGATTGAAAGGCGAAGACGTAGTTATGGTAAGCGGTTCAGACGAGCATGGGACTCCAATAGAAGTTGAAGCTGTAAGACTAGGGATTTCGCCAAAACAATTAACCGACAAAATTCATGCAAAAGTAGTTGATTTGTTCAAAAAATGGGGATTCTCATTCGACAACTACACTCGAACAGAAAGCCCAATCCATAAAGAATTTGTGCAAGCCTATCAAATGAAAATCTACAACAACGGATACATCTTCACCCAAGAAACAGAGATGCTCTACTGCGAAAAATGTAGTCGTTTTCTGCCGGACAGATTTGTAGAGGGAAAATGTCCATACTGTGGATATGAAACTGCCCGTGGAGACCAATGTGACGCTTGTGGTAGACTGTTAGAACCGACATTTCTAATAGAACCTTACTGCACAATATGCAAAAGCAAGCCCATCATAAAAAAGACTAAGCAATGGTATTTTGACTTGCCAAAATTCTCTGAAAAACTCAACGATTATATTAACAACAACAAAGAGTTACCAACTAATGCTAGAAACTTTAGCTTAAACTTAATAAAAGAAGGATTGAAGCCCAGGGCTATGACAAGAGATGTGAACTGGGGAATCCCAGCACCTTTTCCAGGAGCCGAGGGCAAGACATTTTACGTTTGGTTTGAGAACGTCTTGGGTTACATTTCAGCAACAGTTGAATATTTTAGGAACCGAGGAGAACCAGAAAAATGGAAGGAGTACTGGTTTAACAAGGAAGCCAAAACTCTATATTTCGTTGGAAAGGACAATATTCCGTTTCATGTAATAATTTTTCCAGCCCTCCTATTAGCTTCTGGCGAAGACTACAATTTGCCATGGAACGTGCCAGCAACAGAGTTCCTACAAATCAAAGGTAGACCGTTTTCCAAAAGTAGGAGAATAGGCATTTCGATAGACGAAGCCTTACAACTTTTTCCAGCAGACTATTGGCGTTACTTTATAATGGCAACAAGACCGGAAACAAAAGACTTAAACTTTTCATGGGAACTTTTCATTGAAAAGATAAACTCAGACTTGAATGACACGTTTGGCAATTTCATTCATAGAACATTAGCCTTCATGAACACGCAATTTAACGGTGAAGTTCCACAGCCAGAAGCTTTAGATGAAGACGATAAGCAAATTTTGGAAACTCTAAAAGAGAAGGTTGAAACAGTTGCAAAAGAAATCGAAGATTGCGGATTGCAATCCGCTGCAAACACCATGATAAGTATAAGCCGTATGGGAAACCAGTACTTGAATGAGAAGGAACCATGGAACCTAATCAAGAAGGATAGAGACAAAGCAGCCAGCATCATTTATGTGGCTGCACAAATTGTTAAAGCCCTAGCAATAGTTTCAGCCCCGTTCATTTCATTTGCTGCAGAAGAACTTTGGAAAACCCTCAACTTGCCTGGAAGCGTCCACGAACAGAAATGGGATGAAGCCCTAAAGCCTCTGCCAGCCAACCATAAAATAGCTAAAGCAAAGCCTTTGTTCCAAAAAATAGAGGCTAACGGACAAGAACTGGATGAAATGTTGGAGAAGGTTAGAGAAAGCCCGGCGCAGGCTTCCTAAGAGCCTACTTTGGCTGTGAAAAATTGCAACTCAAAATCGACCTACACGTCCACACCCACTACTCCTATGACTCTCTAATCACTCCAGAAGAACTGGTCTTTTACGCTAAAAAGCATGGATTAGACAGCGTTGCCGTAACAGACCACGACAGACTCGACAGCGCACTAAAAATAGCAAAAGAAACAGACTTTCTGATAATTCCTGGAATGGAGACTTCAAGTTCAAACGGGCACATATTGGGGCTGAATGTGGAAGAGCCTATTCCCAAAAGGCTCAGTGCAGATGAAACTGTAGATAAGATTCATGAGGCTGGCGGCATAGCAGTAGCATGTCATCCAGTAACTTTTTTTAAAGAAAGCTTAGGAAAGAATACAAACTCAAGGTTTGATGCGGTAGAAGTGATAAACGCCTCGGCGTTTCCCTTTAACTACTCCGTAAAGAATAGTCGAAAAATGGCTTCTCGTCTTGGAATTGCCCAAGTTGCTGGCAGCGACGCCCATTATGGTCCTGAGATAGGTTGTGCCTACACTCTTGTGGATGCAGAATTGGAAGTTGATGAAATAATCAAGGCTATACGTAAAGGTTTATGTCAACCTTTTGGCAGAGCCATACCTTTGACAACAAGGCTGAAGAGAGAACTCTTGGTTCTAAAAAGAAAAATCTAGCTTTTATAAAACGACTTTTATAAAACGAGAATGAAGAGATAATATCATGTTGGTATTTGCACTGAAATTTGTATTGGCATTTCAGCTTTTCGGTAGGCTGTGCCGTTATAATATAGGGTTTCGAGTGTGAACGTTATGTCATGGTTTGTATTGTTGTCGTCGTAGAATATCCATTGACCGAACATTGTTAAATTGCAGCTATTGCGATTGTTCACTGCGTAAGCTTCAATGTAACCCCTATCAGTGGCCCATGCTTGGCTAATCGCGCCTAATGTAAGGTTATACAAGAAAATGTAGTAAGGGTCTGGGTTTACGTCGAAAGAAGCATTCACATCTACTTGCGAAAATCCTATTACAAGTGAACGGATAAATCCTGTAGTCATGTTTGCGACAACATCAAAACGAATATCCACTGAGTCATAGTTACAGTCGCCAAGACCCCACACGTGATTTTCGTAATACCCTCCGATTCCAACTTTGAAAGTCGTTGATAAAACACCGTCATTGTACGAGTTTGTCAGAGTCTCAAGTAGAGTGATCCATTCATCCGGTCTGGTCATGTTCCACATGACTGCTTCCACAGTGTACGTTTCTGGGTTGATTGGACCCTGCAATATTCCCGTAAATCTAGAAGTGAGCAACAAACTCAGTGGAACGATTAGGGATAGTAAAATGGCGGCTTTCTGTTTTTTTCCACCAATCATTCCCAAATGGATGACCCTCTAGGTTAAACAAACAGAAGTATTTACTGGCGCATTCAGTTAATAAAACTTTCTATATTTGTCTTCTATATTATTTCTCCATCATTTTCAACTAAACGAAAACATCAAACGAGATAAATTGTAGCGCTTTCAACAATAGCGGCAGCAAAGAGCAGAATTGCCACTAAGATGTAAAGGTGTCCACATTCCATTAAGGCCATCTTGAGCCCTTCAAACCTAGAATTGACTTCCCTCTTATGCGCCCAACTTAGCTTCAACCAAGACAAACCCAAATCAATCCCAGCAACTGCAGCAACCACGTAACCTTCCCCTTCAAGAAAGATAGTAGGCCAAGCAGCATAAAACAAAGACCCTGATAATTGATTAACCAGTAAACCCCACAAAAACGCTCGATAACCAAGAAGGGCAACCGGCAACGCGAAAAAACCTAACCCTGGCAATGTAATCATCAGAAGAGCAGCCACGGCAAAATTAAACAGAAAGAGACCAACAGCAAACAACACGAATCCCTCTTGAGGAAGAACGAACCATCCTCCACTGTACCCTTGAGGGGGAATAAAGGGTTGAGTGAGAAAAGCACTCACCAGAATGCCGCCGAAGAACAAGATGTTCAAAGCTGCAAAAACCGAACCCCACAGCGAAAGAATATGGAAAGGCAATTTCAACGTTTCAAACATTTCACATCATGTTCTAGACTACAACACGTGTGAAGTTTGTTCCATTTGATACAAGTTAAGCTTTATGTCTAATGGTTTCTCCGGTTGTGCATAAGGCTCCAAGTTGAAGAGTTGCGGTGCAATTGTTCCGAATCCGCTTAGGATATGCGGAGAATTT
>CAZNJT010000097.1:0-5214 GCA_964573475.1 uncultured Candidatus Bathyarchaeia archaeon | reverse complement strand
AGAAAGCCGACAATGAAGCTTCCAGCGAATGGCAGAAGAGAAATCACTCCAACAATCCATGAAAATGCTGACTCAGCCATACCAAGCGAATTTGCTAGTGCTTTCCATAATGCGTCATAGTTTATGCTTATTATTCCCCGTACACCTAAATAGAGAAGTGCGATTATGAACAAGCCTATCAAGACAATTATGAGCTTGCTTATTTTCTTAAAGGCATATCCAACTACAAAGCCGCCTATTCCACCAATGCCCAACTGGTAAGCAAGTGGAGATAAGATTTCACTCATCCATAACCCTTCATTTCGCATATGCTATCATAAGTTTGATTTAAATGTGTTTTGCTAAAATAAGATACGAGGCATGCGATGTGAAGGAGGTGAAAAACTGGACATAATAGACATATACATACTAAACCTTGCAATTACATTAGGAATGTTCGCTGTTTTAATTTTCCGAGCTTGGATTGAAATGAAGAATTACCGCATGATGTGGAAAGAACTAGAATGGCGGGAGACACATCAAACTATGGGACGACTCCTCAAAGCAGAGAAAGACCTATTCTCAAAGGTAGAGGGCGGCGACGAACTGTATCAAATGCTATGCGAAATCTTCAAAGTCAACGAAGAAAAAACCTAGGGAAAATGCCAATTTTCAATTAACCTTTTAACTGCTATATGACGCTTCTCCCTTCCATAACGGCTAAAGGGCTTAGTTAAATGCCTCTGAGACCTTGTTGAAGTTATGTAAAGCCCCTTTCGTATCTCACGTTTAAATTTAACCTCAACCTTTCCAAGGTTCGGATATCGTGAACCGCATTTATCACATCTGAAACCCTTATTTTTTCCCATGGATTTCAACCGTTTGCCACATTTTGGACAAATCGGATTTTGATAGGCAATTTTTGGTGCAAGCTTTAACAAGCGAATTTTTTCAAGGTTTATCGTTAAAGGATTATTTTTAGAGAGCTTGCGGACACCTCCGTAAACTTCCAAATAATCTCCAACAATCAACTTCCTCGCAATTTTGCGAAGAGCTCCAGTCGGTTCATAAGCTGCACAGTCAACTTGCCCACTTTCATCCATAATTGAGAAAACTACATGTCTCAGTGGAATGATCTTCGGGCTTGTCGACACTATTCCCCTTGCAATAATTGGATGATACGGTTTTATTTGGCTTAATTTTTCAACTCGCTTTAGGTGGGCATCTGTTCCCTGATTTGTGCGAAAAATGACCCATCTTTCCACAGGCTCAAGAGGCTTAACAATTTCAAATGCCTTTTTTACAATTTCGGGAGTTTCCCCTCTGATGCCGAAAAGAATAGGGTCTGGCCCCCGCGGTGTAATGATGACTCTACGTTTTTCCAAGTCAACATTGTTAAAGGTATACGGTGCTGTCACCCTATCCATTTCAAAAATTGAAGCCTGGTCTACTTCCCTTTTTAAGCCATAATTTTCTGGAACGCGGTACACGAGGATTTCATATGTATGGTCTCCCTGGAGAGTTTCGCCAACAGCCGCCAAACTACCGATGATTCCTCTCCCCTTTTTGAAGCCTACAGCCTCAGCCTCAAACTTTTTAAGAAGTTTTAGCGCCTCTTTAAGGGTTACAATTCCAGTTATTGCGTTTTTGGCGAAGATTTTGACTTCTTTTGGAATTTTCGCTTTTTTGAAGAAGACTATGCCAGGGTCTGTGCCTCTAAATTCTAAGTCTGCATGTTCTTCAACAGCGCTTATGGCGGTTTCTTTGATTCGGCTCTCTGCATTCTCATTATACTGTATTCTGATGCATAGTGCTCCGTTTCCCCTTGTTTTCCATGGCACATTAGGATTTAGCCTGATTAAATTTGGATAATCGATGAAGTTGGCGTCTAGTTTTTGCAGTTTTTCCACGAGAAGGGCGGCAACATATGTTGTGCATCCTTTTCTTGTTGAATCTGTGTCGTCCAGTCCTATGTGCATAGTTTTCATGGTCATTTATGGCAGCCCATTTTTCAACGAATTAGAGATTAAAATGGAAATAATGAAAAGGATTAATTAATATGAATAAAAAAGAGGAAGTGTCTATTATTTTGTTTCTTCGACGACTATCATTGTTAATGTTGACCGAACCTTGTCAAGTCTTCTGATACGCCACGTTACAATTTCCTTGAGCTTATCCATTGTATCTGATTTTACTCTTGCGATTATGTCGTAGACTCCGTAGACAGCAAAGGCTTCATCTACTCCCTCAACTTTTTTCAAATCCTTTAATACGTCTGCTTCTGAGCCTATTTCTGTGTTTACTAACACGAATGCTGTGGGCATTTGAATCTCCTCACTTATTGTTTGTTGTTGTACATTAAAATATTTTGCTGTGATAAGCGGTTTTGTGTGCGTGCAACAGCACTAGACCCCTCTATTGGGAGCCAAATAGGATGGCTTTGTATTCTTGAGAAAGTGGAAATGACAAAATAGTCTTAACTTTAGAAAAGATACTCTTATCTTTTATTTGGGATAATAACTATTAGGTTTAAACATGTCAGAAGCTATTACAAGTCGGGAAATGCGTGCTTTAGAGCTGAACGCAGAATATTTCGGGGTTTCCCAACTTCAGCTCATGGAAAACGCTGGACACAACATAGCATTAGAGATTGCATCAAGATTTAAACCAGACAAATCCGTTGCCATTTTCTGCGGTTTAGGCGGAAACGGAGGCGACGGCTTCGTCGCTGCACGACACCTGTCGTCAATGGGTTTTAACGTCACAGTTATCCTTGCTGGCAAGGCTAAGGAAATCTCTCATAGGGCTGCTTTGGAAAATTGGAATGCTCTACAGTTTTTAAAAGAAAGTGTTTCCATCCATGAAGTGTATGACAGCTCACTTATACCAGATGTAACCGCGGAAATAGTTGTTGACGCACTTCTTGGAACAGGAACAAAGGGAAAACTGAAGCCTCCAATCTCACAGTTAGTTGAAGAAATCAACGCGTTAGATGCTTTTCGAGTTGCTGTTGATGTGCCAACCGGAATAGATTCTGACACTGGAGAGATATTAGGCACAGCTGTAAAAGCCAATCTAACAATAACCTTTCACAAGACAAAGAAGGGACTTGAAAGTGCAAGAGAATATGTGGGCGAATTAATTGTAAAAGACATAGGCTTGCCAAAACAGTTCGAAAAATTCGCTGGTCCAGGAGATGTTCTGCTAGCTACAAGGCCTCGTCCATCAGAATCCCATAAAGGAGATTTTGGACGTTTACTAGTTATTGGCGGAAGCGAAACCTTCTCAGGTGCTCCAGCCTTTGTGGCTTTAGCTGCTTTACGCACAGGCGTTGACCTGGCTTATGTTGCAGCTCCTGAGAAAACCGCTCATGCCATCGCTTCCATGTCACCAGACTTAATCACTATAAAACTTGAGGGAACACACCTAAACGTAGGCAATGTATCCGCCCTAAAAACGTACATAGAAGCAGCCAACGCCATCGCTCTAGGACCAGGCCTTGGTTTGCATCCAGAAACTAGAGAAGCTGTTAAGGCTGTAATTGAGGCTGTCGAAAGTGCGGCAAAACCACTGCTTCTAGATGCGGATGGCTTAAAGGCTTTTGCAGAGTTTAAAAAGAAACTAAACGTGCCCCTAGTGCTAACGCCTCACGCTGGAGAATACGCCATACTAACTGGTAAGAAGCTACCAGAAGATTTAAAGGAAAAAATTTTAGAAGTGCAGAAAACAGCGGTGGAGTTAGGCGCAATAGTACTACTAAAAGGACCGGTCGACATAATTTCAGACGAAAAACGCTTCAAGCTCAATTTTACAGGCAATCCAGGCATGACCGTGGGCGGAACTGGGGATGTGCTTTCCGGAATTGTTGGAGCCTTTTTAGCTCAGCAAATAGACCCTTTTGAAGCTGCTGTTGCCGGAGCCTTTGTTAACGGTGCTGCTGGAGACTTCGTTTTCGAAGAAAAAGGCTGCCACATGGTTTCCACAGACCTCATTCAAAGGATTCCGCATGTCTTAAACGACCCCATGAGCCACTTAAAGGTGCGCAGAACAAGTGCAAAAACAAGTTAAAATCATTGTTTACCATGCTGGACAATGCGACCCCAAAAAGTGCACAGGCTTAAAGCTAAAACGCCATGGATTCGTTCGCATAGTACGCCAATTAAAGTTTTTGCCGAAGAGGGCTGTTGCCCTTAATCCCTTCTCAGAAATTGCATTTTCACCAGCCGACAGGAAACGCATCGAAGATTTTGGACTAGTTGGTTTAGATTGTAGCTGGGAACACGCCGAAAAAGTCTTGCTAAAACATGTTAGGGGGACATCCCGCTGCCTACCAATCCTAATCGCAGGCAACCCCGTTAATTTTGGCAAGCCAACAAAACTCTCGACTGTGGAGGCTTTAGCTGCAGCACTTTACATTGCTGGATTTAAAGAAGAAGCCACTCAACTACTCTCCATTTTCAAGTGGGGACACACTTTTCTGGAAATAAACCAAGAAAGGCTTGAAAGCTACGCAAAAGCCAAAGATAGCACAGCTATTGTAGAGTTACAGAAACACTTCATTGAGACATAATAATTCAATGACAATTTCTGATACATCAGTATCTGACCCAGACCTTGCCTCCTAACTCTTCCACTGCAGCTTTAAGTTTTTCTAATGTGTGTCTCATTTTATCGTTTACTACTATTTGCCAACCTTGAGGACCCAAGGGAACTTTTACTTCTATGACGCAATAATACTTCTTACTCATTGAATAAACAACTCCTCGGCGACCTTTTTTGCTAGAAACGCTTTTAATACGCGTGGCATTTAAAACGTATGAATTTAAGGTATGAATTTTCTATATTTCAAAGTCAGATTCAGAATATAACTTCGCAGTGGGCAGGCGTGTTGGTTGTAACGAATTCAGAGATGGCGACGTCTCCCACAAATCCCTCTTTCTCCACACAAGAAGGAATACCTACTGTTAATGGTGAGATCAAGCATGTTTTGCATCAAAACTCATAAATCCTTGCGAGCTTAGGTTTCATTCGGGGCTGTTAGCTTATGTCTGTTGCCTTTCACGGCGCAAAGTTCTGTTGGATGAACGGTGAGATCATCGAAACTGAAAAGGCACTTGTCTCTGCTATGGAGCCCATACATCTCAGCATTTTCGAGGGAATAAAGGCCTACGTAGAAAATGATGTCAATAATAGGGGAAGACTGAATATTTTTCAATGGAAGCCTCACGTTGATCG
>CAZNJT010000096.1:0-5301 GCA_964573475.1 uncultured Candidatus Bathyarchaeia archaeon | reverse complement strand
CAGTAAACTTGGCTCGTACTTTATCCTATTCAATTCGCATTTCCTTTTCAGAAGTTTTTTGATTTCAGAATCCTTGAATTGGTTTTCCTTCAATAATCTCCAAACGTCATAGTAATCGCGCGAGTAACCTCTTTGCATAATACTCCTAATCTTCTCTGCAAGGATCTCACTCAGAGGATAGACTAGTACTTCGAACTTGGGTAAATCCGAATAGTTGGTCCTGATAGGTCGGCGTTCCGGTTCCTGTACCATTTTTTCTTTCAAACTAATGTCGTGTCTGATTCTATTTGTGAAATTCAATGGACCAAGGAACTGGACGTTAGCTATTATTGACCCTTCTGTCGGGTGGAACGATTCAAACGAATAGTTAATTCCGCTTTCTAGGAGAAGTGTTTCGAATACCTGTTGCATAAATTCTTTTATGCTTCCGGATTCCACAGCATTGGCAACAGTGAAGTCTAGATCCTCTGAAAATCTCCAAGTCTGAGGAAAATACACCTTTCTAATAGCAGTACCTCCCTTCAGAACAAAAATATCATCCAAACCGCTGTTTACTAGATAGAATCCTCTCAGTAACCATGAGATTGCGTAATCTTTCTCCACAACGCCAGCCGCGAGCTTTTCTTCTCTTGCGATTCTTCTTATCTGCTCTGCTAATATCAAAAGCTCCGCCTCAATTCTTCAAGAGTTTCCTTGGAGATATTCAATAAAAGATTCCATCTAGTGCTGTACGTGCCTTTTTTGGAACATGTAGGGTCAAGAGCAGACATTCCCGGTGAAATCATTCCCCGCATCTTTGAAAGAATTTCTGGATCTACACTTATGTTTAAACTCTCTACTAGATATCCAAGTCTCTTGACTATTGCAGTGTTTCCCATTCTTTCTGCATAATTGACAATCTTTTCCATCGATACCTTTTCCTTAGCATTCAACAGAGACTTTGCTACTTCAGGTATGCCTCCACAGTACTCAGGATGGTCTAACGCATCCATTAGCGCCTTCTCACGATCTGAAATATTGATCTTGTATGTGCTGACTGCTGCTGGTTCAAACCCGAAGAATTTTCTTTTGCTTAATGTTACGAAGTTGTATTTGACGTTTAGAACCTCTCTGTTCTTTGTTCTTCTCGTTGTTGCCACAAAGACTGTGAAAGGTGTTTGCTCAGTAAATCCATGGAAATTAAGGGCACTCCAATATGCTATGTAGTAGGGTGAAACAAGGTGCGAAGCGATCACAAACTCATGCTCAGTATAGTGTGATCTTACTCCTGCACTTAATGGAACGATGAGGTAGACGCCTCTTCTCAGGACAATTACCCATTTCTTCTTCGTTAGGTTGTTAGCAAGCACTTTCGCATACTTATAGGAACACTTTAGTTCAGTTGCAATATCTTTCATTTTGAAGATAGTCTTGCCTTTCTCAGATAGAGAAGATAGTAGTAGACTCTCGTTTCTAGTCAGCCCGGCTCTTACATTTTCTGTATAGCTTGCATCTATCGTACTTACCAACCATACATAAAATATAATATTGCCTTTTATAAATCTATGTTAAAGCCCTCGCGAGAGTCGGTTCCGAGTTGCTCCGCACAAAACTCGCACATTCTAGAACACCTAAAAACACCTCACCCGCCTCAAAATACTAAACAAGCACTTCTCAGTTCAATTCAAATCCAATCAACGCACTCTCGATTGATGGACAAACCTAGGCAAACTTTCAGGAGGAGGCAATTCGATAAATCTAGAGACGTTGAAGCAGAAGGCTGAATAGTCGCTGGAAAAATATAGGGTAGGGGTTCATCTATTGGTTAAGGTTTCCGTCAATAGATTCGTTTCAAGTCGTATCGAGACTATCAGAAACAACGTTAAGGTAGAGATTCAGAGGCTTCGGAACAGAACCCTTGACAGGCTTGAGGAAATCTTCAAGGTCGCAGCCAAAGTAGCCAAGGGCGAAATAAGACACCAGAGAATCAACGGAAAAATGGTTCCGATAAGCCTCAAACAGCGGCGAAGATGGGTCAGTGTCGCGAAGCACATCGTACTAGCCATGAACGGCATCGTCTCCAACTTTGACGAACAACAAATCTTCGACCAGCTCAACGAACTAGAGAGACTAATCAACGAAACGAAAACCATCGATCAAACTGCGGACAAAAAATAACACGCAATCTCTATACTTATCCTCAAGCAGAACAAGCAGTCTAGAAGAAATGAGGCTCCGAAACGTCAACCTCAAACTCACAGGCAGAGTGGACGGCAGAAGAGGCTGGAAAGGCAACGTCAAAAACATGCTCCTAGACATAGCCAAAATCAGCGCGCGCTAACACTTCGAGAGATTGAGACATTTAGGCTTAAAGTTAGCACAAGCACCTAAAAAGCAGAGAAAATAGCCCGATCTCAATTGACTGAAGAACAACCCTCAGCCCAGAAAAGCTCAGCCAAAAACTCAAATCCTCAGCCAAAGGACGCGGAAAGCAAATAATTAAGAACGAAAGCGTGCGCTATTGTTGTCCCAAAACTTTTCATTTCTTTATGAATTTGACTCCTTTCATGTTTTTTAAGTGTTCGTCGCTTGTTATTATTTCGGCGTTGTAGGCTTTTGCTGTGGCTACGATGATGGAGTCGGCCATTCCTAAGTTTGCGGTTAGGCTTATGTCGGCGGCTTCTAGGGATAAGGGACTAGTTAATTCGATGATTTTGGTTTGTGAGATTTGAGCGTAGGCTTCCAGTGCTTTCTGCTCGTCTCTTGTGGTCTTGATTTTTTTGTAGACTTCGTAGACGATGATGGTGGGCGTTATGGTGTTCTCGGCGTTGGCTTTTTCTATGTATGTGGCGTAGTTGTCTGCGAGTGGGCCTTCGGCGAAGTATTCTATCCAGCCGTATGAGTCTATCAGAATCAAAATCGATCCTCTTCGTCTCTAAGCTTGCTTGTATCGATGCCCTTTACGAAACCTTTCATTTCTTTCATGGGTTTTTGAGGAATTAGATGAAGGACGCCGCCTTTTTCAATCACGACGATTTTCTGTCCTGGCTTTAGGTCTAGTTTTTCTCTGACATCTCTGGGAATCACAACTTGGAATTTTGGTGAAAGCTTTACGATACCCATATAGATGCCTCTATTGTTAAACAAAGAATGATTCGATATTTAAGTCTTCTTACAAATCTTCCAGGGCATGAATCGATAACTTCGGTGAGGATTGTTTAGATGAGTAAGCATAAGGATAGCTTGCAGATTATCGCGGACATACTGTTAAATTATCGCGGACATACTGTTAATAGTGAGCGCAGAGCATGCATGCGCACGAGCCGAGAAGACGCGAATGATGTATCATGCTAACTTGAGTTATAAGCTTCTTTGTACGTGTTTTAACGAGTTTTAGGTGCTGGTTTAGTGAGTTTTGAGAATCGCGCGCTTATCCACGATTTCGTTCAAAAACTCAACAAAAACCCCGAAACACCTCGAAATCCTCGGAGACGGAAAACAAACCAAATCCTACCTTTACATAAACGACTGCATAGAAGCATGCTCGTAGGACTAGGAAAATCAACAGAACAAGTTGAAATTTACAACGTCGGCTCCGAAGACCAGATAAACGTCAAAACCATAGCTGAAATTGTGGCTGAGGAAATGGGACGTCAAGTTCAAGTTCACAGGCGGAGTAGACGGCGGAAGAGGCTGGAAAGGCGACGTCAAAAACATGCTCCTAAACATAAGCAAAATCAAATCATTAGACTGGAAACCCAAACTCAACAGCGAACAAGCCATTAGAAAAGCAACCAAACAATACTTACTTCAACCTCCTGGTTAAGACCCGCAGTCTAACCTTAACCAACTCAACCAAATTTTCGAGTAAACCCCTCAACAAAGGATACCTGCATTTCCCCCTAAAAAACTCACATTTTTCGCACACACGGCTTAGACGCGGCCTAACCATTTTCCCGTCAACCCAAACAGTTTCCTCAACCATATCCATGCACCTTCTGACTATTCGAAAGTTTCCGTCCAACATGTTTCGGTGCCATTTTTAGGCGCGCTAAATGTTTTTTCGGTCCCATTTAACATTTTTGTCACACTAATCACACGGCAATAGTCTGCACTATAGTACACGCAGCAACCCATTCTTACAATGGTAATGGAGATTTTATAATGTGTCTCTAAACAGGTCTTCTTCACTTGAAATTTGTAGTTCTTTTATGCTGCATTTATTACAGAACTTGACGACATCGCCTAATCCCTTAAAAATGACAACGGGTCTTGCCTCTTTTGCTTGTCCCATAAGTAACTCTGCTGCAGCAGCAATTTCATCTATCACCGCGACATTTTTCACTTTAAGAGTTTGTCCAAAAAGGTCCTCCTTTCCCCTGTAATCCTCAAATGGCTTAATTCCAGCCACACCTATTGCAAAGTTTACTTGTCCGCGTCTAAATGGGCGACTGTAAGTGTCACATATGATCACTGCAACGTTTTTACCCGTCAATTTCTCAATATCCATGCGACATTTTTCCGCCGATTCGTCTGGGTTTTCTGGTAATAACGCAAAATTTCCTCTGCCTTCCACGTTAGACTTGTCTATTCCAGCATTGATGCAGATTAAACCACGTTTATCTTCCACAATCAATATTTCACGAGAAGCCTTCACTATCTTTTTTGTTTCTCTCAAAACTAGCTCAACAAATTTCGGGCTTTTCCCGGTTATTTTTGCAATTTCTTCAGCTTTTTTTGAGGGAACAACATCTTTTAACCGTACTACTCTTTTTTCAGCTTTAGAAAAAATTTTCTGAGCAACAACTACTACATCTCCATCCTCAATTTTTAAACCGTTTTTTCCAGCCATCTCAACAATTATTTCAGCTATACTGTCTCCAGATTTTATTAAAGGAAACTTGTCCAAGGCAAATGCAGTGAAAGTTTTCAAACACCTTCCTCCACTTCGCTTTTTATGGTTGTTCTTTTACTGCGTTAAATCTCTTGCTGATGCCCTGTTACGCGAGATGTTGTACAGATTTTGAAATTTTATTTTGAATTCATAATGTTTAAACTAGCATTGATTAGAGGGATACTGTGAGCTTTAGCTAAAGAATGGATGCATGAACATGAAGAAGCAATTGAAAATGTTACTTATTTTACTGATTATGGCTTCTAGCATTTTTAACTTTGCAAATAGAACGTTATTCACTACCGTAAATGCAACTTATGTTGAAGGCCCGATTACGCAAGATACAATTTGGACTCTTGTAGACAGCCCGTTTGTAGTGTCAAAAAATGTTACAGTTTATTCAAGTGCGACATTAACCATAGAACCTG
>CAZNJT010000095.1:0-5354 GCA_964573475.1 uncultured Candidatus Bathyarchaeia archaeon | reverse complement strand
AACGCGGTTCAAAACTGTGTCTCTCGCCTTATATACAACACCTTTCCCGCCTTCTCCAAGTTTTTTAAGAGTAACGTACCTACCGCTCTGCAGATATTCACGAGAGGACAATAGATTCCCTCTTAAACTTTAATCAAATTGTATCTTCCTTAACCTTAAAAAGTTACCCAATTAGAGAAACACGCTTTCGCTCCAGCTACTTAAAAGCCTTTCACATTCGTCTCTTACCTCTTTTTTCCGACTCTTCTTTTTCAATGCTTTGAGAAATTCTATTCGTTTTTCCACCGAACGCTTCTCTGCCTCCCCGCCAAAGTAAAGCTTGCCCTCAATGAATTCTTTCATGTGATTGGCTTTTTGTATGAAAAGGCTGGCGGCGTCAACAGGGTTTTCAACGGCATACTTATTCGCCCAAATTGCCGCTTCCGCCTCGCGAAGCTGCGTGAAGCCATCAATTTCTATTATGCTGTGAATATACGTTCTTAAAGAATCGTAGTAGCCAACCGCTTTAATCAGTTTAAGTGCTTGGCTAACTTTCTGCTTGAAGATTGGACTTCCCTTAACTTTTAATCGATGTTTATAGCCCTTATCAATGAGTTCTTTGGCTTTTTTGACCTCTTCACCAGTATAGATTCTTTTGGGAAATTCCAATTAGACTTTAAACTCCTTGTAATTAATAAGAAAACCTACGAAGTTTAGTCTGCCTTGTATATTTTGATGTTGTGGTTTCCGCCAACCAGTTGGATTACGCCGTTCTCTTCTAACTGTTCCAAGAAATCCTTCGCCGCACTTATTCGTATGTTAAACCGTGAAGCAACCGCGTAAGGTGTTAGAACATGCATTTTCTTTAATTCGCCAACAATTTTTTCGTTCTTCGGGTCTGGCGGAACTATTCCAGAAGGCTTCCTTTCTTTCGATGGCGCTGCTGTTTTTTCCTTTTTCTTTTTGTCTTCCTCGTCCTTTTTAGTTTGCATGCGCTCCATTTGCTTTAGGCCAAGCTTCTTCTTCCCACCCATTATTATCAGCTTCCAATAACTGAAATCGTTTCGTGGTTCTTTAGGTTTTCTCCGATTAGGCGTATTGGGTTATTTCAACTTTACGCTTGCTTTGCCACTCTTTAATTGGCATTCCAAGTTTTCTTTCAATTGCTGGGCGGTGAATAGAATTCATGGTGCAGAATGGAATTATGCGTCCGTCAGGCACTGCATAGTGAATTACACAGCGTTGAACTCGTTCCAAATCGAAGTTGTATGGATCCATGAAATGCATTGCAGAAAGCAATATAGCCTTCCTTTGCAGGTCGCCTAACGCTTCGTAGCTTCCTTCCCTTATGACACGCCAAACATGCTTCCTTAAGAAACTGAATTTTATGTATCTTAATGCTCCAACTAAATGCAGTTTGGCTTTGTTTTTGTTTCCCTTTGATGCATCATCATAGACCTTTTTCATAACGTCAACGAATTTGTCTACGTTTCCATAACGCGTGATGGGGATGATTTCGCCATTTTCAATAAATACATATGTTGCCATACCACAGTGCGGATGTGCCGTAAACTCTACGTAACGCTTGTCTTTTAATGCTCCAACAGCCTTTGAAATTGGCACAACCGTTGGCACTGGATAGAAGTCTGAAACTTTTATTTTGCCGTTTGTTTGTTCTTCCACAAGCCGCATGAAGTCAGGAATCGTGATGCGCATTTTATCCCGTTCTCTCTGCGGGAGCCTTCCACAGAGGGAGACGGGTTGAACGTTTATGCACCTTATTACGTCGAAGTTTTGGACTGCGAAGCGTATGATGTCGCCGAGTTGGTTGTCGTTCACGCCTTTGATCAATGTTACAACTAAAACTATGCTGTTGATTCCAGCTTTGCGACAGTTTTCAATAGCCTTCATCTTAATATCTAAAAGGTCGATTCCGCGGATGAATTTGTAAACTTCATGCGTTAAACCGTCAAACTGCAAATAGATGGTGCTCATTCCTGCTTCTTTCAGTCCCTTGCAATAGTCCACGCTTTGTGCAAGTCGAAGACCATTCGTATTAACCTCAACATGACGAAAACCAAGCTCCTTCGCCATTCGAATAAGTTCGAAAAGATCATTGCGAACAGTTGGCTCACCGCCAGAAAACTGTAATGCCATGGCTGGAACAGGTTCGTTTTTGCGAAGGTTTTCCAGCATGCTTCCAATTTCTTCTTTGGTTGGTTCATACACGTATCCTGCGGCTGCAGCGTTTGCAAAACAAACTGGACATTTAAGGTTGCAACGATTTGTGACGTCAATTATCGCCAATGCTGTGTGGGATTTGTGCTGTGGACATATTCCGCAGTCATATGGACAGCCATTAACGGTTTTGGTTCGTGGATTCTTTAAACCGTCACCTTCATACCTGAGCTTTTCAGCACGCAGGTACTGATCATAATCAGACCAGTAAACGTCTTGGAAAAAGCCGTGTTCTGGGCATTCCTTTTTAATGAAGACTTTCCCGTCCTCTTCGAAAATCGTAGCTTCCAATACTTTTAGACATTCGGGACATATGCTCTTCGTTTCTTTAATGAACCGCATGTTTTCACCATGCTGTTTGCAGTTATGTTTGAAGGCTCTAAGGATAGGATATAATAAGGTTTCCAAACTTTTCATAAGGTGATTGAGGGGAATAAATTGTCAATAAGTGAAGACGCAACACAAGTTTTACGTGAAATTGGGTTGAAGGCTTACGAAATCGACACTTACGTTGCTCTACTGAAGGGCGGGCAAATGACAGCCATGGAAATAAGCAAAAAGGCAAAATTACCCTACTCGAAAATCTACGAGGTTCTAAACTCGCTTAAAAATAATGGATGGGCCAAAAGCGTTGAAGCCCGCCCAACTAAATATTATCCAATACAGCCACTCGAAGCCTTGGCAACCGCAAAGATCAGGCTTGAAGACAAATACATGGGTTGGGAGCAAACAATTGCTAGAGAGTTGCAACCTTTATATGATAAGAGAGAGCTTGTGGAACGCCCAGACATATTAATACTGCACGGTCAACAAGGGGTAATGGCTAAGCTTGAAGAGACCTTAAAAAAAGCCGCAAAAGAGATAATGATTGCTGCACCAGAATTCGCAAAAAACATAATCACCTCGGCAACATTTTTCCCAGAAGCCTTCCAGAAAACCCGCGCGAATATCAAGCTTATGGTTGCGGGGAAAACTGGGGACTGGAAGAATCTAAAGGGATTAGCTGGCATAGGCGAGTTAAGAGTTAGAGATCAAATGTTTGGAGGAGGCATTATTGTAGATGGAAAAGAAGCTATACTGTTTTTGGGCGAAGAAAAACCAAGCCTAGTAATATGGAGTAATCATGTTGGTTTGGTGCGGTTTGCAAGGGAATATTTCCAGTTTCTCTGGGATTCCTCGAGAAAATTGAACTAAGAACTAAGAAAAAAACGCTTCCAGATTTTGAAAAAAGAAGGAAGAAATTTGGGAAAGCTATCTGCTCATAACTTTTTTGGCGGCAATTTCAATGTCTTCGGCTTTTATGGTTTTTCTTCCTGCGTGCATTGCAAAATCTAGGGCTTCTTTGGCGATTTTTGTGCCAATTTCCTCTAACGCTTTGGCTAGTTCTTTTGCCGCTGCTTCGCTTACCCTGTCGGCTCCAGCCTTTTTGCATAGTCTATGCATGGGAGCTACAGCCAATTCTAAATCAACCATAAAGACTCCTCTGTAGCCTCTTTTTCTGTTTAAAGCAATATTTAACGTTTATTGTTCTTTATTTGCTGAAAACTGCCACCAACATTTAGGATTATTCAGATAAGGGAGGAAGTTATAAAAGTAAAATTCGGGTTAGTTTAGTGAAAGTCGTGATTCCAAAATGAAGTTTGTTGATGCGCATATCCATCTTTCAGACGAGGAATATTCTGAATGCGTTGATGAAGTTATAGCCGAAGCTAGAAGCTCCAATGTTGTTGCTTTAGTTTCGAATTCTATGGATTTGGAAACAAGTATTAGAAGCTTAAAACTGGCTGAACAATATTCGGGGATGGTTTATGCTGCTTTGGGGATTCATCCTTGGAACGTGAATGCTGTAACGGAAGACGAGTTTCAGCAAACAATTGAATTGGTTTCTGAGAAAAGGCAGAACAAGGCGTTGATTGCCATAGGTGAGATAGGGTTAGACCACAAGTACGTAAAGATATGGGATAAGCAGCTTATGGTTTTTAATGAAATGTTGCGTCTGGCTGAAAAACTTGATTTGCCGGTTATAATTCATTCCCGTGGTACAACAGAGCAAATTGTTGAGATGCTTCCATCTTACAATCTTAAAAAGGTCTTGTTGCACTGGTTTAGTAACCCGATAAGCGTGTTATCAAAAGTTGTAGAGAATGGATATTATATTACTGAGGGGCCGCCGACAGTCTACTCTAATGGCATACGTGAAGTTGTGAGGAGAATACCGTTAACCAATTTGTTGACTGAAACTGATGGACCTATTCGCTTTTTTAAACAACCTTTTGATGGTAAAAAGACAACGCCAGCCTTCATTCCAACAGTGGTTAAGGCGATAGCAGAAATAAAAAAGGTAGACGCTACGGTTGTTGCCGAGCAAATAATGAAGAATTTTGAGGAATTTTTCGGAGTAAAGTTAAATTAGGTGGATTAACTTCCGACTAATTTTTCTCCCAATCTCCAAATGGAGATATCTCCCGAAAACCCGAACAACATAGATATAACATCAATATCCAAGATTCATAAAATAGAAACACCAAGAGAACCAAAAATCTCAGTTATGGAAGACTCCCTCGGCTCTTACGAGAAAAAAGGCACAATACGAATGTATAGGAGAGGCATCGAACTCTATTCGGAATGGGGGGCATAAACCAAGAGATTGCTTCGTTTCTGAGGGTTCCAAATCTTGGTTATGCTGTGTATCGTCGTTTTGCTGCTTATATTGTGGGGCAATCTTCGGACGACAGTTCTTGCCTCGTTCAGCGTGTTTGGGTGACACCAGACTTCGTATTCGGGCAAGTTGTAGGTTCTGTCAGCCGCTCTTAGAGCCGTGAACACTTGCTTCATCGGACGCCCTTCTTCAAAACAGACTATCCCGCAGGCAAGCCACTTGTTCGGGTGCACTTTTCCGTCTATGCGCCAGAGCTTGAATACTACTTCGTCCAGAGCTACCAGTTTTTGAGGTTGAAAGAAAGCGTATTGGCTCAAATAATACTCGTCAATCATTCCGAGCATCACGATTCTTGGGATACTTGGTGTTACACCCATAGAGTTACCCGCTCCACAAGGCAAAAGCCTGTGAGTTTATAAGGCCTTATGGAGACGATATGTGTAAATGATGTGTAAAAAATGTCTATTCCATTGCTGAC
>CAZNJT010000094.1:0-5368 GCA_964573475.1 uncultured Candidatus Bathyarchaeia archaeon | reverse complement strand
AATACCGAACCTACGATTACCCCGATTTGGTCAAGCTAGCCTTCAGAAGGTTCTCGCGGGGAGTGTCCTTGACCGACACTTTCTGCAAGGCTTAATACGCGTCTTGGCGCTCGCCTGAAACCAAACGCTAAACGCTTTTTAGATGAGGGCATAGAATCTTACTTGTGGTGAGCAATTTGAGAAGGATCGGAATCGTGGCTAGTGGGTCAACAGAACTGAGTGCTTCAGTAATTCTTGCTGAAGGCGAAGAAAAGTGTGTCAGAGCGGAGGATCTCGTGATCATTCGTAATAGAAATGGGAATGAAATGATGGCAGTGTGTCGCAGCGGACTGGGTAGCAATGAAAATCTTAAGATAGGTGCATATTCACCCGGGGTAGCTTACGCACGTATAGGCCATCATCCTTCGAATGCCAAGGAGTATTATGCCTTTGGTCTTGATGTCATAGGTGATGTCTCGAGCGGTGTCTTGAAGGAAAACAAGATGTTGATAGCTCCGAGCTCAGACGTCGAGCTATATGAGGAAAAGGACAATCCAATGTCTAATCTGGGTTCGACGCCGAATAGTATCGGATATTATAAGGATCATCCCAACTGGAAGGTTCCCATAAATCCGCAGTTTGTACGTTACCACATTGGCGTATTTGCGTCTACAGGTGCTGGAAAGTCTCTCTTGACGCGGTATCAGATCATTCCATTTGTCAGGTCTGCGGGCTACGATGTCCTTATCTTTGATTGGAAAGGGTCAGATTATGCTACGTGTTTTCCCAACGCTCTAGACATTTCAGACCTGGGATTAGATGATGATGTCGCTGTTGACTACTTGTGCTCGGCTATGGACAATTTCGGTTACTACGCTGCTTCTATGGTTGAGAAGAACCCCTTGAAGGCAGCTCTGGAGAGCGTTGTTTATGAAGGAAGCTGGCGTACACTCAACACACCAGAAGAGCTTCGAGAACATCTCTTAACTAGAGTAACGTCTGAAATAGCGGCCGAACAGACCGATTCCAGTGGGAAGATCTCATACTATGGCAAGAACTACTTACGGAAATTTGAAAAATGTCTTGGAAAGGTTACAGACGAAGAACTTGAGAACATTATGGGCAGGATGGGGCCATCCGAAATCGTTGAGGCGGCCAGACAGCATGGCATCGCAGTAATTGACATCAGCTCAGGAGGAAAAGCGGAGAAACTTTCAGTTTTCCTTTCAATAGCAAAATATCTGAAGCAACTCATGGAAAACAAACAAAGACTTAATCTTGCTGTCATAATCGATGAGGGCCCGCAATACTGCCCGTTCATGCCCAAGGGTATGGAGAACAAAACCACCGAGATGATATCAGAGCTCTGTGCGCTTGGACGAAGCTACAATTTAGCTATAATACTACTGAGTCAAGGGATAGCCGGCGAAATCGGAATAAACGCTGCTATCCGCCGTAACTTAAACACCCAGTTTATCGGAAAACTGAACCCTCTGGACCTGGATGAAGCTGTGAGGTTGTTGGGGCAAGTGGACATTGACCCAAAGTATCTAGTACTGATGCCTGTTGGCGACTTCTACATTGCTGGCAAAATGAATCCTTCGCCTATTCCTCTTCTCATACACTTTGACATCTCGGAAGAAGACAAAGAGAAGAATTCACGTTAGGTGTGATGGGTATGGGGGTCAAACTAGGCGAGGAGTTCACCGAATGGGCGAAAATACCGAAGGCGATGCAGCACCAATTCTTTGAACTTGCTGAGAAAGAAGCCATGCGGACGAAGGCAAGATTGCTTGAGAATCAGGCTAAGCTGGATAGGATTCGAAGACTGGTGAAATTCAGAGACGTGTCCGAGAGTAATGAGTGGAAGGGCTGGCGTGTCTGTGTTGTTGATGGATCTGACTCGCCAGTGATGAGTGAAAGAGTAGGTGGGCGATTTGGGACCTACGGCGCTACCTACCATATCTATGAGGGATTAGAACTCGTCGAAGAGGACTACTTCAGCGGACTTGTTATCGACTTGCAGGTCGGCGACTCTGAGGCAAGCAAAAAGATGCTCTCTCTTCTTGCTACATGCCTTGAACGAGACGTGGCACTTTCCTGTTTGGACAAAGACGTAGACCTGCTGCTTGTTGATGGTAGTTTCTTCGGGTTCAGACCGCGCTGCCGTATAATACACCCTCGCAAAGTTCCTAACACAGGGTTCAAGGATGGTACCGATCTTACGAAACACGTTCGTGACGCTTCAATAAGGCTTGTTGAGAGTGGTAAGGCAGTGGGTATAATCAAGAGGGTTCAAGCTGCAGCTCTTGATGGTTGGAGCATCTACAGAAATGGCAATGACAACATGGTGCTTAACCGGAATGATAAGGAAATTCTTTCTTCGTCCATGAAAGAAAAACAATGGTTTTCTTACGAGAGCGCGTTCGGAGATCCTATTCTGTACAATTACTTCACTCGACTAGCCTTGGCCTACAACAGATATGCTGTGGATACTTCTAGAACCATAGAATCAATCTTCAAGGCCTGCAAGGATGACGTCGACCGCAACGTCAGGAGGGACCTTCTTTGTGATTCGGCGAGAATCTTCAGAACATCGCGCTACTTCATCCGTTGCAGCTATCCATCACCACCATTCTGCTTTGAAACTCCAATAGACTATGAGCTTAATAATCTTCTAGGCTTTTTTGTTGCCACGTGTAATAGAGCAACAGGTTTGCCTCTTCCGCTGGATTTAACTGACCAAGATATTACTATGCCAACAGGGTTTACGCAAGAATTTGTCGAAGAAATCGAAGCCAACTTAGTGAAGGACCCGGATTTAGATAAATATGAAATTGCAAATCATTTTGCCTCACTGAACCCACAGAAACAGGAATAGTAGTCTTCCTTCATATACTCTGTTCACCATATGTAGCGCGCGCGCTAAGTCTAATTTTTGATATATTTCCTTGGCAGACCAATTTGGAGATAGAATCAGGAGAGTAAACATGAGAGTGTGTTACGCTTGCATAGAGCATTGTTGCAGTTTTCTATTTGAGAGGGCTTTTGCTCAAAAATAAGTTTTTAGGCACGATTCTAATGTATTTTTGCTTGAAAAATGTGTGAACATCATATAACCAGATTTGCATAGGCATACTAGGAGTGTAATGGTCATGATCCATTTTGATTGGAAGAAATTGTCGTCCGCCGAGTTTGAAGATCTGTGCAGAGACCTGCTCAAAAATGTTGGGTTCCAGAATGTCGTTCGCATAGCGCGCGCCCGCGCCGTATTATAAAATTCAAATAGCACCCTGAAAAAAGACTGTGGAAGGCGAAAATCGATGTCTTTTTTCCAAAATAGACTAGAAATAAGCCTCATCTGGTAAAATGGCGCCGGGGAAGGGATTTCAGCACCTATTTACTAGTAAAATGTGCTTACTATACACAACAGGGGTAGTTTTATATTAGCGTAAGAAGAATCTAAATTTCTGGTTTAGGGGTATATTGAATGAAGGTATTTCATTATCAGAATGTGGAAGCAAAGAGTGCAGACGAAGGAGCCTCAAAATTAAAAGTGCGATGGCTCATCACAAAGGAGATGGGCGCTCCAAACTTTGCAATGAGACTTTTCGAAATGGAACCAAAAGGACACAGTTCATTTCACAGCCACCCATGGGAACATGAGGTCTTCATTTTAGAAGGCGAGGGACTTGTGGTCAGTGAAGAAGGAGAAAGAAAGGTTAGCGCTGGCAACGTCATTTTCATCTCCCCTAATGAAAAGCATCAACTCAAAAATAACGGCAAAAAGACCTTGAAGTTTCTCTGTCTCGTGCCCTTGCAAAAGTAATAGTCTTCTAAGGCATAGACCGCTTTTCGTCATTAGCTTGCTCGCTAAAAATATATGCTAGTTGTTACATGTAGTTCTGGGTTTCAGGAGAACAGCCCTTTGAAGTATGATGTAATAATCGTCGGAGCCGGTCCAGCAGGAATATTCTCAGCTCTTGAACTAACAGAAAAAAACAAACTAAGCATTCTCATGCTGGACAGAGGACCAGACATTAACCAACGCAAATGCCCAGCAAGCCGAGGACTCGAATGCGTCCACTGCGAACCATGCTTACTCTTGTCCGGATGGGGAGGAGCAGGAGCATTCAGCGATGGAAAACTCACATTATCCACCGAAGTAGGCGGATGGCTTGACCAATACGTGTCTTCCAAAGAACTTGCAGAACTCGTAAACCACGTAGACGAGATTTACCTAAAATTCGGGGCAACTGAGCACGTTTACGGAACCGACATTGAAAAAATAGAAGAGATTGAACGAAAAGCATCTCTGGCAGGCTTAAAACTTATTCGCCAAAAAATCCGCCACATGGGCACGGAGAGATGCGCCCAAACGCTCAGAAAAATGCGCCAAGAACTAAACAGCAAAGTCGAATTCAAACCAAAAACAGACGTCAAAGGGCTCATAGTGAAAAACGGCACCGTTGAAGGCGTTGAAACCGTAAACGGCGAAAAATACTTCGGAAAATACGTGATTATTGCACCCGGCAGAAGCGGGGCCGAATGGCTTCAATCAGAAGCCCAAGCCTTAGGTTTGAAAACTCTCAACAACCCGGTTGATGTTGGATTAAGAGTTGAAGTTTTGGCTTCAGTTATGGAAGACTTAACCAGCGTTCTCTATGAGCCGAAACTTATTTACTATTCAAAATCTTTTGACGATCAACTTCGCACTTTCTGTGTTGCACCTTACGGTGAGGTGATAACTGAATCCTACAATGGAGTCTTAACTGTTAACGGCGAAAGCTACGCAGAAAGAAAAACAGAAAACACAAACTTCGCCATTTTGGTCAGCACGGCGTTCACCGAACCCTTCAAGGAACCAATAGCCTACGGAAAATATCTCGCTAGACTTTCAAACCTTCTAAGCGGAGGCGTAATGATACAACGTTTAGGCGATTTAGAATCTGGAAGAAGATCAACCCATGAACGGATTGCCAGAAGCGTAGTGTCTCCTACATTGAAAAACGCCACGCCAGGCGACTTAAGCTTCGTCTTGCCATACCGCTATTTAGCTGACATAAGAGAGATGCTTCACGCTCTAGACAAAATCGCTCCAGGAATTCACTCAAGAGACACACTTCTCTATGGCATTGAGGTGAAATTCTACTCCTCAAGACTACAGCTAAGCAACTGTCTAGAAACCAAAATCCATAACTTATTCACTAACGGTGACGGAGGAGGCGTAACAAGGGGGCTGGTTCAGGCTTCAGCCTCAGGCGTTATTGTAGCTAGAGAAATAGTAAAGCGAGAAAAACCCAAGGCGTAAAACCCATGTCCATAGTTTCAGAGATAAGTTGTTCCCATTGCGGCGCACCAATATCATTCGAACCAGGCGAAATAATAG
>CAZNJT010000093.1:0-5380 GCA_964573475.1 uncultured Candidatus Bathyarchaeia archaeon | reverse complement strand
CTAGTTCTTTGAGCTGTGGTAAGTCTTCTTCTTTCATTAGGACTCCTGCAATAGTTAATGGGCCGATTACGGAGCCGCGTCCTGCATCGTCTACGCCAGCAACTAACATGGAAAGGTCACTTACAAGAGGTTATTTGGGTTTCAAGGCTATAACACTTTATTCTTTCAGAAGATGCGGGGTGTCCCTCCTCGCTCTGTGAGCGTTTAGCCCCCTTATATATAGGTTGAACTTTGTTTTGAAGTTTCTGTTAGGAAATTGTTTTTATGTGTCTTGTGATAGATGTGTGGTTTGTGAGGAGTTTAGAGTCTATGGAGTTGAAGGGTAGTAGGACTGAGAAGAATTTGTTGGCGGCGTTTGCTGGTGAATCGCAGGCTAGAACCAGATATACTTTCTTTGCCAGTGTAGCCAAAAAAGAGGGGTTTGAACAGATTTCTGCAGTTTTTACAGAAACGGCTGATAATGAGAAGGAGCATGCGCAATTGTTCTTTAACCATTTGAAGGGAGGACTTGTGGAGATAACAGCTGCTTATCCTGCGGGTGTTATTGGATCGACGGCTGAGAATTTGAGGGCTGCGGCTGAAGGCGAGAAGCTCGAGTGGGGTACGCTTTATCCAAGCTTTGCTCAAGTTGCGGAAGAAGAAGGTTTTGCTGAGGCTGCTAGAACTTTTCGTATGGTTGCTAAGGTTGAAGCCTATCATGAAAGACGGTATAGAAAGTTGCTGGAGAATGTTGAATTAGGTGAAGTCTTCAAGAAGGATAAGCTCGTCATGTGGAAGTGCAGAAATTGTGGTTACGTTTTTGAGGGCAAGGAAGTGCCAGAGAAATGCCCAGTATGCGCGCATCCGAGAAGCTACTTCGAACTATGGACAGAAAACTACTAAACATAACCCTTTTTCACTTTTGGCTATACTGCTCTCTTTCTTTCGTTTCCAGAAATTTGACAGCTTTTTCAACAATAGTTTCGTGCAGTTCATTTCTGTTTCCGTTTGTAACCGCTATCGTTTCTGCGTCTTCTCCCTTCTTCACTTCATCTATCAGCCTATCCTTGGCTTTCCAATGAACTACACCAATCACAACCTTCCCACATTCAATAGCCCTGCTAACTGCCTCTCTAAATCTTCCAGAAAACAATTCCATGGGGCCAATCTCATCAATGGCTATAACATCACAATCCTGAACAGCCTTCATTATGGCTTCTGCGCCTATACTGTTAAGGTCTTCTAAATTAACCCGGTATCTGCCAACCTGCGGACCGCTATGCTGATTCACATGCGCAAGCCACCCACGCCTACTACCGCCTAAATCCGAAATCTCAAAACCAACACGAACCTCACCTGAACGAACTTCACGGCTCACCATTCCGCCAACGCTATAGCCTTTAGCCTTCAAAGATTCCACCACCCTAAGCAGAACACTTGTCTTCCCAACACCCGGACTGCCAGTCAAAAGCAACAAACGTTTCCTCAAGCTATTCCCCTACTACCTAGAATTTTAGTGGCTTCGATTACAATAGAATGCGGAATCCTGTAATGTTTCTTCATAGCAAAATGAAGTCTAACTCCTTCCTCCATAGGCTGAGGCTCATCAAATCTCGTAACGACCAATCCGCGTTTGGTCATCGCATTAACATAGTCTGAAAGAGTCCTGTGAAAACCCGTTGTCACAAAGCTTGACGACAACCTATCATGCTTCCATTCGCAGAGATAGCTATGCCTCCGAAAATAATCGCTAATCCAATAGTATAAGTACTCTTCAGACCCGTCTTCACTGGTGCCTTTTGCCCATTCGCCCACTACTTTCCCATCTAAAACGCGAGAATACGTGAAGCACGGATGCTCAATTAAAACGACAAATCTTCCCATTGTCTTCATGACACGAGATGCCTCAGATATTGCTCCTTCATAATCCCTTATGTCCATCAACGCCATGTAACAGAATACAACATCGAAACTTTCAGATTCGAGCATGCTTAGATTCGCTGCATCAGTAGCAAAATACTTGATCCCCAATGGATTTCTTTCCTCCTCTTCCACTGCTGCCCTAATCAAACCGTCACTGATATCTACAGCTGTAACTATCGCACCTGCCTCCGCAAAAAATCTAGAGAAACATCCTTCACCACACCCAATATCAAGCACCTTCTTCCCTCTAACATTTCCAATCATCCGCTTCAATGCTGGACCATTCAAATATTCAGAATAGTAATTCTTGCCGCTTCGAACGAATTTAACCCAAATGTCAGCAGCTTCATCCCACTGTTTTCTGACAACCTTATCAAGGTTCATCCGATCCGCTCCAAATGTGCACCTTCCACACAAGAAGAACTACGTTCATCCGCATATAAATAAACTGAAAGAGACAACATCCCATGGAGTTTCTAGCATGGCTAGCGCGCTAAAAAAGACAAAAACGTAGCGCATGAAACACGGTCACTTGAAATACAACAGTCAACGCTTATATTAGTGGACGTTAATGGTTCATGAAAAAGTGAAACAAATGGGACTCATCGAGCTCCTCAAACGCGAATTCTCGTTCATCACAGGCAACTACCGCATCCTCGTCATAAGCTGGATAATAATGGACCTCGCCAGCGAAATGCCCGCACCAAACTTCCAATACTACATCCGAGACATCCTAGGCGGAACCGGCATAGCCCTAGGCCTAATAGGTTTCGCAGGCTTTCTTTGCATGGCGGCAGTAGCTTTTCCAGGAGGCTATTTAGCAGACAAGTATGGACGACGCTGGCTAATAACGACGATGACGTTCGGCATGGCACTGTCATATGTGTTCTTCGCTTTTGCTCCAACATGGCACTTCGTACTTATTGGAACGATGGTGAGCAGCCTATGCCTAATTTACCAACCAGCCTTATTTGCAATGGTTCAAGATTCACTTCCTCCAGAACGCCGAGGAATGGGCTCATCAATAATACAGCTAATTCACAGCACCTTCAACACACCAGGCCCGGCAATCGCAGGACTACTATTTCTACGTTTTGGACTAGAATGGAGCATGAGAATCATCTACCTAGTCATGACTACTTTCTACGTTATAGCCGCAATATGGCGACTCAGACTAAAAGAAACCATGACTAACAAAGACCCGATTCGCTTCAGATACTTCATATCCTCCTACCCTAAAGCCATAAAAGAAAGCTTCAGCGTCTGGAAAGTCGTGCCAAGATCAATGCTATGGTTACTTATCGCACAAATCCTCACTATGTTCGGATTCTCACTCTTTAACGTAATCAACGCGCTTTACGCTAGAGACACGTTAGGAATACCAGAAAAACAGTGGTGGCTTGTCTTCATCCCACTCTTGCTGACCATGATCGTCGCTTCCATTCCAATAGGCAAGGCAGTTGACAAAATCGGAAGAAAAATCCCCTTAATCCTTGGATTATTTGCCTTCGGCTTAGGTGCAGTAATCTTCGTCACTGGCAACCTCTTCACCGTCACGATTGCAATGATTCTATTCGGCCTTGGCAACCTACTGTTCATGGCAGCCGTGATGGCGCTTTCAACCGACTTGGTAGACTCTGAAAACAGAGGCAAAGTGAACGGGTTCACCAATTTCTCAGGCTACATTATGATGGGAATTGGCATGTTGCTAGGTAACTACTTATACATCAGCTTTTCGCCTCAACTTCCATTCTATATGGCACTTGCGCTGACCTTCCCCGCGCTCATTATAGTCCTGTTTCTTGTCCACGAACCAGCCAAAAGGGCAGACTAACATCAAACCAAGAAAAGAATATTAATAAACACAAGTTCTATCAATAACCAAAGAACTTATCCAATAATTTTCGGGGACAAGCAAAAACATGACAGAAACAAACCCCAACATAGATTTTCCAACAGAAATCGTTGAAGAAGGCAAAGTCAAAATATTAGTTCCAAAACTCAAAGCATTCATAAAATTGCCTTCAGACTATGCGCCTTCAAAGGCTCCAGTCTTCTATAATCCCATCATGGAGTTAAACCGTGACATCGCAGTTTTAGCCCTCCAAACCTACCAAAAAATGCTTAACCGCGAAATTTCAGTTTGCGAACCCCTAGCCAGCTGCGGAATCAGAGGAATACGCTTCGCAACAGAAGTCAAAGGCGTCCAAAAAGTTTTGATTAACGACATCAACGAGAAAGCCTTCCAACTTGCAAGATATAACGTGCAAATGAACGGACTAAGCGAACGAGTAACCGTAAAAAACGAAGATGCAAACTTTCTCTTAGCCCATTATGGTGCACCACTCAAAAGATTTGACGCCATAGATATAGACCCCTTCGGCTCTCCCGTGCCCTACCTAGATTCAGCCATCCGAGCCTTACGCAACGGCGGGCTTCTGGCTTTAACGGCTACGGACATGGCGCCATTATGCGGTGTTCATCCAAAAGCCTGCATACGCAAATATGGCGGAAAACCTCTACGCACAGAATACTGCCACGAACTCGCCGTCAGGCTTCTGGCCGGTTGCCTAGCCACAACTGCAGCAAAACACGACGTAGGCATAAGCGTAGTCTTCAGCCACAGCACAAACCATTATATTAGAATTTACGCAACCACAAAATATGGCGCAAAAAAAGCTGACGAAAGCATCAAAAACATGGGATACATACTCCACTGCTTCAACTGCTTCCACAGAGAAACCTTAAAAAGACCTTTTTTATTTGCAAATTCCGAAAAATGTAGTGAATGTGGCTCAAAACTGAATGTTGCTGGACCATTGTGGCTTGCAAAAATATTTGACAGAAAATTCTGTGAGTTAATGGGAGAAAAAATCCGGCAAAGAGATTTTCGATTTAAGGGACGGATAGGAAAGATTTTCGCTTTGATAACGGGTGAGACTGAGGCTCCCGTTACATATTATGTTGTTGACAAATTATGTGATGCACTGACTTTGCCCGTTCCACCAGTTAAGAAGATTATCAATGCTTTAGAGAAAGAGGGTTTCCCAGCGTTTTTGACTCATTTTAACCCTAAAGGAGTGAAGTCGAACGTGCCGGCAATGAAGATAAAGGAAATTTTACGTGAAATGCTGAGCACTAACTGATAAGTTTTATATAAGTATAGGTTCTAAAAGAGACCGTTTGGTGGCAAAATGAATAAGAAAATATTTGCGTTAGTTATAATGGCTGTTTCAGCGCTTATCCCTGCCCATTCCCCGCAAATTCCACAAAACAGTTAAGCCTTTCCTAAAACAAGATTTAGACATGGATTTAGCCACAAAAGGCAGCTATCTCGTCATCACCTTGACCCCAGCAAAAACTACAAAAAGTACCACGGCAACAACAGAGACGTTTCGCTTATCAGGTCGGGATGAAATTGATTGAACGAGTTTATCTAGACACAAACGTTTACTGCAGACCACTGGACAATCAAAGT
>CAZNJT010000092.1:0-5395 GCA_964573475.1 uncultured Candidatus Bathyarchaeia archaeon | reverse complement strand
GATTTAACCGTGTACGGCAAAACTATTCCAGCGATATCCTTTTTCCATCAAAATCACGTTTTGAAACTCCAAACTCATTCTTTGCCTCCGTCAGTTGGCTTGCCGTAAATACTGGTCCGTCTCTGCAAACACGATACTTACCCACAATGCAGCTTCCACACAATCCTATCGCACACCGCATCAAACGTTCTAGGCTGGCTTCTAAGGCTATTCCATGCTTTTTAGCTAAATCCAAGACCTTCAGCATCATTTTCTCAGGCCCACAAGTGTAAATTATGTCAAACCTTTCTTTAGCCAAAAGCGTATCCAATGGTGTTGTGACTAAGCATTTAATGCCATAGCTGCCGTCCTCTGTCGTCGCCACCAAATTTTCCTTGCCGCAAGTCTCTTCAAGCTTATCTATAAAAAGTAGTTCTTCCTTCGTTTTTGCGCCTATCACGAAAACCAGCTTTGCCGTTTTGGGTATGAATTTCTTGGTCAAGAATAATAGTGGAGCTGTGCCTGTTCCGCCACCAACCATCAATATTTTACCTTCTTTTAACGTGAAGCTGTTGCCAAAAGGTCCCCGTAAGCCAACAATTTCACCTACTTTTTTGTTGTGCAAGGCTTGCGTTGCTTCTCCAACCTTTTTGACAGTCACAGAAACTGCGCCATCCTCGTTTACATCCAAAATACTTAAGGGAATTTCGTCCACACCTGGAATCCAAAGCATTAAAAACTGGCCTGGCTCAGCCCTTGCGCATGCTTTGTCTTTAAAGATGAATGTTTTTACTGTTGGACTTTCAGTTTTAACGCTTAGAATGCGCGTAGTTCTCAGTTGGTTAGCTGCGATGCGATAAGCCAACAATTTCCTCCACGCTCCTAAAACCGTTCCTTTTCAAATAAGCATCTATTCCTTGATTAACGGCTTTGAATATGTTTGGGCCTTTTAGGGCTACTGCAGTGCCTATTTGAACTGCTGTGGCTCCTGCAAGAAGGAATTCCACTGCGTCACGCCAATTTGTTATGCCACCGCATCCTACTATTGGCACTTTGACTTGCTCGTAAATCTCGTAAACGCACCTAACGGCTATAGGCTTTATCGCTGGGCCTGACAGCCCGCCGATTTTGTTGCTTAGGATGGGCATGGCTGTTTCAGTGTCTATTGCCATGGCTTTAACCGTGTTTATGGCTGTTATGGCGTCTGCACCAGCTTTAACAGCGGCCTCTGCTGTTTCCGCTATGCTCGTAACGTTTGGGGATAACTTGACAAAAACTGGTTTATCTACAACAGCCTTAACTTTTTCTACAACTTCTGTTAGAATTTTCGGGTTCTGCCCTATTTCAGAGCCTGTTTCTTTTACATGAGGGCATGAAACGTTAAGCTCCACAGCATCTGCGCCCGCATTCATGGCTTTTTTGGCTACTTTTGCGTATTCTTCTGTTGAAAAACCGTAAACGCTAACGATTAACGGAACATTTAAAGTATTTTTTGCTTCGTGAATCTCTTTTACAAACTCGTCTATTCCAGGGTTTGGGAGTCCCATAGCGTTAATTAAACCACAGTTAGTCTGCACTATCGTAGGGTTCGCATATCCCTCACGCGGTGTTATTCCAACAGATTTTGTAACTACGGCACCAGCTCCACCCTCAACAATTCTCTCCAAAGTTTCTGTAGCGTATCCTAAAATGCCAGAAGCCAACATCGTTGGATTGGCAAGCCTCAAACTCGCCAAACTGACGCTTAAGCGGCTGTTGCTCAAAGATTCTTCACCACGAACAGTTTGCAGTAGAGGTTATCACTTTAACAAGATAAAGCTTAGTTTTTGCAAATAAAACCCTAATTTGTTGTGGTTTGTAAGAGAGTAGAGGTTTCAAATTTTTCTCTATTTTTTCTTTTTCTTTCCGAATTCGGGTTCTGTTTCCTCAGCGCCAAGCAGTACTCTTAGCGATTTCACTTCTTCCCTGAGCATGCTTACTTCACTTTCTAAAGCTTTAGCCTTGGAATCTGCCATCTTTTTAAGCTCTTCAATTTCCAGCAAAAGATTTTTTCGTTCAGTTTCTAAGGTTTTAAGCCTCTCCACCACATTTCTAAGACTGCTCATAAACTCCAGCTCGCCCACTATCGCCATATAATATCCGATTTTGAACACTTAAAATTTTTGCAAACCTAAAACTAAAGCCAACTCTAAACATTACCGCAACAACTATTTATTAAGATAAAGCTTAGGAATAGTTAATTGCCACTGAGTGGTTTCAATGAGGAGGAAGCTTAAGTAATGAAGGCAGCCATAATTGAATGTTCATTTGGCATAATGGCTTTCAATGAAGAAAACAAGTTAATAGAAAAGGCTTTGTTTCCTAAAAAGCCGCAAAATGCAGCTCAAACCCTTGTGAAGATTGAAGCTGGAAAAATACTAGATGAAGTTGCAGAATTAGTTAATAGACTTAGGAAAAATGGTTATGAAACCTTTGTTTTCGAGAATGCAAGCCTTGCTAACGAAGCCAAAGAAAAGTTTGGAGTTAAGGTTGAGGTATCCAAGCCTTCTGAGGCTCACGAAATGCTTCGTTCCAGCATGGAGAGGTTTGCCGTTGAAACGGGTTTTGTAAAGGATGCTGAGGAATTCACTCTATGGACGCATAATGTAACCATGGAAATGGCTAAGCTACGGGTTAAAGGAGCTGTTGAGAAAAGAGACTTAATCATCGCTCAAGCCATCCAAACCCTCGACGACTTAGATAAAGCTATAAACTTGTTTATGGGCCGTGTTAGGGAATGGTATGGCATACATTTCCCAGAACTTGACCGGTTATTGGATAAGCATGAAACCTACGCCCGCTTGGTGCTAAATCTGGGCAGCAAAGATAGCTTCACGGCTGAAAAACTCGAGAAAGAGGAAATTCCAAAATCGAAGGCTGAACAAATAGCTAAAGCAGCGGAAACATCCATGGGCGCAGACTTAACAGAAACAGACATTGCACAGATTCAAGATTTGTGCAAAAACGTGATCAGTCTATACCAGCTAAGGCAAACCTTAGAGAATTATCTTGACAAAGTCATGGAGGAGGTTGCACCCAACACAAAAGCCATAGCGGGCTCTCTCTTAGGAGCACGTCTAATTGCATTGGCTGGAGGCTTAACAAACTTGGCTAGGCGACCAGCAAGCACAGTCCAAGTCTTAGGAGCAGAAAAAGCCCTATTTCGCTCGCTAAAAACTGGAACAAGACCACCAAAGCATGGAATTATTTTCCAACACACCTACTTGCATGAAGCCAAAAAATGGCATAGGGGAAAAATTGCTCGAGCTTTAGCTGGGAAACTAGCCATAGCCGCTAGGGTAGACTCCTTTGGAGGCAGATGCATGGGCGAGGAACTGAAGGCTGGCCTTGAGAAAAGAATTGAAGAGATTCGTGAAAAATACGTTGAACCCCCGCCGATTCCCGTAAGGCAGTTTAAAAAGGAGAAAGAGAAGTGGAGAAAGAGTAGACATGCAGGTAAACGTTAAACCGCATCCGCAGTTTTCGGCAATATATCAAGTAACGCTTGAAGATGGAGCCCAAAGACTAGCAACAAGAAACCTAACACCAGGAAGAAACGTTTACGGTGAGAGACTCTTACGCCATGAAGGCGTTGAATACCGGGTTTGGGATGCGTTTAGAAGCAAACTGGCGGCGGCTATCCTAAAAAATCTGAAAACTGTCCCGATAAAACCAAGCCATCGAGTTCTTTACCTTGGTGCGGCTTCTGGAACAACTGCAAGCCACATTTCTGACATAGTCGGCGAGAAAGGTTACGTTTACTGCGTAGAATTTGCTCCAAGAGCCTTAAGAGAATTGGTCAACAATGTATGCGCCTACAGGCTTAACATGTCGCCTATCCTTGAAGATGCACGCTTTCCAGAAAAATATGGAATATTTATCGGCGGGAATGTTGATGATGTTTACTGCGACATTGCTCAGCCGGAACAAGCTAAAATTTTAGCAGATAATGCCGACCTATTCCTCAAAAAGTCTGGGTGGATAATGATTGCTGTAAAAGCCCAAAGCATAGACGTAACAAAGGAGCCATCAGAAGTCTACAAACAGGAAATCAAAGTCTTGAAAAACCGCGGCTTCCGCATAGAAGAAGTTGTGCATTTAGAACCATACGACATAGCTCACGCAATGATAGTAGCTCAAATGCAAAATTTATCTTCTAGAACATAAGTATACTTTATATCCAACAATGCAATGATATTTTTTGTGACTGTTCGATGACTTATTGGGAGAAGGAGAGAGCAAGGCCTCCAGAGGATGTGCTTAAGGAAGCAGGCTTTAATGTTTCTGAAAAATGCTGCTCTCGGCCAAGCTGCTTCGACTTTGCAGCTAGGAAAAATGGAACTCTCATTCTAGTTAAAGTTCAATTGGATATTGACAACCTTTCTCTAGGCGACTCATTAGAACTGAAGGCTATATCTGAATGTGTATCGGCTGCTTCACTTCTGGTAGGCGAGAGGGCACGTGAAAAACCCTTAGAAGACGACACGGTCTACTCAAGGTATGAGGTTTCGGCTGTCACTTCAAAAACTTTTGAAAGCATTGTAAGTAGTAAGAATTATCCTCTAATTCACGCTGGTCCGGGAGGTTATTATGTTGAAATTCACAGTGAAGCAATCAAAAGGAGAAGGCAGGAGTTAGGCTTGTCGGTTGGTGAAATGGCTGAGATGGTAGGCATATCTCGTAGAACTCTTTATGGCTACGAGCGGGGCATGGCTAAAGCCTCAGTGACAGCCGCATATAATCTAATATATACTTTAGGGTTTCCGGTGGCCAAGCCAATAAATGTGTTTGAAAGGTCAAGGGAGCAACGCAAATGTTTCTTAGCGGCGGCTAAATTTGCAATAGCTAAAAGTAAACTTGTGCAGAAAATTTTCGGAAAATTTACACGTTGCCACATCACGACAGTTAAGAAGGCGCCTTTCGACTTCGTCATCACTGTTCCGGAAGAAAAGATGAGAATTATTGGCGGAGTTGCGAATAACAAAGAACAAGAATTAAACAAAAGGGTTGATGAAATCCTAAGTGTTAGCAGAGTCGTCAGAGCACATCCAATTCTTATAACGGAAGAGCGGAAACCGTCAAAGAAGGATATTTTGTGCATCTGCAAGGAAGAGCTTTCTAAAATCAAAAGTCCGGAAGACTTGATTTCTCAACTTTAAATGAGCTTTGTCTGTCGTAAATCGTTTTCGCTTTTAGCCTTTTTAGCTGGTTTCCAAGATTTTCTAACAAAATCTGGGTATTCGCCCAATTTTTCTAGGCATTGATGAAGAAAGCTTATAGTTTTGGGGTCTGCGGGGTATCCGCAGCCTAAATTGCCATGTTTATTCGCTAGTTCGGCGATTTCTTTGTCTCTTTCCACTTTTGCGATTATTGAAGC
>CAZNJT010000091.1:0-5546 GCA_964573475.1 uncultured Candidatus Bathyarchaeia archaeon | reverse complement strand
AAAGCCTATTCTCTTCTTTCAACAACCATCTTACAATTCGTAACCAAAGCAGCAATAACACCTAAAGCCGCAAGCCAAGGAGCCAAAACCACACCAATAACCCCCACAGTAGCAGGAATCTCGAGCAAAACCTTCCCCTTCTCATCCTTAACAATAATCCTAGTCACATTCCCCTCATGAAGCAACCCCTTAACCTTCTCAATAAGATTATCAGCAGAAACAGCAAACTCCTCCCTAACCACCTTAGCAACAGGAGCGCCACAAGCATAACAGAACTTATCGTCTTCCTTCAATTTTGCTCCACACTTCAAACAATAAGACAAAATCTTTTCACCATTTCTAACAGAATTCTGCCCCCGCATTTAAATATATTGCGAATAAAATGGCTGAGTATTTATTAGGGTAATAGTTTATTAGTTTTGAAGTGCGTCATTGAATGACTAGTTGTTTAACCATATCAAAGGAGAGATTGCCAAATGCCTATTCGCCAACCAATCGTCTGCGTCCTCGGTCATGTAGACACTGGCAAGACCCTGCTCTTGGACAAAATTCGCAAAACAACCGTTCAAGCTCGTGAAGCTGGAGGAATAACACAACACATCGGCGCGAGTTTTTTCCCAGTTGACACACTTAAGCAATTGGTTGGACCCTTACTTTCTATGGTTAAGAGCGAAATCGAAATTCCAGGCTTACTCGTTATTGACACGCCTGGACATGAGGCTTTTACGAACCTGCGTAAAAGGGGCGGAAGCGCCGCTGACATAGCCATCCTCGTGATTGATATTCTGCGAAGTTTTGAGGCTCAAACCTACGAGTGCATAGAGATTTTGAAGACGCGTAAAACACCTTTTCTCGTGGCTGCAAACAAGATAGACCGCGTACCAGGCTGGAAATCCTATTCGGACACGCCATTTTTGAGAGCTTATCAATTGCAGGACCCTTATGTCCGGCAGGATTTGGACACAAAACTCTACGACATCATAGGCGTGTTTTCACGATTAGGGTTTAAGACGGATCGCTTCGACCACATAAAAGACTTTACAAAAACTGTGGCAATAGTGCCTACCAGCGCCAAAACTGGCGAAGGCATAACTGACCTTCTAATGGTTCTCATTGGTTTAACACAACAGCATCTAAAGAAGCGACTGCAGACAACTGAAGGCCCAGCGAAGGGCACTGTATTAGAGGTTAAGGAAGAACCGGGTTTGGGGTTGACGCTTAACACCATAATTTATGATGGAACCTTGCAGAAGGACGATATGATAGTTGTGGGCGGAAAGGAAAAGCCTATTGTAACGCGGATAAGGGCAATTTTGGTTCCCAAACCTTTAGACGAGATTAGAGACCCAAGGGATAAGTTTTCTTCCGTAGATTCTGTTTCCGCTGCGGCTGGAGTTAAAATTGTTGCGCCAGATTTGGAAGGCGCCTTGGCTGGAGCTCCTTTATACGGTGTTGCTGAGGGTGAAAAGCCTGAAAAGTATGTGAGGCTTGTTTCTGAGGAGATTGAGAAGATTAGAATTGTGACAGATGTGGAGGGGATTGTTTTGAAGGCTGATACGCTGGGGTCTTTGGAGGCTATTGCTGAAAACTTAAAAGGCAATGGTGTGCCCATTCGGCTGGCGGATGTTGGAGACATTTCAAAGCGGGATGTTACAGAAGCTTCGGTTGTAAAGGAACATGAACCCCTATATGGCGTTATTTTAGCCTTCAACGTCAAAATTTTGCCAGACGCAGAAGAAGAAGCTTCAATTAAGGATGTTCAAGTGTTTAGGGAAAAAATAATTTACCATTTAATAGATAATTACTTGTCTTGGCTTAAAACTCAACGTGAAGCAAAGTTTGAGCAGGAATTTGACAATCTGGTTAAACCTGCAAAAATCCGCGTTTTGGAAGGCTATGTTTTCCGAAGGGCAAAGCCAGCAATAGTGGGCGTGGAAATATTGGCGGGAAATATAAAGCCGAAAAGCGTTCTCGTGAGGGCTGAGGATGGCGAGGAAATAGGCGAAATACAGCAAATCCAAGAAAAAGGCAAAGCTTTGCCAGAAGCTGGAAAAGGAATGCAGGTCGCAATATCCATGGATAAGCCGATAGTTGGAAGACACATCTTCGAAAAAGACACCTTATACGTGAAAGTGCCAGAACCACACGCAAAAGTGTTGCTAACAACATTTATGGATAGGTTAACAACCGAAGAGCAAGAAGCACTAAACGAATACACAAACCTAAAGAGAAAGAAAACACCCTTCTGGGCAGCATAACCTAAAATTGCTACCCTCCTCTATTTTTTGGCGCAAAAATCAACCAATACGGATAGACCCCTCTAGGTTTTTTGCAAAAGAGGTTTCTAACAGACATTAGGCATGATTATGAGATAAATCTGTGTGAGGAGGCTGACTTACCCCCCCTTATATGCAGATTCAATCTACTAGTTTAACCATGGTTTCTATGAGAGTAGGTGCATGTTTCCTATGCGTGTGTTTTTTAGGTGTTTTTCTGCTGCTTTTTGGCATTCCAATGCTTGCTTTTTGCTTGTTGTTGGTAAATCATTCATTACATAACATGGATAAAAGGCTAAGAGCGTGTATGGAATATTCTGATCTATTTCACTCATGAATTTGGCTATGTTTTCCACTTCTTCATTGTCTATATAGCCTGGAACAAGCAATGTGCTAGCAGAAAGCAGAGGCAGTTCAGGTCGCTTTTTATAGAATTTTTCTCCAATCATTTTGAAGTTGGCTAGGGTTGGCTTGTTGGAAACTCCACACAAAGCAATATTCAATTCTTCACTCCAAGTCTTTAAATCAAACTTTATGTTTCCTCCGCTTTCCAAAGCGTATTCTGCAGCTTTCTCCGCCAATTTAGGATTCATGTAGCCATTAGTTTCCCAGCAAATACGAAGGATTCGCTCTTCAGCCTTAGCTTTTTCATAGGCTATTCGGCTCACCTCAATCAAGTGAGGCATTTGAGGCGAGGGGTCACCGCCAAAATAGCATATGCAAGAAACATGCTGATCCACTTTGTCTGCTAAAGCCTCAGCACTCATAACAGGCTTATGTTTCGCTGATAGGTTGCGGTAACGCCAATTCTGACAGAAAAGACAATCGTAACTGCAAGCTCCATAAAAAACCGCCAAATTCGCATAGCCATACTCCGCCCCTTGCTTATACGCATATTTAGGGTAGCCACTCCCCGTACAGCCGGGACAAAACCACCAACTAACACAGTTAGTCGGCAAACCATCATAATACCACTCCAAAACACCTTTTTCAGCTGTGCCGCCGAAACGAATCAGACGCCCGCCAACATTCCAGACAAGCCCACAAAAACCACAATTACCCACGCCAATTATACAATCGTTGGCACAAACCCCACAAGACAATCCTCCAACATCTTTTGGCGGCTCTGGAGGCAAACCAAAAACAGCGCGACTCTTCGCATGCACCCGCCTTGTAATTTCAAGCCCTTTTTCAGGTTTTCCTCTTATGCAATTCAGACAAATACCTAACTTATCCGAAATAGTCTCGGCTTTTTCGCCACAAACCAAACATTTCCCCATAAATTAGCCGCCGCCAACAGGCGGTATTATAGCTAAAACATCGCCGTCCGCAAGTTTTGTATCTAAACCGTCAAGCGCAGATGCACTTCTCCCATTAACGAGAAACTGCAGAAAACCCTTAACCTCGCCTGTCTTGCTGTCATAAACATATTCAACGAAGCTTTTTCCATAACGCTCAGCCAATCTTTTAAGAACTTTATCCACCGTTACTGTTTCGCCATCTCGAAACTTTAGGGTTTCCTCTTTTTTACCAGTTAACTCCCTTAGACTTGTAAAGAAGCGCACCGAAACTTGCAAGGCACAACCACCAATAATCAAAAACTGCAAGCCAAAATTTAAACTGTTATGCAATGGAATATGCGATTTGAATAAGTAGAGGTAAAGGTTTATATTTTTGGGGCATTTTGCTTATTCCGATTAATAAAAAACATTTTAACCTTGAATGGAGGATTTGTATGGCTTACCTAACAACCACAGCCTCGGGACAGCCAGTCCTAATTCTCAAAGAAGGCACAACCAGAAGCAGAGGAAGAGAAGCCCAAAGAAACAACATAATGGCAGCCCGCATAATCGGCGAGGTGTTAAAGACCACGCTGGGTCCACGTGGCATGGATAAAATGCTCATCGACAGCCTCGGAGACATAACAATAACAAACGACGGCGCAGCAATCCTAAACGAAATGGAAGTGGATCATCCGGCAGCCAAAATGATGGTGGAAATTGCAAAAACACAAGACGACATGGTAGGCGACGGAACAACAACCGCTGTAGTCCTAGCAGGCGAACTATTAAAAAGGGCAGAAGAACTCCTAGACCAGAACATCCACCCAACGATAATGGTAAGCGGTTACCGCAAAGCGGTACAAAACGCAATGGAAACCATAAACAAAATCTCAATACCAGTAGACATCGAAGACCGTGAAACACTGAAGAAAGTCGCCGTAACGTCAATGGCAAGCAAAGCCGTAGGTTCGGCGAAAGAGCACTTGGCAGAAATCGCAATTGACGCCGTGAAACAAATAGCTGAAAAACGCGGAGACAGAAGACTCGCAGACATAGACAACATCCAAATAATAAAGAAAACGGGAAAAAGCCTTCTCGAATCCCAGCTTATCCAAGGCTTAATAATAGACAAAGAAGCCGTTCACCCTGGAATGCCTAAAAAATTAGAAAACGCAAAAATAGTGTTGCTAGACTGCCCACTTGAAATTGAAAAGACAGAAATCAGCGCCGAAATAAGAATCCGCGACCCAAACCAAATGAAAGCTTTCCTAGACCAAGAAACCAAAATGCTGAAGGAAATGGTGGACAAAATAAAGGCCGCAGAAGCAAACGTCGTTTTCTGCCAGAAAGGCATAGACGACATGGCACAACACTTCCTAGCAAAAGAGGGAATATTGGCAGCCAGAAGAGTGAAACAGTCAGACATGGAGAAGCTTGCAAGGGCAACAGGCGGAAGAATGATCACAAATTTAGATGACTTAAGACCCCAAGACTTAGGAGAAGCGGGCATTGTCGAAGAACGCAAAATAGGCGAAGACAAAATGATTTTCGTCGAGAAATGCAAAGACCCTCGATCGGTGGCTGTGCTTATACGGGCTGGACTTGAAAGGATGGTTGATGAAGCAGAAAGAGCCATGAACGACGCTTTATCTGTTGTCTCAGACGTAATAGAAAACAACAAAATAGTCGCTGGTGGCGGCGCAGTAGAAGTTGAAGTAGCTAAAGAACTTCGAGGTTATGCCACAAAGGTTGGTGGAAGAGAACAACTTGCCATAGAAGCCTTCGCCGACGCCATTGAGGTAATACCAAGAACGTTAGCTGAAAACGCAGGACTGGAACCAATAGACATACTGGTAGAACTGAGGGCTGCCCACGAGAAAAAAGACGGAGAATACATGGGAGTAAATGTTTTCACAGGAAAAATTGAAAACATGCAAGAAAACGGAGTGGTGGAGCCACTAGTAGTGAAGGAACAAGCAGTGAAATC
>CAZNJT010000090.1:0-5600 GCA_964573475.1 uncultured Candidatus Bathyarchaeia archaeon | reverse complement strand
GTTCAATAAGTAGCAAGCAGCACATGTTCTAAAAAGAGGTCTTCAGGAAATGCTCCGATAAACTCTATTTTTTCGTTTATAACAGTTTTTGGCGTTCCCATCACAGCATACTTGACGGCTAACTGTGGGAATTCACTTGCCTCGATAACGTCTGCCTTTATCAAGTCACTTTCTATCGCGAATTTGTAGGCAATGGTTGCCACAACTGGGCAATATGGACATGTTAAAGTCACGAAAACTTGAATGTGAACTGGTGTTTTAATTTCTCTCAGCTTTTTTCTGGTCTCTTCTGAAACGTCTGTTCTGCCTCTTGAAACGTTTATTACACCTTCTAAAAGGGTTTGAAGCTCATAACCATACGGGATTCCGTAAAACCTTATTCCATAGTCCTTTTCACTCACAATGACTATTGCGGGAACCTTATCCACGCCATATTCCTTAGCCTTCTCAGAATCCTTAAGAAAATCGTAGATCTCAACTTTGATCTTGTCATTTAAAGCGGCTAATTCATTGATCAACTGCCTAGTCTGCATGCAGAATTGGCACTCAACTTCTTGAGTAAACATGATAATTTTTATTGGTTTTTCCAGTTTCTCGTTAAGCTCCATTCTTAAATGTTCCTTGTGTTCGTCAGGTATCAAACTCACTCACATCACCATACTAGCTTATAGTAGCATCATACTTTAAAACGAAATTATTAACTTGGGAATGGACAAGTTTTTGTTGGGCAGCCACCAGCATATTCCGATTCTGCAGCAACAAATTTTGTCTCTTTAGTTTTTATTTCTCCTATGTATAGAACTTGCTCTGGCTTGCTTCCATATCTAAAAACAGTGACGCCTTTACATTTTAGCTTCCATGCTAGCTCGTAGACTTTTCTAACATCCTCAACCCTTGCCTCATTGGGCATGTTTACTGTTTTTGATACAGCATTGTCTGTGTACTTCTGAAAGGCGGCTTGCATTCTAACGTGCCATTCGGGTTGAATATCTAGGGCTGTGACAAAAATCTTCTTAACATCTTCTGGTATCGCCTCAATTTTCTGAGCGGAACCCGTTTTTGCTATTCCTTCCAAAAGCTCGGCGCTGTAGAACCCTCTTTTTTTAGCCATTATTTCGAACAAGGGATTGGTTTCAAAAAGCCTAGTTCCGCCTAGCACGTTTCTTATGAAGGATATTGCGAATATGGGTTCAATTCCCGAAGAGCATCCAGCTATTATGCTTATGCTTCCTGTTGGCGCTATGGTTGTTACTGTAGCATTTCTCATGGCACTATACTTGTCTTTCCAGATGCTTTTTTCAAAGTTCGGGAACGACCCTCTTTCTTCGCCAATCTCCACCGATTTCTTGTGAGATTCTGCTTCGATAAATTTCATTAGATTTTCAGCAAGTTGCAGGGCTTCTTCTGAGTTGTAGGGGATTCCAAGTTTTATGAGCATGTCTGCAAATCCCATAACGCCTAAGCCTATTTTTCTGTTTGCTCTTGTTATGGCCTCTATTTCTTTCAGAGGATAATTATTTGCGTCTATGATGTTGTCAAGAAAGTGAACGGCGTTTCTCACGGTTTCTCTTAGTTTTTCCCAGTTTATCTTTCCCTCTTCAACAATTCTTGAAAGATTTATTGAGCCTAAATTACAAGATTCATAAGGAAGCAACGGTTGTTCTCCACAATTGTGAACGTAAAATCCGTTTGCGTCAAACGCATTTATTCCCGGAATTTTTGCGTCGTAAACCTCTTCTAAAGCGCTTTGAGTTATCTCATTTGCAGTCGCTATAAAACGTTCTCTATTCATTTTTCTCTTGTAAGACTTTACAGCTTTCTCAAGTTTCTCCATTTTACGTGAATTTCCGAATTCCACCTTCTGATAGAAATAGCGTATGTTTTCTTTGGAGATTACTAATTCATGTTGAGGTTTATGTAGGTAATTTTTTGTTCCACCCTTTCCGTTTGGCATCTTTGAAATTCCTTCACCTCTTCTGTTAACGTAAATCTTTGAAAATATTCCAAACCTCAAGAGAATACGTTGAACGGCCTTTAGGATTTCAAGATTGCTCTGAGCTAGTCTAATGCTGACTCCTTTAGATTGTCTTCCCTGCATAGAGCCATCTGCATCAAATAATCCTCTGAGCAAACCTTTACAAAACTCAGAAGAAGTCTGTTCCATCTCTTTGGTGATTGTTTTCATTCCGGGCTTTAGTCCAAGTTCCATCGCTAATTTTTTAAAGTATCCCATGGACATTCGATATTCTTTCCTGCCTTTCACCCTCATCCATCCATTGAAGTTAGATCTATGAGGCAATGTCTCAGCGTAGGCAAAAGCTAAAGATCTGACTGCCTTTGAGCCTTTTCCATCGCCCCATGAGGAGAGAATTACCTTATCTTTTTTGATTGTTCCATCTCCTAAAAGCAAGCCATTTAAGTAACCTTCACGTTCGCCATACTTTCCTTTCCAACCGTTAAGGCTTCGATGATTGTTCAAAACGATTTTGTCCCCGGTTTTCAGAGTTTCTGCGTTTACCCATTCCCTTTCCATTTTGTATCTTGTTATTCTTTTCACTTTCATAACGGGATGGTCTTTTGTAAGGCGCAGTTCAAAGCCCTCTCTGGTTTTTAGTTGGTAGACGGGTTTAGTTCCAGTTGAGAAGAAACCGTTTTCTGAAGATTCCCATTTTTCATTGTTTACAATGGCGGTGAATTTTTTGCCGTAGAGTTCTTTAACTTGCCTTGGACCATCTTCTGTCATAATCCATGCGTCTGAAGTAATGCAAGGGTTGGTGGATTCTATCTTCCCTACCTGTGGAGTTGGGTTATGTCTGTTAATCTCGTCAATAAAAATAACCCCAGGATCTCCACTCGCCCAAGCGGACTTTGCCATCAAATTCCAAACATCTTCGGCTTTAAGCGTTCTTACTTTTTCTTTGTTCCTTGGGTTGATTAGCCAATATTCTTCGTCTTCTTCAAGAGTTTTCATAAAATTGTCGGTAATGGCAACCGAAATGTTGAAGTTTGAAAGAAATTCCGATTTTTGTTTAGAAGTTATGAACTCGATAATGTCTGAGTGGTCAACTCTTAAAATTCCCATCATGGCGCCTCTTCTTTTTCCGCCAGCCTTTATGACTTCCGTGGATGTATCGAAAACGCGCATGAAACTCACAGGTCCAGATGCAACACCCTTAGTTGATTTGACAATGTCTCCTTTTGGTCTTAGCTTGGAAAAATCGAAGCCAACTCCTCCACCACTTTTTTCAATCAAAGCCATACTTTTCACTGCATCGAAAATGCTTTCCAAAGAATCTCCGACGGGCAAAACGAAACATGCAGATAACTGACCGATCTCTGTTCCCGCGTTGAAAAGTGTTGGAGAGTTAGGAATAAATTCCAGCCTTGTCATCATATCATAGAAAATCTTTTCGCTTTCCTTCGGTTCTTCCCTGTATTTTTCGTCGATCTTCGCTGTTGCTTCGGCAACTCTCATAAAAAGCTGAGCAGGAGTTTCTATGATTCTTTCCATCTCATCTTTCAAAAGATATCTTCTGTTTAAGACTTCAAAAGCGTTGACCGTTAGTTTCGGATCTACTATTCCAAGTTTCTCTCTTAAGTCCCTTATTTCATCTTTCTTCTTCCTGTAATCTTGATATTCCGCCGCAACTTTTTCATAGCCATTTTTCTTTAAAACTTCTATGACGAGGTCTTGGGCATCTTCAACCGACGGAATTCTATCCACAAACTTTTCCTCTAAAAGCCTAACAACTTCTCTAGTTATGCTTCCAGCCCTTTCTCCATCCTCAAGTTCAACAGCAATGAAAGCCTTGTGGATTGCATCCTTGATTCTGCTAGAATCGAAATCGACGATTCTTCCGTCTCTCTTCTTAATTTTCGTGATAGACATAGCCAATCATTTAAAATTAGCTGAATTATGGTATAAAAGGTTTAAAATTAGTTAGGCCACAGTCTTTAAGGTTCCAACGATTAAACTGGTCCATTTATTCTTTTTTGACAAACTGGTCCTTAGGGACGCCGCAAACTGGGCAAACCCAATTCTCAGGTAAAGCCTCGAAAGGTGTTCCAGGTTCTACACCGTGTTCCGGGTCTCCTATCTCTGGATCGTATATGTAACCGCAAACCGTGCATTCCCACTTTTCCAACTTATTCACCATTTTAAGAACAAATCTTGCCATGTCAACATATTTAAACTCTACCATATGAAACGTCTAAAATGACAAAGTATAAAACGATTTACATCTAGAATGACTAATAGTTTGAGGTGATGAAATTTGGAAGAAACCAAGTTTTATGTTTTGCCAAAACTGCCTTACGATTACAAGGACTTAGCGCCATACATGTCTGAGGAGCAATTAAGGATACACCACAGCAAGCATCATCAAGCATACGTTAACGGCGCCAATGCAACACTTCAAAAATTGGACAAGGCAAGAAAAGAGGGCACCGACCTAGATGTTAAATCTACCTTGAAGGAACTTTCATGGAACATAGGAGGGCATCTCCTACACTCGCTGTTTTGGGGTAATTTAGTGCCAGCTGGCAAGGGCGGTGGAAAGCCAGGCGGAGTTTTGGGCGATGCCATAGAAAGAGAGTTTGGGAGTTTTGAAAGGTTCAAGAAGGAATTCACGCAGGCTGCGGTGAGTGTAGAAGGTTCTGGATGGGCAGCGTTGACTTTCTGTAGGCAAACTAATCGCCCGATAATAATGCAGATAGAAAAGCATAACACCAACGTTTACCCCATGTTCCGAATTCTGATGGTGCTGGATGTCTTCGAGCACGCATACTATATTGATTACAAAAATGAAAGAGCCAAATTTGTCGATGTCTTCTGGAGCATTGTCAATTGGGATGGAGTGAATAAAAGGCTAGAAGAAGCAATGAAGTAGTGTAATCAAAGATAAAAAAGTTTGTTATCATAAAGAACTACATAAGTGAAAAAAATAGAAGATGCTTTAAAGGAAAAGAATGAAAAACGCTAGAGAGATAGGTGAGACAATCAATGAAAGTAGTGAAAGTTTCTGGTAGAAACAGCAAGCATAAGGTCTTCGTGTATGCGCTAAGCACATGCGCATGGTGTAAACAAACAAAGAAGTTCTTGAGAGAAAATGAAATTGAATACGAATATGTTGATGTTGACCTTTGCGACGAGGAGGATCAAGAAAAAGTTAGCAAGGGCATTCTGAGCAAGGGAGGAAGACTTAGCTATCCTGCGATAATCATAGACAGCAAGATTCTGATCAATGGTTTCCATGTGGACAAGATAAAGGAGGCTTTAGAGATTTGATAACCTTAGAAAAAGTGCGACAAAGAGCAGAAAGCGACGCAAAAACCTATGGCTACTACCTAAACCCCGACCCCGATTTTCTTAAAGACCTTCTTGAAGGACTCAAGCAGAATGAAGAGCGGTATGGCTATCCCTCATGTCCATGCAGACTCGCTTCTGGAAAATTTGAGTTTGACAGAGACATAATATGTCCATGCGATTATAGAGACCCAGATGTTGCAGAATATGGAACCTGCTATTGCGCTCTCTACGTTAGAAAGGACTTGTTTGAGGGTAAAACTCCCATTCTACCGGTTCCAGAGCGTAGACCGCT
>CAZNJT010000089.1:0-5619 GCA_964573475.1 uncultured Candidatus Bathyarchaeia archaeon | reverse complement strand
TTACCTTGATCTATAAAGTAGAAAATAGAAACCTTTAGGGTCTTACACATTCGGCTTTCGGTCTGTACGGTTTTTTTGCTGTTCTTTTCCGCTTATGATAGTCACATTCATGAATGCGTACCAATAACCACTCTTTATCTTGATAAATGCAACCACATGGCAACGTGATTATATCCGCTGCTTGAACTTTAGTTTTATTTACCACATTTAAGCCTCTTTTTTGGAATAGGCGTTCATATATCTGCATACATAAAGAATTTTCTAGGTTTATAACTTTTTAAATGAAAGAAAAAAATGAAGTTTCTAAAAATTTCAACACAGTTATAAAGTAGAAAATGGAAACTTTCCAGAACAAGGAAATGATACGCTAGCACCTGCACATGCTTTGGCAGACACATATCAGAATCGCAAACGAAGTTTTACAAAGACTAGGAATACCAAAATCAACCATTGAAGCAGATAGATTGAAAGAGGGCGTTCTAGCACCTGACAAATGGGGAGATTATCCGCATCATTATGGAAAATCGCATGCAATCGCAAAGCTATGGACGAGTCGATTCGGATACTTAAACAGGCAATACAAGAAGCTAAAGTGGAAGATAAAGAGAAAATGAGGTCTTTGCAGAGGCTTAGGCGGTTTGTTCCAGACAACATAGTCCATTAAGTGAAGTCTTGTAGCAGATTCCTTTTTCACTCTTCAACTGTTATTGCCTGCGTTGGACATGATGTTACACATGCCATGCATGCTATGCAATCGCTTTCTCGCACAGGAACAGATTTCTGAGAGTCTGGATGTTCAGGCAAGTTTTTGAGTTCGAAAACGTTTACTGGACAAACCTCAACGCATACGCCGTCTCCATTGCATTTACTCCAATCAACTTTTACCTTAGGCATCGCATCAACCTTGCACTAAAGCTTGATTCGCTCAATTATTAATTTTTTTCGTTCCTATAATTGAAAAAGCTCCTTATCAAAGCACGTTAGAAAACCTGTCTTTCGTGATTCAACCAAAACCACATCCTTTAGGCGCAGCTAAAAAATGTTTCACTGTTGTTTGTGGTTTGGAAGGAATTGGAGTATAACTAAACATGTGACAAAAAAGACTATGCTAAAGGGAAAAACAAACCAAACATCCGACAATTCTATGACCCCAGCTGCTAAAGTTGGCGCTATAGAACCTATAAGCCCCTCAGTGAAGAAGTAAACGCTGAAACTCAATCCTCTCTCGGTTATCGGAGTCATATCCGCTACTAGGGAGTTAATAGGCGACCACACTGCATTGTTGAAAAACGAGTAAAGAATGTAAATAAGGGCAAGAAAGTAAAGCTGAGACGCCAGTGATAGTATAAACAGCGAAATCGCACAGCCGATGATAGCATAGTTGAGTGCCTTTTTTGCGCCTATCCTTTCTCCTAAGTAGCCGCCACTCAGAGAACCAACTATTCCCATAAAAGGTCCAAGGCCAAATATTAAGCTAGCCGTAGATTCGGAAAGATTTCTGGTCTCCACAAAATATGTGGTCATGAAGGTTGAGCTTCCCGTGCCTCCCACCTCTCTAACGGCTATGGCAATCAGAAAAAATAGGAGTCCAGAGGACAAAATAAAAGATAGCCTTCTTGATCCAAGTTTGCTCTTGGTTTCTGTTTTTTCAAATCGTTTTGTCTTAAGCTGCGAAGACATCAAAATTATGCAACCCCAAATCAAGATTGGAACAGCCCAGAACAGGTAAGTCCATCTCCAACCCAACGTTAACATAAAAACAGCGAGACTAACGACTCCAATGGCTGAGCCTAAACTTCCGAAAGCATTGTGGAAACCCATTGACCTGTTTATTTGCTTTGGCTTAGCGAGTCTGCTTATCTGACTTAATCCTGAGATATGGTATAGGGGCGATGAAATCTTCACGAAGGATACTGCTATAACCAATGTCCAAAAGTTGCTTGTCTGACTAACTATGATCGCTGAAACCCCTTCTACTAACATGCTGGCAAACAACAGATGCTGTGTATTGAATCGGTCTGCCAAGAATCCTGATGGGATATTCATAAGAAGTTGGACGAGGCTTGGAATAGTAACTACCAGAGAGGCTTCGAGGGGGCTTAGTTGAAATTCTTGAATGATCACTGGGATTAGGGCGACTTGTATGAGAAGATATACTTCGAGGAACATGTGCGTTGTGCAGATCATCCAGAGAGGCTTTTCCATCTAGATTACTCACTGAATCACTTTTTGGAATTGTAAGAATTAAAAAGGTCATCAATAAAAACTTGACTTAAGCCAATCTCACAACTCGAAAAGGTTTATTTGGTTTCTAGCTTCTTAAGCAAACTAAAAACGGTTAAAACAGTTCCCTTGAGGTATGCATCGGGATGGGTTCCAAAAATGTTAATTGGCTTAAAATATCTGGAGTTTGTGGCACAATCGCGCCTATAGTTGCGTTTACATTTATTTTGCTTGCAATACTCAATTTTCCACAGTTCAGTTGGACTGGAAATGCCTTAAGCGATTTAGGCGTTCAAGAAGGTGTTACTGCAATATTATTTAATTCTGGGCTTGTAATTGGCGGAATTTTAGCCCTAGTTTTCGCATCAGGTTTATTTGTGTTACAAAAGACGATGTTGGGCAGAATTGGAGTTTTCATATTTGTTCTAGCCGCTTTAGCTTTTATGGCAATAGGTGTATTCTCGGAAAATGCTGAACCAACACACTATTACGTTTCTGTGACTTTTTTCGTGCTCTTTCCAATATCAATGCTTGTTATCGGTGCAGCATTTTTGCTCACGGCTAAACTGAAGATGGGTTTTTTCACTTTTCTAGCGGCAATAGTTGCAGCACTCATATGGACGATTCAATGGACGATTGGATTTGGTTCCAATGTGGCTATCCCTGAAGCGCTTTCCGCACTTTCAGCTTTAATGTGGCTCATGGTGTTAGGCTTCAAGATGTTAAGAGAGGCTTCACAGTCGCACAATTGAAAACGCAGACTTCTATGGTTCGTGAAAACTTGTCAGCCCATGCTTCTTCGAAACACTTCGAAAACCGCAAACTCTTTTATCAATTCAGTCGCTTATAAGAACATGAAGAAGAATGACAAAAGAAAGCAGCAATGAAAAAGCCGGCGGCAATTCAAGCATTGAGGAGTTAAGCAGGAAGCTAGATTTGATAATTAAGAGGCTTGAAACTCTGGAAACATTAATAATGAATAATCCTGAATATGAGGGGCTGGCTCCATACTTGCGCATGACGCGAATTGGTGTGGGCTTATATGGAGAGCCTTTGAAAATTGCGGCGCGTCTCAAAACGGCTGAAAAATATTTAAAGAAAACATGGGTTGTTCAAGACGAGATTTCAAGGTGCATAATCCAAGCTCTCGCTTTACGAAACAAGTTAAACATATCAGCAATAACACGTCAAGTGCAAACGATGCGCGGGAAAGCCTCAAGAAGAATTGTAAGAGAAAGAATCAACCGCCTAGAAAGAGAAGGCATCGTTCGACATGCTGAAGGATACGGAAACGTTTACGAACTTGTAGAGTGATCGAACAGCTGGTCACTTTTTTCCATAATAAATAACTGCGTTATCCAGACCTTTAGTTCTTCTTGGAGGTAGAGAAAAAATGAAGACGAACAAAATGGGAATTCATGTTAAAAGAAACGTAAATGGCTTTCTAAGCACAGTTTTTGGCATAATAACAAGAATTGAACATGTACAATTGAAACTGCACAAAGAAGTCACGGTCACTGAAAACGTCTGCTTAGATAAGCAAACAGAGAAAACTCTGCTGGAAGCTGAGATTAAAAAAAAGTCAAGCAATTGAGCTTATCCGAAAACTCCAAAACCGTTAATTGCGACAAGAATAGAGTAAATGGAGGTGAAATAGTAATGAGCGAAGAAAAAGAGAAGAGGAAGGAAAAGATAGAGGATGCTGAAGAAATACGAGAAATCCTAGGAGTAGTGTCAAAAGAGGTTCCAGCCTTAATAAAGTCGATAATTGGAAGCGTGTTTTCAGAAGAAGCTGGAAGGGACATGGGAAAAGCAGCCGCAGCATTCTATAAAGAATTGAAAGGCGCTGGCATGCCTGAAGAAACAGCAGTCAGAATGACTGAAAACTACGTGTCCGTTTTCACAAGCCTCGGCGACGTAATGAAGAAAGCTGTAAGCGGAGAACATAAGGCTAAAGGTGAGGATATAGGCGAAGAAATTTCAAGAAAAATCAAAGAGAAACTAGCAGAAAAACACCGAGAAGAAAAAGAAGAAGAGGAATAAATCACTCAATAAAAGAAGACATGGTGCAAGGGTGACATGAAGATTCAAAGCGTAATCATTGCAGGCGTTTCTCTAATCCGCCTTTTACTTAGTCTTTTTGTTCTATGGCTTACGTTTGGCTGGAAGGTACGTAAAACAAGGAGAGCCTTTGAAAAACAGTTAATTCGCCAAGGAATGGCAAAAAAGGATGCAAAAAGGCTAAGTGCTCAATATTCAAAGATGAAAAACGAGATAATGAACACTTTGAAAGGTTCACTTGTCAGAAACATCTAGGTAAATTTGTGAACAGCAAAATGAAGAGAACGATATGCTATATCCTTGGTTTTCAGCGAATTTTATTGCTTCTTCTTCTGGAAATGCTATAGCATCTACTCCAGCTTTTATGGCTAAAACGTCTGTTTCTACACGATGTTTGCCTTTTGGTCGCATACAACCAAGAACCAAAGGCGTTTGAGGAAACATTAGTCTTGCAGCTGCTATGATTTTTGCTATGTCTACTGGTTTTGGCGGTTCGACTGCTTCCATTTCTGTTTCATGTATAGGCATAAAAGCAATTATGACTAGGGCTGAAGGTTGGTATTGGGATATCATCTTTAATGCGTGGAACTCGCCTTTTAGCTTCCCATAATGAAGCCCAACAATAACATGCGGCACAAATACAATGCCAGCTTCATGTAAGGCTTTCAAAGAATGTTCATAATCTTCAACAGTTACGTTCAAATTGTAAATTTCCCTTATTGTCTCGTCAGAACCAATAATATCTATTAAAGCAGCATCAACTCCAGCATTCCCAAGTTTTTTAGCCGTATCAAAATCGATTATACCCGTGTGAACAAACACCGTTAAGCCCAGTTCACGCTTAACTTTTTCAATCATGTTAACAAATTTTTCTAGGGGAACCGAGCCATTCGGCAGGCATCCGCCACTTATCAAACAGCCTAATGCCCCTTTACGTTTAAGCTGCGCACACAAATCGAACAGTTTTTCAGGCGCGGTGGCTGGATACATTGTCTCTAAAACTTTTCCGCCGCAATGTTTACAGTTTAGTGCACAGCCTTTACCAGTCACTGATATTGTTGAAAAATCATTTTGCGAAGAGCAGTAATAGCTTGTTTTATAATACATGAAACTTGGAGCATAAAAATGGATTTTCTTTGATCTGGAAATGAGTTTACCCGTATCTAGTAGGTTTGTAAGCTCCTTTTCGTCCATGTGCCAAACAGTTTCGGGTGAAAGTTGAGTCATTGCTTTCTCTAGGAAAACCATCTATAGTTTGTTTAATAGTTTTCGTTTTTTGGTTCTGTTAACTCTAAGGAGCTTAAGCGTTTTACGGAGAGGCTTGTTAACCAGAGG
>CAZNJT010000088.1:0-5680 GCA_964573475.1 uncultured Candidatus Bathyarchaeia archaeon | reverse complement strand
AAATAAAATAAACATTAAATCACCCAACATTATAAGGTTAAGCCTGGCAGTGCCGGGGTATCCTAGCTAGGTAGGGAGCAAGCCTGGAGACGTTAGCAGGAAAAGCCTAATAGCTTGTGGCCTCTCGGGGCCGCGTGGGTTCAAATCCCACTCCCGGCGCCATCAACAGTAACCTGTTGATTTTTCATCGTCTGAAATTGTATAAGTTTATATAATAGAACCATCATTTACGTAACAGGTACAAGCCTCTAAGAAGGAAAGAAGGAATGGTTCAAAAAGTTCTGCATGAGCCACAACTTGATACTATACTAATGGTTGAAAAAGCCATCAGAGAAGCCAAATCATACCCTACTAAAAAGGAACTGCTGAAAAGCTTGCCAAAGCAGATTCAATATCAAACCTTCAACCGCATACTCAAATATCTCGAAAGCTCCAACAAAATCGTATTCGACAGCCACAAGATAATCTGGGTCTTCCCTGACAACCCAAAACTAAAAGAACTCTTAGAAAGCAGCGTCAAACTCAGATAGTCTTAAGCTATTTGTAGCCAAACCTTTTCTCATACTCTTTATGGCTCAAAATCTCCAAGACAACAACCGCTATGCCTGACTCATCAGCAACAAGCGTGTAGATGAGGCGATTAGCCGCATCCAAATTGTATTTGTAAAGGTTGTTAATCCCATACATCTGAACATAACACTTGGGAAACTTCTTTTTCTCAATCCTCACTCCAGCAAACATGTTCTCCTTCAGCACATCCAACCCCTTATCAACTGTCTGGCGAAGATATGTGCCTTTCTCCAACGAAGAAATAAAGCCAGCAACATCCCGAACAGCTTTTACGCACGAAGACCTCTTACCCACAATTTCACCAAACTTCATGATACTCCTCCAAATCTTATGAAATTTTCCATTTCCTTTTTTGAAATGAATGACTATGATAAAATAAATAAAAAGAGGGTTTTGCCGGTTGGTTCTCTACATTGTTGAGGATTCAAATCCCACCCCCAGCGCTTTCTTAAGCTCATTTTCTGCTTTATTTATGCATTTTTTTCTATTTTATCCTACTTGTCAACAGTCAAATTCAGGCTTTTCTAGCCAAAAATAAGCCTAACATTAGAATGCGGGGGTGGGATCCCCATCTAAGTTTACCGGTAAAAATACTAGAAAAGCGAAAATCTCCCGGCTGACGTGCTGGTCGCAGCATAGACAACAGAGGAGATTTCCTACGATACAGGGGCTTTTTTGGTCTTTTTTCTTCAAACTCTACGTGGGCTTGAACAGGGTTGTGAACTGATTGTTTGTTTCTACTTCTGCATCTGGATTTTGTGAAAGCTGGGGATTGAATTGTTCCTCTAGCGTTTTCTTTTGATTTTTCGCCTCAAATTCAAGATTGCTGTTAGTGCTACCACTAAGGCTATGTAGGGTGCGATAGGCTCTGCTTTCGTGTGAACTTGTATTGGGATTGAGTAGCCTCCTACGGGGACTGTTGCAACTGTTATGCGGGCGGTTTCTGATTGTGCTGTGTTGGCTTTAGCGTCTGTAACTTTGAGGTATATGTAGTAGATTCCGCTTGCGGTTGGCGTAAAAGTCCACGATGCTGAAGCTGCGCCCGAAACAGGAGCTCCGTTAAGGTACCATTGATAGCTGTATGGGGTATATCCGCCTGAAACTGTGGAAGTGAATGTTATTGATTGACCTACTAGTATTGATGCTGACGTTGGAGAAATCGAAGCAGAGAGTTGGGATGCCACGGTTACTGTGGCTTCGTTTGATTTTGCAGAGTTTCCTAGGCTATCGGTAACATTCAGGTAGATGGTGAAGGTTCCGGGGGCTGTGGGAGTGAATGTCCAGCCACTTAGAGTAGCACCAAGAAAAGGATTATTGTTAAGATACCACTGGTAATTGTAGGGCGGTGTTCCTCCGCTAGCAGTTGATGTGAAGGATGCTGATTGACCCATGTATATTGAAGCTGAAAGCGGGCTTATGGAAACGGAAAGTGGTGGGACAGTTGGGGCTCCAAAAGCGTAGAGTTTCGGGCTGTAATGGTCAGCCACGAAAACTCGCCCGTTCGCGATGGCAGATGTGGCACTGTGAACCCCTCCTCCGAATGTATAGCTCCAAATGACGGACCCTGTACTCTCATTAACGGCATAAAACACGTTTGCAGGATTACCTCTTGCGAAAAACACCTTGCCATCTGCTACAACCGGCCCACCACCTGAAGGTCCATGTGATGCCCATATTTCATCGCCATTAGTTTCATTCAGGGCGTAGATCCCATCAGCGTAATAGCCGAGTTGGAAGAACGCTTTACCGTATGCAACAGCAGCGCGTCCTGCTGAACCATCTGAGTAGCGTGTGGTGCTCCAAACTACGTCTCCGTTGGTTGCGTTAAGCGCGTAGACGATACAATCCCAACCTTCGTAAGAAGCAGCAAAATAGACCCTGTCATTCGCAACTGATAAAGTACCAGCAAGATCCTTATCGGTGGGAAAGCTCCAAAAATAGCTACCATCCAAACCCAAGCAGTAAACAGCGGCTTTTGTCGAGGTTATCCAATGGCCACAACTGGCATAGACTTTACCGTAAGCCACTGCCACCGTGACGCCATAATCTTGTGTCGTGTAAGTCCAAATGGGCACACCTGTAATTGCGTTCACGCAGTAAACCTTTCCTGTTTCAGTACCGCTCACATCGACTCCGAAATACAGTCTGTCTCCCACAACTATGGGAGCCCGCACATACCCGTCCGTTGGACATTCCCATATTTTCGTAACTGGCGATGTATTCAAAGCATAAACACAACCACTGGGTCCAGGTTCACCCGTTCCAAAGTAAACCATGCCATTCCCAAACGCAGCACAGCAAGGATACCCTGGTTGCCCAGGCGCACTGTAGCTCCAAAGAAGTGCACCAGTGTTTTCGTTGTATGCATTTAAGGATCCACCTGCCCCAATGAACACTTTGCCATCTCCAACTACAGGATAGGCCCAAACCGTGCCTCCAGGAAGGGCGGAAACCCATGTTATTGCATTTGTGTTAGGTGCGGTGGAAGGCGAATAACTGGTACAAGCCGAATCGTGCCCGTGCATTGGCCAATCATAAGGTCCACCAGATGCCACTGCAGGTAGCATAAATAATCCTATATTAAATAACATGCTTGTGAAAAGTGTAGCAATCAAGCCTATAACAATTCTCTTCATCCTCACCTTCTCTCCTTTCCACTTCTCCCTTAGAACGTGGAATATATTTAAGGTCAGACTTAATAAAACTTGTGAAAACATCTTCTATAACATCAAAATAAATCACTATATGGAATAAAAGGTATCAAATGCAACATACGAGCAGATTAGCAAGAACACTTCTTATTTTTCAGCAACTGGTTTAAACCGAAAGGCAATATGCAACTGTATCACTCAATTCAACCCGTAAACCTATTGAAACAAGTTCTCGCGTTAAATTTAAACACACATTTAAATCTAACTCCCGGCGCCTATGCTGAACCTACCCAGGTTCTCTATGGATTGAGGTGCTTCTTGAAGAAATCAATTATCTTTGTATAGCAGATCACTTTGTTCTTGAATTTTATGACATCATGGCCCTCATCTTCGAATACTAAGAATTCGGTTTCTACACCTTTTGCTTTCAAGTCTTCAACCACATCTTTCGACTCTGCAACAATAACTCTTGGGTCATTTTTGCCTTGGATAATGAGCATTGGACACTTAATGTTTTTTAGGTAAGTTTTCGGCGAGCGTTCTATAAGAAAATCTTTGTCCCTTTCAGGATGGCCTACTGATAAGGCAAAGTAGGTTTGCCACGTCTGCGGAAGTCTGTAGATAAAGGATATTAGGTCATATGGTCCGAACATGTCGCATGCCGCCTTCCACAGGTCAGGGTGCCTAGAAGCAAGAGTTAATGTCATGAAACCTCCATAAGAACGACCAATAACTGCTCGTCTAGATGAGTCGATTCGAGGGTCCTTCTCAAGCATTTTCAACCCCTTAATCTGGTCAAGCCTATCCTTGCCACCCCAATCATGATCCACATGTTTCATGTACTTCAAGCCGTAGCCACTGCTGCCCCGTACATTAGGGACGAAAACTGCGAATCCATTCAATATCAAATATTGTATTAGTGGCATTGAAAACCAGGTGAAGTCTGGTCTTTCTTGGCCTTGTGGCCCGCCGTGCACGTATAGAACGAGAGGTCTAGGACCTTTGAAGCCTAATTCCTTGGATGGCAAGTAAAGACGGGCTGAGATTCTCAATCCGTCAAAGGATGTGTAACTGGCATCTTCTCCGGATGAAAGGAACTTTTTATCGATGCCGAGAACACGTTCATTAGACAGTATTTTTGGCGTTTTTGCTCTGGAATCTGTTGAATAGAGATAAACTTGTGCGGGAATGTTTGCTTTTGCATGTGAAAGAACGTATCCTACTTTGGTTTGGCTTGATGTTTTCTGCAACTCGAAATCATATCCTAAAAGCACTCCTTCATCGAGAGACGGTAGTCCACAAAGTGTTCGTGTTACTTTTAGCCATCTTTTGCCTTTATCCTCATAGTAGCGACATTCATAAAGCCACGAGCATCCGTCAATGTTGTACTCAAGAAGATAAAGGTCATCATGCACTGTTCTAAGGTCTACTAATTCGCCGTTTCCCTTATGCTTAACTCCTAAAATCTGGGCTTCAGTTATGTTGGCTGGGTCGTTGAGCGCGAGGTAACCAATACTTCCTTCATCGCTGAACAAGTTTGTTCGAAATATGAGACCTTTTTCGTCAGGTGTGAAGTTACAGGTTCCGAAACCAGATAATTTGATTTGCTGATCCTTTGTTCTTTTCTCAATTGGAATTCCATAGAGGAGTTGTCTCTCTGTCATTCCCTTGCGCCAAATGTAAAGAATGGTATCTCCGGCTGTGTAGCCATCCGCCAGAATCACGATTGAATGATTTTTATTGACGCCGTTCCAAGCGTTGCCGTAAAGACTAGTGCCCAGTGAAGTGACTTCCCGAGTGGCTAAGTCAACCTTTAAGCCTTCGATATTCGGCGTTTTTCGGTCGTCTCTGAAGAAGTAGGCAATATTCTTCTCAGCGTCGCAGTGAAGGCAGGCTAACTGTTGATTTTTGTATTTATCTCCAAAGATCGGTTCAGGAATTCCTCCGCCGATCGGAATAAAGCAAGGTTGATAGTTTTCATTTCCGTTCTCGTCAATCATTACTAGAATCTTGCCAAGTTTGGGCAAAACGTAGTAGTTGTGTCCTGCCATCAAGTGTGGGTTTTGTAAGGCTAGACCCGCTGGCAGTAGTGGTTCGGGTAAGCTTCCTTTCTGGTCCATAGCATAGAGGCTTATTACGCCACTCATGTCACTTAGAAAGTACACTTTGCCCTCTGCCAATTGTGGCGAAAGCAACAGCCTTGCAGAGAGTAATGATTGGATTGGAAATTGGGTATTGACCTTCTGTTGACTCATATTTTTAATCACCTAGTGGGGAGAAACAGATTAGACGCTCATGAATATAACAATTTAGCACGTATGGCATTGATTTACGAATCGCAACTTTTCAAGAAAACTTAATTAATCAAACGTTTTTTATTTATTTCGGCGTCTTGGCCTATCGGCAGCCCTGGTAGTATAGTCCGGTCTAGTATATGCGGCTGTCGCCCGCAGGACATC
>CAZNJT010000087.1:0-5690 GCA_964573475.1 uncultured Candidatus Bathyarchaeia archaeon | reverse complement strand
TAATGCTTTCACAAGCAATTGCCATGCCAATCACCATAATGATTCTGCTCACTTATTCCATGTCGATAGCTGCAACTTCAGTAGCCATGGAAAAAGAGGAGAAAACCTTGGAAACATTGTTAACTTTGCCCATGGACCGTTTTGCGATTCTTATGGGGAAACTGTCAGGCTCTATCCTTGTTGCAGCTGTTGGTGCCGTCGCGTACATGGTTGGCTTCAACTACTACATGGGTTCCTTCACAGCAAATCTTGGCACAACCTTAGATTTAGTTTCTTTAGGGCTTGCCCCTTCATTGTTTGGTTATTTGCTTCTTGGAATTTCGCTTTTTGTTACCTTGCTTTCGGCATTGGCATTAGCGGTAATCATGTCTGCTTTTTCAGAAGATGTGCGTGGTGCTCAATCCCTTGTTGGGAACATCACTCCTATAATAATTATCCCAGCGCTCGTTCTAATGTATGTGGACGTTACCTCCCTACCGATTGCATTAAAAATCTTTCTATATGCGCTTCCCTTTAGCCATCCAATCATAGCTGCCAGAGCCGTGACGATGGGTGACTACTGGACTGTTGTTTTTGGCATTGTTTATGTCACCGTCTTCACGCTAGTCATAATGTATGCCGCGTCACGGTTGTTTGCAACCGAGAAAATCCTAACGGCAAAACTAAAGTTTAGATGGTTAAGAAAACGCGCGAAAAAACCCACTAAAGAGCTTCAGTAAAGCTTTTCCATTGGGAACACGCAAACTTGTTTCTAGTGATTCGGATTGGGAATTCAACAAATTGAAGTTTACCCTGTCACTTTAGGCTATAAGGAACCGTTCAGAATCGCTCCGGGAGCAAGCACTGAAAGCCATAATGTCGTCGTAAAAATAATTACGGATTATGGCGTTGTTGGCTGGGGCGAATCTTCACCATCCGAAAGAGTGACTGGCGAAACTGCAGAAACCGTTATCAACACTCTTGATAAAATTGCGTCGAAGCTTATTGGTCTTTGTCCCTTAAGAATCGAACAAGACGTTGAGGTCATGGATTCCATCGTGGAAGGAAATCCCGCCGCAAAAGCAGCCATAGACATAGCATTGCATGATATTTTAGGAAAGACAAGTCGTAAACCCCTCTTCATGTTAATGGGTGGTTACCGCACAGAAGTTCTGACGGACATAACTTTAAGCATCAAATCTCCAAAAGAGATGGCTGAGGACGCTGTTAAAGCTGTTAATAAAGGGTTTAAAGCCCTAAAAGTGAAAGTTGGAGTTAACCCCCCTGAAGATGTTGAGCGCATAAAGAGAATTCGTGAAGCAATTGGCGACAATGTACAAATAAGAATTGATGCAAATCAAGGATGGACGCCGAAACAAGCCATAGAGGTCCTCAACAAGATCGAGAAATTTAAAATTCAATTTTCCGAGCAACCAGTCCCATCAGAAGACATCAAAGGCTTAATGGAAGTTAAGAAAAAATCACCAATACCGATGATGGCTGATGAGAGTGTGCATTCTCCTGAAGATGCCTTACGCTTAATACAAGCAGAGGCAGTAGACCTCATAAACATCAAACTAATGAAAAGCGGAGGAATACTAAAAGGCAGAAAAATCGCCGCCATTGCGGAGGCGGCCGGAATACCATGCATGATTGGGTGCATGGGCGAATCAGAAATAGGCATAGCCGCCGGAGCTCACCTAGCCGCAGCAGTCAAAAACATACAATACGCAGACTTAGACTCTGACCTTCTACTAAAGGACAAGCTCGTTAAAAAGGGCGGGACAAAAGTCAAAGACTCGATGCGAGTGTTTCCAAAACAAGATGGATTAGGTATAAAAGAGCTGAATGAGCAAATATTGGGGAAGCCGAAAAGGATTTACAAGTAGCTTAAGTTAGAATGTATTAGGAGTGTACGTCTTTGGTTTCTCTTAGGGCTTTAGCGCCTTCGTTGACTCGAATCACCGTTGCTGCGGCTGTTGGGGCTGCATTGCACATTGGCCAAGGTAATCTTGACTTAATAGATGCAAAGGCTGTTGAGTTTTCAAGGGCTGTGTTAGCTCAAACAGATGTGGAAGGGGAAGTTATTTCATGCGAAGGACCTAAAGACAATGCACCCGCGTTTATGCGTAGGGAGAATGTTGGAACGAGGAGAGGTCCCAAAGTCGAGTTTGTCGTAGATCCTGTTGACGGGACCACCGCTGCTTCAAAAGGAAGGAAAGACGCTATTTCTGCTCTTGCTTGTGCGCCTGCTGGTTGTTTTCAAGTTCTTCCAGACGACGGATACTATTTCAAAGTGGCAACAGATTATCATTCGATTGGCAAGATTTCTTTAGACATGTCCATTGAAAAGATTGTGCGCACAGTTGCCCAAGAAAAGAATTTATCTCTTGAAAACTTCACCGTCATAATGTTGGAACGAGAAAGGCATTTAGAAATTCTAAACACCCTTAGAAAACTTGGGACAAGGATTATCTTAATCCCTGACGGTGACATTGCTGGCGCAGTTGTCACATGCATCCCAAGTTCAGGCGTTGACCTTCTTGTAGGGGCTGGCGCTGGACCAGAAGCAACCATTGCAGCAACCGCTGTAAAATGTTTAGGCGGAACCATGCTCGTGAAAGTGTGGAAAGATAAAAAAGATGACCCTGAGAGGGTGGATAGGCTTAAAAATGAAGGAGTTGATGTAAGCAAAACCTACAATGAAAACGATTTGGCCAAGGGCAACGAATTAGTCTTTGCAGCCTCTGGCGTAACAAAAGGCGAGCTTCTAGACGGCGTCCGTTTCATCCCAAACGGAGCAATTGTAAATTCAATCTGCATGAGGCTACCAAGCGGAACCGTGGAAAAATCAGAAACAACCTTGCGATTTAAAGGACACCCCATTTACAAGCAGTTTTTAACGTGAACCATTCGCCTAAAGATTTCGCGATTGATGGGACTGCTTGCACCTATACCTAAACGGGTTCAAGTACTTATTCACAGAGGCAAGAGTCCAAACCTCTCCCGGGCTACTAAACGCTTGTGCGTGTGTGTGCAACGGTGTTAGGCCCCTGTATTTGGCGCCAAATATGTTTTGGTTGTATGTATCATAATGGACGCGGTATTTCTCTAAAGTTGTATAGTTAAATAAGGGATGAGACTACACAGTGGTTTAGGGAAGGTTGCTTGTCGTCTCTTGAGCATTTGCAGAATGGTAGATACGTCGTCTTAAAGAAGCTTGGTGAAGGTGGAAAAGGTATCGTATACAAGGCAAGAGACACCGCACTGAATCGTGTTGTTGCAATTAAAATGCTCAAAGATGCTGTTTCAGGCGAAGAAGCATATTCGAGGTTCATGACTGAGGCTCAGACTGTAGCTAAGCTCAATCATTCAAATATTGTTACGATTCATGACATTGGTAATGAGGATGGGAAGCAGTTTTTTGTGCTCGAGTTTGTTGACGGGGAGAGTCTGCGCGACCTTATGCAGACTTATCCTCAAGGCGAGTGCGATGTTCAAACAGTTCTAAGAATCGGCATGGACGTGTGCAGTGCTCTTCAATACGCGCATTCTCAGAGGGTTCTGCATCGTGACATTAAGCCCGAGAACGTGATGATCACAAGAGAAGGCGTTGCGAAGCTGATGGATTTTGGCTTGGCCAAGATGATTGGTCAGCCTAAAGTCACGCAGGATGGAGTGATTGTTGGAACATTAGCTTACGTTGCTCCTGAGGTGGTTTTGGGAAAGGGTGCTGATCCTCGTTCTGATCTGTACTCTTTTGGTGCAGTTCTGTATGAGGCGCTGTCTGGGAAACCGCCGTTCCAAGGAGACGATTCAGTAAAGGTCATTTTCAGTCACATTCACGATCGTCCAGTCCCGTTGGTCAAGTTGAATCTGAAGGTTCCGCAGGCTTTGGCTGATTGCGTGGTGAGGCTTCTGGAAAAGGAGCCTGAGAAGAGGTATCAGTCAGCTGAAGACTTGTTGAAAGTGCTTAGAGATATTTCTGAGGAGTTCCTGAGGGAAACTCTTGTGCCCTCTCATAAGCCGAGCATTATTGTTCCGAGCCCCCGTTCCGTTGCCGCAAGGGAAATTCAGCTTATCGATAGGGTTGAAGAGATGCGTCTTCTCAGGGAGGCGGTTGACAGGGCAGTTCGTGGTGAGGGTGGGGTTGTTTTCCTTTATGGAGAGGCCGGAATTGGCAAGACGAGGTTAACTAGAGAGCTTAGGGCGTATGCGCGTTTGCGTGGGATGCATGTTCTTTATGGTAGATGTCCGGCGTTGTTTAGGATTGATGGTGTTCCTCCTTATGTTTTATGGAATGAAGTGATTAAGGATTATTTGGAAGCTTGTAGTCCCGAGCAGTTGTATAGGGTTGTTGGTTTTTATCCTGCTGAGGTTGCGAAGCTTGTTCCTGAGCTTAGACAGAAACTTGGGGCGATGCCTCAGTCTTTTCCGATAAGCCCTGAGATGGAGCAGAACAGGCTTTTTGAGGCGGTTACGCAGTTTATCACAAACATTTCGAAAGAGACTCCATTGTTGGTTGTTCTTGATGATTTGCAGTGGACGGATTCGACTTCGCTTCTGCTTTTGCATTATTTGGCTCGTGACGTGTACAAGTCGCCTTTGCTTCTTTTAGGTGCATATCGTAGCACTGACATTGATTCTAAGCATCCGCTGTCTCCAGTGTTGGCGGAATTGAACAGGGAACGTTTGTTGCAGTCTGTTTCTTTGAAGCGGATGTCTCTGAATGAGATTTCGGAGATGATTAGGCAGATGTTGGAGCAAGACGACGTTCCGACAGAGTTTTGCAGGTTGGTCTATGAGAAAACGAGAGGCAACCCATTCTTCGCGGAGGAAGTGATAAAATCGCTGAAAGAAGAGGAGGTAATCTATCGAGAGGAGGATGAATGGGGGATTAAAGAGGTTTCGAGTATCGAGTTTCCTGAGACTGTTAAGAGCGTCGTGAAGGCGAGAGTGAGTCGATTGGATGATGAGTGTCAGGATGTTTTGACTTTGGCTTCTTTTGTTGGGAATGATTTTTCTTGTGAGGCTCTGTGTGGAGTTACTGGTATTGAAGAGAACAAACTGCTTGAGATAATTGAGAAACTGCTCAAAACAGGATTGGTTAAGCATAGGGTTATTCGTGGAGAAGACGTGTGTTCCTTTGCTGACATCATCGTGCGAGATGTTGTTTATGAGGAGGTTAGTCCTTTCAGGCGTAAGAAGCTTCATAGTGTTGTGGGATCTGCCCTAGAGAAGGTTTACGCCAAAAAGATTGATGAGCATTTTGGAGAATTAGCCTTACACTTTCTTGAGAGCGGAGACAAAGATAAGGCGCTTGAATATTTCCTGAAAGCTGGAGACAGGGCTGCAAAGATTTATGCCAATAGTGAGGCTGCTTCCTACTTCCAGTCTGCCCTTAGGCTTCTTGAAGAGAAGGAAGGTGAACTTCAAGAGAAAGGGCGTGTTCTAGAGCGGCTGGGAGACATCAAGAAGCTCGTTGGTGAGTATGAGGATTGCATGAAGTATTGGAATGAAGCCCTACTATTGTGGACCAAGTTACAGGAGAAAGGAAAGACTGCAACGCTACACAGGAAGATGGCGAATGTTCTTTGGGACAAGATGGGTGATGCTGAAAAAGCCAAGGAACATCATGAAGAGTGTTCGAAGATTCTGGAAGCCGAGCCTGAAAGTGTCGAAAACGCACGTTTGTATCATGATATGGCTTA
>CAZNJT010000086.1:0-5734 GCA_964573475.1 uncultured Candidatus Bathyarchaeia archaeon | reverse complement strand
TCAGCAAATTGTATATCATTGGCGGAAAAAGTCGGGCTCTAACGAGCATGGTTTCATACATGAAATATTCAGGTTTTATGTGAATCTCGTAGGAAAGTTCTGGGAAATCCAAAATAAGGTTTTCTAAAAGTTCAAGGATTAGGCGTTTTTTCAATTTAACCTCTTGAACATGCAAGTAAACTTCGTTCACTAAAGGCGTGTATGGAAAAATTAGTCCGCTAGCCAAGGCTTCGCCCAAAAATCCTCTGTCAACATCCATTTCAAAAACCCCTTTATCAACAGCAAGAACGATTATGTTTCTTTCATCGAAAACCTTCAGATAATTCATAAGCCTAGGCTGGAAGCCACGAATTACAAGCAAAACTTGCATCGGTGTTTTTGCATTGGATAATCCTGAAGCGTAATGACTGCATATGCATGCTGCTGTAATTTGACAAGAGCCAGCGACGTGTCTACAAAAGTCAAGAATTTGCCCAAATAGTTCCTCGTTTATGCGTTTTGAATGTTGAACCAATGTTTCACCTAAAGGAAGGCGACAACCACAAATAGAATCTATGCATCTACGAAATATAGTTAATGCTTTTCAACAATTTTACCATAAATTCTCAAAGCTTTTAGAGCCTTAACGGCTTTTTCAGGCAAATTATACAACGGAATCCTCGTACTGCCCAATACCCGGGACACGAGTGCAAAGTCTTCTCCACCAGCTGGCACATCCACAACTGGTTTGTCTAGATATTTCGCTGCTATTTTTGGAATGACCTTGGCGTCTTTTGGTTCGAAGAAGCAGGACTTAAGCATGTTTATTATCAAGACACCGTCTACTTGTTTGTCTGCAAGCACCAAATCTAGCACTTTCTTGTATCGATCGGCTCTGGCGTCAGCTATCATGTCTATGGGGTTAGTTGCGTCCACGCCTGAATACAGATTTTCGATTTCCGTTTTAGTTTTCTCCGATAAACTTGCAAGTTTCAAGTTGTTTCTTACAACAGCGTCTGCAGCCAGTATTGCTGGTCCGCCTACATTGCTTACGATAGCCACATTATCTCCTAACATTGGAGGCTGCTTTGAAAGGGCTACGGCTGCATCCATCAATTCTTCTATGTTTTCAACTCGTATTATTCCAGCCTTCTTAAAGGCTGCATCAAAAATTTCGTCTGAACCAGCAATTGAGGCCGTGTGGGACTTGGCTCTCTGGGCTGATTCTTGTGTTATTCCACCTTTTAAGGCAAGAATTGGCTTTTCCTTAACAATTTTCCTTGCCTCTTCTATGAATTTTCTCCCATTTTTCACGCCTTCCATGTATAGGCATATAACCTTTGTATTTTTGTCTTTTCTGAAATATTGCAATAAGTCAACGTCGTCCACGTCTATTTTGTCTCCCATGAAAGCAAATTTGCTTATGCCAATGTTGTAAAAGCATGCCCAATCAAGTATGCATGCACCAACTCCACCGCTTTGCGAAATAACTGCAATGTTTCCCTTTTTAGGCATAACATTCCTTTCAAAGGTTGTGTTTAACCCATTGACAGTGTTTATTACGCCCATAATCGTGTTAGGTCCCAAAATTCTAATGCCATATTCTTCTCTGAGTTTAAGCAGTTGCTGACGCTGCTGGTTTTTGTATCCGCCAGTAATCATGACAAGGGCTTTGACGCCTATCTTCGCGCATTTTTCCGCTTGAACAATAGACTGCTTTGGCGGAAGCATTATCACTGCAAGCTCTGCAACTTCAGGCAGTTTATCCAGTTTGTTATAGCCTGCTTTCCCATCCAAGTCCAAGATATACGTTTTTCCACAGAAAAATTTCTCCATGTTGTAAATGACATCTTTGAAAAGCTGAGGCGAAGTCATTCCGACTTTTTCCCGAATCACGCTTGAACCTATTAGGACAACCTTTCGCGGTTCAAAGATGGCTTTCACTTCACTCATTGATTTAACCTTCAAATCAAACTTGTGGAGGCCGGAAGAAAAGAAGATACGTTATTCACATTCATAAATTTAACCTCGAAAATACAGGAAAATTTCAGTGTTTGAGCATTATGTACGTTCTATTATTTCGATATAGGCGAACGCCGCGACAAGTGTGAAAATTGTTGAAAAGACTATAACGCTGAGAATCATGTTTGGGGAAAAAGGCGGGGTACCAAGCAGAAAAGAGCGAATCATGTCTGAACCGTTAGTCAAAGGGTTAACCTCCGCCAAATTCACTAATATCATCGGAAATTTACCATCACGGCCCAAATCTTGGATCAGAGAGAGTGGATAGAAGACGCTGCTGCAGAAGAACAGTGTATAGTAAACTAGGCCTCTTGCCGTGATAAATTTTTCAAGGCTTGATGTGGAGACGGCAATGGCGATGCTTAAGCCGGAAATGCCGATGGCTAAGAAAAACAGAACTACCAAGATTAGAAGCAGCTGCGATACTGTGGGGAATCCTAGGAACACGAAACAAGTTAGCAACAAGGGCGACATGTAAACCATGCCCCGTAGTCCTCCTGAAAGCACACGTCCAATAGCCAAGTCAAGCCTAGTCATAGGCAAACTTAGCATGTACTGATGTATCTCTCTTCGGCGTTCCATGTTTACCTCGCGCCCAATCATAAACGCTGAAGCGAACAAGCCTGTTATAGTTAGCCCGGGTGCAAAAAAATTGAAGTAGCTCTTGATTTCCTTTAGCACGTTGCTGCTTAACATTTGATTGTAAACGATAGCCATTATGAACAAGTCCGCTAGGTTCATGCTGATTAAGCCTACAAGCCACCATTTGTATCGGAAGAAGTTCCTAAAATCATGCTCAACCATACGGATTATGCCTTTCACTTATTGCCATCCTCCTCCCTCTATGCGTCGCTCGTAGATTATTATGCCAACAAAGGTGAACAGTGAAAAGAACGCAATCACGCCAAGCAACGGCAACAGTGGATTGTCAAGCGTTATTATTGCTGCGCCCCAACGGAACAAGTCTGCAACGAAAGTTACAGGGTTTAAACTTGCAAGTCCGCCGTAAAGGGGGTTGGCTGCTTGCACGACTGCCAAAGGATACATAGCTGTGCTTAAGCGAACGATTAAGGCGTCTAGGACGCCCATCAAAATGTCGAAGCGGTCGCTAGATTTTATCATTACAGCTATTGTTATGCTCATGCCAGAGACGCCGAAAGAGAATAGGAAAAGTGCAAACAGAGCAACTAAGAAGTTAATCGGATTGATGGAACCGATAACATACAATGACACGGCTATTAACGGTCCAACGTATATGAAAGATCTGAGACCCCCGCCGATTGATCGCCCCACCACCAGCTGTCTCCTAGAAACTGGCAAGCTGAGCAAGTATTCGAAGACGCCGTGTTCTGCTTCTTCGTAAATGTCGAATCCAATGAATATTGCGGCTGAATAAAGCGTCATCACAGAAAGTCCAGCCACGTAGTATTGAAAGTAGTTTGGAACGCTCATCATGCGCGAGGCGATGAGTCCGAACAAAGCTATTTGTGAAACGAACCATATGGCTCGCATTATAATTAGAAATTTATATTGAAAGAATAGGCGTATGTCTCTCTCAACCACCAAAAGAAGCTTGTTCGTTTACGGTTCACTCTCCATTTTTCTGTGCTTCTTCAATGGTTAAACCTGTGTAATGCGCGAATACATCGTCAAGGCTTGGCTCACTCATACGTATGGAGGTAATTGGGACATCGTTCTTCATGAACAAGTTCATTATTTGTGGAACAACTTCTTCAACACGGTTCAAGTAAAGGCGCAAGTTAGTCGGCTTGACTTGCATGACATCGACAACTTCTTTTAGACCTTTAAGCTCTTTAACGATTTGCTCTGGAGCGTCTTTTTCAAGTTGAACATCAACAATGTCGCCGCCCAGAATGCTGTCCTTTAGCTTCTTAGGAGTATCACACACGAGCAACTTGCCCCTGTGCAATATTCCAACGCGGTCTGAAAGCTGATCAGCCTCGTAAAGCTCATTTGTGGCAAGGATAATTGTGCTTCCTTCGTCGCGGAGTTCAAGGAGCATGTTCCATATTTTATGTTTGCCTACTATGTCAATTTGGGCAGTTGGCTCGTCAACTATTGCAATCTTGGGTCTTTGAATCAGAACTTTAGCCATTTCAACCCGTTTGCGCATGCCGCCTGAAAGTGCATGAACGTTCTTGTGCCGAGGCTCCCACATATCTAAAGCATCTAATACTTCCTTAACCCTTTGCTTCCGCTCTTGAGTTGACAACCCACAAACCTTTGCGTGCCAGTTCACTATATCCCAAGGCGTGGCAACCCACAACATCTTAGGCTCCTGAAACACTATGCCCAGAAGCCCACGCACTTTGTCCGGATTCTTTCTTATGTCATAATCGCCAACCAAAGCCGTACCTTCCGTAGGCCTAATGACAGTTGCAATCATAAGAATGACAGTTGTTTTCCCTGCCCCGTTGGGCCCAAGAAGCCCAAGAATTTCTCCCTCTTCAACTTCCAAGTTTAGACTGTCAACTGCCACAAAGTTTCCGAATTTCTTAGTAAGGTTCTCAATCCTAATTATTGGCGCCATTTTTATACCAGACGCTGAAGCAGATACAATGACCAAGCAACTAAATAAGATTTACCGTGATAGCAAGTCTAAGGCAGTTTTTTCGGCTTTTTCCATCACAGCTCGCTCGTCTAAAGTTTTCACTTGTCTATTTTCCATCAATATTTTTCCATCAACGATAACAGTGTCCACATCGCTTCCGCGTGCAGAGTAAAGAATGCTTGCGTAGATGTTATGTAAGGGTTTTAGGTGAGGCTTTGAAAGGTCAACCAATATTATGTCGGCTTTCTTACCTACTTCAAGGGAGCCGATGCTTTCCCCCAGTCCTAAAGCTTTAGCGCCATTTATTGTCGCTATCTTTAAAACCTCGTAGGCTGGCATAACTTTAGGATTCTGATAGGTGAGTTTTTGAAGTAAAGCCGCAATCTTCATGGTTTCAAACATGTCAAGGGAATTATTACTAGCAGGCCCATCCGTTCCCAAACTCACATTGACACCCAAATCGGTTAAGTCCTTTATTTTTGCTGCGCCTAAACCAAGTTTCATGTTAGCCACAGGAACATAAACCACATTAACGCCACATTTAGAAAGGATAAGCATATCCTCCCTTGACAGACTTATACAATGGGCGGCGAGAACATGCCCGTTCAAAAACCCCATTTTGTCTAAAAATTCAACCTCGCCGAAACCATATTTCTTCTCAAATTCCCTAAACATGGCTTTAGATTCAGCCAAATGCATGTGCACACCAACATTTAACTTCGAAGCCTTTTTACTGATCTTTGTGAGCAAGTTTTGGCTACAACTGTAAGCCGCATGAGGGCCAAGCATTGTTCTCACCCTATCATTAGCGTATCCATTGAAAGTTTTGACAAAATTTACGCTTTCAGCAAGCATTTTTTCGCCTCGCATCTTGTTTCCGGCTTCAAATATGCCTTGTGCCAGAACGCCCCTTAATCCGCTTTTTTCCGTAGCCTTTGCAATCATGCCTTCATGAAAATACATGTCAGCAAAACATGTCGTTCCACTTTTGATCATTTCCAAACAGCCTAAAAGGGCTCCAACATGCACGTCCTCCTGCCTAAGCTTAGCCTCTAAAGGCCAAATAGTTTGCTTCAGCCAAATATTCAACTCTTGATCTTCAGCTACTCCTCTAAACAGAGTCATGGGAACATGCGTGTGACAGTTAATCAAGCCTGGCAG
>CAZNJT010000085.1:0-5845 GCA_964573475.1 uncultured Candidatus Bathyarchaeia archaeon | reverse complement strand
AGATGCCCATAGGCTTTCTAGGAGGCCTGCCCACTGAGCCATCACTATGATAAACCTGGCACACCACTTCCTCGACGTCGTCCAAGTCCAGCTTCGACAAGATGACACATGAACTCTCGGTTTCCTCCATACTCAAACATAGTAACATCCAAACTCAAACGGGCTTGGACAAGAACACGTCAACTCTCAGAATTTAGCAACACCCTAGCGCGCGCTAAATGATGAAACTGGATCTACAAACCTTGTTATAATCTGTCTTTGGAAGAATCGTGGATTAAATAAAGGGGTGCTGCAAAACGTCTTTTATGGAAGTATTTTCAGCGTTTATGTCTTGATTGTTTTATTGCTGTTTTGGTTCTTCTGGTTCTTTCCATTGCTCTATGAGCAGTTTGGTGTCTCCAAGTTTGAAGCTCACTTTTACAAGTATGGAGTCGGAGCCTCTAAATGGGAACATGCTGTCTTCAGCTAAGTCCAATGGTAGATAAATCAAGTATTTGCCGTCTTTTCTTCTGAAAATGCGCCCTCTTCCTTCATTAACCATGCATCTTCACCCCCAATTAAATCCAAGATTTAAGAACTAAACCTAATAGCGCATACATTATTTAAGCCTTGTTGTCGGTCCCAATCTCACCTTAGAATGTTAAGTCCTTAAATTCTTTGCTTTTCTAATAAGGGCAAATTTTAAGTTTATAGCCAATAATAATGGTGTAAAGGTGAGTTAGCTTGTTAAAGAAGCATGTTGCATTTCTAGTTACTGTCACCTTGTCAAGTCTTCTGTTCGGAGCAAGCGTTAGCCTTGTGGCAGTTTTTGGTTGGAGTAATGGCGGTTATAGTGATGACCCGTCTAATCCAAAATATGGGACGCATGACTGGATTGCACAGCACGCTTTAGACTGGTTGCCCTTCGAGGAAAAACAGTTCATCCTTAATAATATTGCCAATTACCTGTATGGAACTGAACTGCCTGACAATGGGACAGTTCCAGGCGGTATAGGTGACAAGACCAAGCATCATGTTTACTATTTCGCTAATGGTTCCTTACAAGATGATGCCTCTGCAGTGAGGGCCCAAGAAGAATTCGGCACAGCGGTTAAAATTTTCAAGGCTGGAGGCTTGGCTAATGCAGCGAAAACGCTTGGCGTAATGACGCATTATATTGCTGATGTCGCAGTTTTTGGCCACGTGATGGGTTCGGAAACTGACTGGGGAAATGAGACGCATCACAGCGATTATGAAACTTACGTTAACGCGAGAACAAACAACTATACAGATGAATTCAACACATTTCTCGCTTTCGACGGTGTTTTAAGCGAAATTTTCGCATATCACGCTACACTTGCCCTTGCGAATGATACAACTTTCGATGGTGATGGAGGTTTAACATGCGGGTGGATGGATGAGAACTATAACTGGAGCGATTCAACCTTTAAGAACCGCTGCGGAGAATCACTTAACTTTGTGGTAAATTTGGTTGCGGATGTTCTGCACACGTTTTACTTAGATGTTCATGGTATCGTACATTTAATTACTGTTCCTTTCCACTATCAAGATATAGATTATTATTGTGGTCCAGCTTGCCTTGAAATGGTTTTTCACTATTATGGCGAAGACATTAACCAGTTTGAAATTGCGGATGTTGCAAGAACTATAGGCGAACCTGTTTATTCGACTTTTACTGACGAGTTGCGGAGAGCCGCCCATTTCAGCAACATCAGCACTTCAATGGGCGACGAGATTCATGACAAAAACATTATAGGCTATACTCTACGCAAGTTAGGCTATGCAGCCTTTGAAAATCACAACATGAATTTAACACAACTTAAGAGTTACATAGACGAAGATAAACCTCTTATTCTGCTTATGTGGTACAGTAACTTTCATATTTCAACACATTATCGTGTTGTAACAGGCTACAATGAAACTCATATTTTCCTGCATGATCCATGGAACAAGCCAGAATGGGGCGGAAGGTATGGCAGTGCATACATAACCTTCAACTACACTGCATTCCTAGACCTTTGGTCCTACTATGACAACTGGGCGCTTTACACTTCACCGTGGACCATAAACATTTCGGCACCAACCTACATCAAACCCGAAACACCATTCCAAATAAACGCCACAATTGCTTATCCGCAGCCACTCCCAAACGCCCTTAAAAGCTATACTGCCTTGTCATGCAACGCAACCATAACCTTGCCTGCCAATCTAACATTAGCCCCAGGGGAAACTCGAAAGAAAACATTAGGCACGGGCTTTTTGCAGGCTGGAGCCAATTCGACAGCAAGTTGGATGTTAATAGCAAACTCTTCCATGTCATGCAATATAATTATAGAGGTTGAAGGGTTGATCTCAGGCTCAGTCGGAACTCATAGTGTAAATTATATTGCTTACATTTACACCGATAGGATAGGCGCAAAAGCAAACTTTACCATAGAACTCATTGAAGACAGCAACAGGCCGATAATAGGCATTCCTTCTCGAGTGCCAGAAGACGTTGTCCTGCCAAATCAAGAAGTAAAGGCTTTCGTTAACGTCACCGATGCGGAAAGTGGAGTAAAAAACGTGACTCTATACTATAATTTGAACAACAGCTTAACGTGGGCTGCCAAACCTATGAGTTACAATTCAACATCATGCCTTTGCAACGCGACAATTCCGGGACAACCAGCAGGGACGTATGTGAGATTTAAGATAGTTGCTTATGACAAGGCGGGAAACAACGCAACCCGAGACGGAACAGAGTACTGCACATACCAAGTAGTCCCTGAATTCCCATCAAGCCTAATCTTGCCACTATTCATGGTTCTCGCCATACCAGCAATCCTATGCGTGAAGAAAAAAGCCCTAAGAAAAACGAAAATATAATCCAAAATCATGTTTCCCCTTTTTATTTCTAGGAACTTTTATGCAGTTCCGTGTCAAATGTATGATAAAGAAAAAGTGAACGTAAATGAAACAAAACTTATTTGTCCGTAATAGTCGCCCGCTTGTTAGCAAAGTTGCATACGAAGGAAACTTGAAAAAGTCGATTGAGCTTTCTGTTTCGCTTATTGGCGGAATCCAAAAACTTGTACAGAAGGGAGACATCATCCTTCTAAAACCTAATTACAACACTGCTGATCCATATCCAGGCTCAAGCGACCCCGAGTTCATAAAAGCTGTTATCGCGATGCTTTACGAGGCTGGAGCAGAAAAAGTGATTTTAGGAGAGAGAACCGCCTTTCTCCATAGCCGCAAAGTTCTGGAACAAGCAGGTATTGTCAAAGTTGCTGAAGAAGCTGGAGCCGAGGTTGTAGTGTTCGGGAAAGACGGTTGGCATGCAATGTTTGATTTTAAAGGTTGGCGGCGTGTTAAGGTTCCTGGGGGTCAATATTTGCGCAAGGTTTCGCTTGCCAAAGAAGCTCTAGAAATAGAGAAAATTGTTTACGTTCCGCTCATAAAAACGCATCATGCAGCAGAGTTTACAGGAGCCATCAAACTTTCAATGGGATCTGTTAAACCTTTTTTCGACCAAATCGCATTTCACGCTCGGCATCTTCAAGAGAAACTTGCAGAATTATCTCTGGTAGTTAAGCCCGATTTAATCATAATGGATGCGAGAAAAGTATTCATTACTGGCGGTCCAGCAAAAGGCGAACTGCGGGAACCTAACCTAATTCTTGCCTCAGGCAATCAAGTGGCAATAGATGTGGAAGGTGTGAAGATACTTCAAAGCTATCCTGGCAATGGTTTGGCGGGTAAAAACGTCTGGGACTTAGTGCAAATAGAACATGCAGTGAAGCTGGGAATTGGTCCTCATAGCGAAGGAGAATACGAGGTTACAATGTCCTAGATGTACAGAGTATAGACTAACCAAGCGTCCTCGTACATTACCCGTATATTGCAGTGCGGCTTTTGGGATAATCGCAAAATCTAAATCCAGAAGTGTGTTTTATGCAATAGGTCAGAGGGTGTTTTTAATTTATGGGAGGTGATGGAAACGACAAATAGATTCAACTGGGTTGAAATACGAGTAAGAGATTTGGAGAAGGCCAGGAATTTTTATGGAAACTTGTTTGATTGGAAAATCACCGGCGATGAAAACAAAGACTGGGCATATTGGCTCATTGACACCGGCGAAAAACCTGGCGGCGGTATGTGGCGATTTCCTCAAGGAAAACCGCTAGGCGTTCTTGTTTACATATCGGTCGATGACATTGACAAAACGCTCGAAGTGGTTGTAAAATTAGGGGGAAAAGTTATCGTTCCAAAGTCAAAGGAAAACGGAAACGCCATGGCTACAATTGCAGACCCTGACGGAAACCTGATAGGGCTTCATCAATCCGCCAAGAAATGATTGGGGCATTGACTCCAAATCTGGAAGACCGAAAAGAGAGTTCAGACGTGCCATTAGCGGTTTTCAAGTCATTCTTATTTTGCAGTCTTGCATAGCGTGTAAAAGTAGTCGTCGTGCAAGTGCAACTTCAATAACTCAAATCTTAATTTGCGAAGCAGCCTTTTTGGATCCGCTGTTTAGTTCGCGAAAAACTTGATCGTGTTTCCTAAGGACTTCGTTGAATACTTTCATTGGATCCTTTCGTTGTCCCATGTTTCAGCCACACTTCGATTTCGTCAATATTACAGTCTAAGATGTTTTTAATAAACCTAATTATCGCTTTTGAATCTTTAATGGGTTAATTTGGTGAAGACGGAGTTTTTTTGGGGAAATGTTTAAGTATTTTGTAAACAATACTGTTTACAGTGAGGTTTCATGGCTCAAGTTCAGCTTAGATTGCCTGAAAAGATGCTTGAGGAGATAGACAGGTGGGTAGCGGAGGGGCGGTTTAAGAGTCGAAGCGACGCTATAAAGAGTATTATTAGTTTTTATGAGGAGAGGGAGAGGACGCGTGAGTTTTTTAGGATGCTGATGAGGCGGAGCGAAGAGGCGAGGAAGCATCCTGAGGTTCTTGTTTCTTTAGAGGAGTTTTAGTTGGCTTTTAGCGTGTTTTTGCATTCGAGGGCGGCTAAGGCTTTGGAGAGGATTGAAGAGCCTGTTAGGTTAAGGATTGTTGAGAGATTGAGGGAGCTGAGAAATAGTCCGGGGAGGGTTGGGAAGCGTTTGAGGTTTTCTGATTTTTGGAGTTTGCGGGTGGGTGATTATCAGGCTGTTTACGAGATTGACAGAGGCAAGAATAGGGTGGTTGTTTTGTTTGTTGGGCATGGACGGAAAGTTTATGATGACTTCTCGAAAATGTTTTAAATTTTTCTTGCTGAAGAGATAATTCAGTTTGCGTATCGAGGTTTAGTGTTTGATTAGTGTTGCGAATTCCATTACTTTTTCCATTGGTAGTGCTGGGTAGACTTCGATGTTTTTGAAGAATTGTAGCATTGGGGAGAAGTATGCGAAGACGGCTTCTTCGGTGTCAGCTTCTAGGATGGTGATGCCTTTGCCTACTGGTGTTCCGTAGTTGCTGATTATTTTTGTTCCTTTTGTTGGTCCTCGGGTTTTGGCAAATTGGGCTAGTTCTTTCATTTTTTCAGGAATGCAGTTTACTATTGCTATGAACAGCATTTTTTATTTCACCTCTGGCGCAATGGTATTGTGCTGAAAGCTTTATAATGTTTATGTGTAATGGAAAAGACTTGATTTGGGCTAGATGAAAAAATGATGCTTTAGGCTATGGTTTTCGGGTTGTTTGTGTTTTTTGGGCGTAAATCATAAAAGCTGATGGGGAGTAGATTTGTATGCTGGTTCTGTTTGGAGGAGGTGATTGGTTGAGTGTTTTTTTGGTGGAAAGTTATGTGTTAAAGCCGGAGAAGCAGGCGGAGTTGGCGGCGTATAAGAAGAAGTGGAGGAAGTTCT
>CAZNJT010000084.1:0-5872 GCA_964573475.1 uncultured Candidatus Bathyarchaeia archaeon | reverse complement strand
CACAAGAATCCGCTTCACCCTATTGTTCCTTGTCATCGTGTTGTCAGGTCTGACGGCAGGTTTGGAGGAGAAAAGAGTGCAGCCGAGTCTAGAAGGAAGCTAGTAGAAAAAGAGGGCGTGCCAATCGAAAATGGCAGAGTAAAGATAAGTGGCGAGATCATATTCTAACGCGCGCAAAACCCGATCATGTTCCTATTAGCCTTTCCATCTCTTTTTGATTGATCTCCTGCATTGTCCTATTAAACCACTTAATTGCCTCGTGGTATTTTTCTTGCAGATCCTTCGCGTCCTTGACGAAATAGAGATGCTCAAGTTTCTCGATTACTTCAGATGGAAGTTCGTGATGTATGTATTGCATCTTGAAATTGTAATGTATAGGGTTGTACTTAATTCGCAAAACTTCAACTAGTCCAGCAAGAGTAACACCATGATAAAGATCTATGGCTTCGAGAAGATGGTCTCTGTTGATCTCCTTCTGTACAAAGTTGTTGAACATGTCGAATCTTGCCTGCAACCTATCCAATCTTTCATGCACTTTCTTGACCAGCGCTTCGCTGTCAAATTGCAGAGGCTTAACCTTGCCAGATTTGTTGAAGTAAAATACAACGTTACCATGTATCTCTGGCTCTAGGAACTTTTCTGAACTGCTGAGCTTCAAAACACAAAGGTCAATGATAAGATACTCGTTTGCGTCTTTCAGTCTGTAAAAAGCCTGAGAAACACCCGGCCACGGGGTTTGTGGCAAATCAATCTTCTGTTTGATGGGAGATAGCGACTTCAAAGTTTTTTCGACGATAAGAAATGTCTCATTCACTTTTTCGTCATCTACAACTAAGTAAAGGTCTAGGTCGGACCATTCGTCGACGCGGTTAAAGGCTGCAGCGCCTCCCTCATAGAAGGCGTGGACATAATCAAGTGGTTTTGAGGCTTCTACTAGCGCCTTAATTATCTGTTTTCGAGTTAACTTTGCTTTGTCTGTCATCAGCACACCATATTATCGATTGTTTTGTTGTTAAATAACGTTTGATGCTGCCTTTAATGCTAGCCGTCGGAAGAGAGATATTCTATCGCTACCGCTATAGTGTTTCAAAAGCCTTTCCGCAGCTTTTTTAGCGTGTTTCAGTTCATTTTTTGCATATGGTGAATCAAGTTCGGATAGGAAAAGCAATGTGTAATAGAAGGGAAAACCACGCCACCGTCCATCAGACGATTGTGCCTTCTTTATTTTGTCCAAGCCTTTATCAAGTATTTCGTCTCTTGCATCGGTTTTGGTGACTGCAAGCGTTCGAAGAAAGGCTATTGTGCAATTGTAGCAGCAATAGCTTCCATTTTTGCCTCCTATTTCTATGATTTGATTGAAGCCTTTAGTTGCTTCTTTGACGGGTTTGGATGATTCAAGGTTCCAAACAATTAAGGTTCGAAGTGCCTCTTCGCCTAGAATATGCCGCGTGGCTGCGTTGGTTTTTATGTGTTCGCCTGTGGGTAGATGCACTCCTTGAGTAAGGTCTTGGCTTGTTGGCAAGAATAGATTATGATAAGAGCCCTCCAATCCTTGTCTTGATAGAACCCATTCCAGCGCTTCTTTAACATATATATCAGATTTTCTCCTGAAGGCTTTACGCACTTCTTCCAAACGCCAAAGCGTTTCCTGCAGAGAATCGGAAACAAGAATCTTTTTATCGTCCATAACAGACACTACACCTTATAACGGCACATTTCCATGTTTTCTTGTTGGTCTTGGTTCGCGTTTTGTGGTTAGGCTTTCTAATGCGCTGATAAGCTTGGGTCTGGTTTCTGCTGGTTCGATTACTTCGTCTATGTAGCCTTTCTGTGCAGCTATGTAGGGACTTGCAAATTTTTGGCGGTATTCGCTTACAAGTTCTGTTCGTTTCTGTTCTGGGTCTTTGGCTTCGGCTATTTCTTTTCTGAAGATTATGTTTATTGCTCCGTGCGGTCCCATTACGGCGATTTCGGCTGTTGGCCAAGCGTAGTTTAAGTCTGCTCCGCTGTGTTTGCTGCCCATCACGTCGTAAGCGCCGCCATAATCTTTGCGGAGTATTACGGTGACTTTTGGCACTGTTGCCTCGCAATAGGCGTATAGCAATTTGGAACCGTGTTTTATTATGCCGCCATGTTCTTGCTCTAGGCCTGGAAGGAAGCCTGGGACGTCTACGAATGTGATTATTGGGATGTTGAAGCAGTCGCAGAAGCGTATGAATCTTCCTGCTTTCATGCTGCTGTTTATGTCTAATGCGCCTGCGTAGTGTGCGGGTTGGTTGGCTACTATGCCTATGGTTTTGCCGTTTAGGCGTGCGAAGCCTATTACGATGTTTTGTGCCCAGAGTGGCTGAATTTCGAAGAATTCGCCGTTGTCAACTACGCGCGTTATGATTTCTTTTACGTCGTAGGGTTTGTCTGGGTCGTCTGGAAGTATGCGTACTAGGGTTTCGTCTGTTCGATTCGGGTCGTCTGTTGGCTCTATGGCTGGCGGGTCTTCCAAGTAGTTGCTTGGCAAATAGCTTAGAAGCTTTTTGATAATTTGAATACAGTGCTGCTCATCTTTTGCAATGAAATGCGCGACGCCGCTTGTTTGGCTATGCACCATTGCTCCGCCAAGTTCTTCGAATGTTACTTCTTGTCCCAGTGCGGCTTTGACTACGTCTGGGCCTGTGATGAACATGTGGCTTGTCTTGTCCACCATGATTATGAAGTCGGTTAGGGCTGGCGAGTAGACGGCTCCGCCTGCGCACGGTCCCATTATTGCGCTTATTTGCGGGATGACGCCTGAGGTTATAACGTTTCGGAAGAATATGTCACCGTAGCCTGCGAGGCTTGCCACGCCTTCTTGTATGCGTGCTCCGCCTGAATCGTTTAAGCCTATTACTGGAGCACCTGTTTTTAGCGCTAAATCCATTAACTTGCAGACTTTTTTTGCGAACATTTCGCCTAGTGAACCGCCGAAGACCGTGAAGTCTTGAGAGAACACGTAGACGAGTCTGCCGTCTATTGTACCGTAGCCTGTTACGACGCCATCACCTAGGATTTTACGGTCAGCTATGCCGAATTCTGTGCACTGGTGCACAACAAACTGGTCGAGTTCGTTAAAACTGCCCGGGTCTAATAAAAGCTCAATGCGCTCTCTTGCTGTCAATTTTCCTTTGGCGTGTTGTTCCTCGATTCGTTTCTGTCCTCCGCCAAGTTTGGCTTGTTCGCTTAACTCTCTTAAACGCTTAATCTTCTCATCAACACTAGGCTCTTTTATAGCTGTCATTATTATTCCCTCAAATTGATGAGTATATTACTTCACCGAATATTTAGAACCTATGGAAAACGTGTGCTATTATTCAGATGGCAAAAAATGATTAACGATGCGAAACGCAAATCCCACTTTTCTATTTGTATACACAAAATTTATGTATATATTACCCTTTCAAGTTCTTTTTAAGCGAAAGGTAAAATACATAACACGTTTCCACTTCACCTCTCGGTCCTGTTTCCTCAATTCCGTAGGCTTCTTGATATCCGCGCTGACGACATATAGCTATTGCAGCAGGATGATATGCATAATAAATTATTGACTCATAGCCCCTGTTCCTAATGAACTCTTCAAAGAACTCAAAGAACCTCTTCCCATAACCTTTTCCTCTGTGCTCTTCCGTCAGCCAAACTTCATGAAGCTCAACGAAATCCTTCTTCCCACCAAGAAGCTTCTCTAATATCTTTCTATCCTCTTTGTCTCTAGGATCGCCCTTTCTATGCTCCTCAGTATTAGTTTCATGCCAAATCGCATGACCAATAATCTCACCATTCTCTCTCCAGACAATAAGGTTAAGCAGTTTGTTCATGAGCAAAGTTTCTAACTTCTCAAGCTCTCCCTCTTCTGTATACAGCCCAATTCTTCTCAAGTATCTCTTGAACTCGTCAAAGTCACAACCTACAACAAATTTCACAAGCTCACCCCCGCCAAAAACATACTCTATCACTTTCTCAAAAGAAAGTTATATATTAACAGAATCTTGGATTTAAGCGTAAAGAAGATGATGCCATGAAACTCAATCCCATTATTCAAACCATGCTCAATCACAGATCAATCCGAAAATACACAAACGAAACGCCTTCAGACGAAGTGATAGAAACAATTGTCAGAGTAGGGCAACAGGCGCCGTTCGCTTCCCAATACTATAGTGTGCTACTGTCACGAAACAAAAAACGCAACCCTTTCAAAGCTCCACTATTATTCACAATTTGCGTTGATTCACATAAGTTCGAACTGATAATGGCGAAAAGAAACTGGAAACTAGTCACAAGCGACTTAACGCTATTGTTCTTTGGTATTCAAGACGCTGCTTTAATGGCTGAGAACATGGTTGTCGCAGCAAGAAGCCTTGGACTTGGAAGTTGCTTCCTCGGAAGTGCCATGTACCGCGCAGACAAAATCGCAGAAGAATACAACCTGCCCAAAAGAGTCTTCCCGCTCGTACAGCTAGCAATGGGCTACCCCACTGAAGACCCACAGCCAAGACCACGCTATCCCATGGAATTCACCCTATTCGAAGACAAATACTCCGAACTAGACGAAGAAACAATTTCGAAAGCCATGAAACAGATGGATGAGGGCTATCTTGCCCAAGACTACTATCGCAAAATGAACGCAAAAATACCGTTGGAGGGAGACCGCAAAGAAACATTCACATATGACAATTACAGCTGGACAGAACACATCTGCAGAAAATGGGGACAATGGCACCCGGAACCAAAAGAACTGCTCGAACAACTCGAAAAACGAGGCTTCTATATCACAGGAAAAAGAACGAAATGAAAATAACCGCTCATCTTGACCGCAGAGTAGCATCCCCAACGAAAACACGTTTTACTGTTCCATCTTCCAACCTCATAATCAAAGCGCCATCATTCTCAACATCCAATGCAAGACCAACCCACTTTTCGATTCCACTTGCCACTTCCACTTGGCAGCCTAAAAAGCCCGCATACGTTTTCCATTTCCCCAGAACTGGACCAAAACCTTCTTTCAAAAACAAAGCATAAATGTTTTCCAGCTTCTCAAGCAAAGCCCTAAACAATTCTTCTAACCTAACTTTTCTGCCAAGCTCATTTTCAAGCGAAGTAGCAACCGTTTTCAAATCTTCTGGAAAAGCCTTTTTCACATCAAAGTTCGCGTTAACTCCGACCCCTACTATGACATAGTTGACTTTTTCGCCTGTCGTGTTCATTTCTGTGAGTATGCCGCAAACTTTTCGTCCCTTCACCAGCACATCATTAGGCCACTTAGTCTCCACCCTCACCCCATACAGTTCACGCAAAACCTCAGCCACAGCCAAACCAGCCACAAACACAAGCCTAACAGCCTCACCCGCACGAACCTTAGGCCTAAGAACAACAGAAAACCACAAACCACCAACAGGCGAAACCCACGCTCTATCAAGCCTTCCACGCCCAACCGTCTGAGTTTCCGCAACAACAACCGTTCCTTCAACAGCCCCATAACCAGCCAACTCTTTAGCCAAATCATTCGTAGAACCAACCTCACGCAAAAAAAGAATGTTCCTACCAAAACGCTTAGTGCGTAAGCCTTCCTGAAGCCTATCCATATTCATCTTCATTGACAAACCTACGGCCTTTCAACAAGCTCCAAAAGCACGCCTTTCGTGCTCTTCGGATGAACAAAGGCAATCTTTGCGCCCTCAGCGCCAGCTCTAGGCTTATCATCAATCAATGTTACGCCTTTGCTCTTAAGCTCAGTCAAAACTGCCTCAATATCATTAACCTTCACCGCAACGTGGTGAATGCCTTCTCCACGGCTTTCAAGAAACCTGGCAACCGGACTATCACTGCCAATAGGCTCCAAAAGCTC
>CAZNJT010000083.1:0-6121 GCA_964573475.1 uncultured Candidatus Bathyarchaeia archaeon | reverse complement strand
GTTAGGTTTCGAATCACAACTGCTCCTTCTTCTAGTTCTCTTTCCCCAACTATTATTGCATACTTTATTTTTCTTCTATCCGCATCTTCCAAGGCTTTAGTCACTTTTCGCCCCATGACCTCAACCTCTACTGGTATATCCGCATCTCTAAGCATCCGTGAAATCTTTAGCGCTTCCCCTTTTAACTCACTTTTAACGGGAATCACCATAACCCTATTTTCTTCCCCCGTTTTCAGAGTTTTTTGCCTCTGCACCGCCATCATTATCCTATCTATTCCATGGGCAATTCCAACGGCAGGTGTTGGTTCGCCTCCAAATAATTCAATAAGTCTATCATATCTTCCTCCCCCGCCCAACGCTATGTCCAACTCTGGAACATACACTTCAAAAATCATCCCAGTATAATACTCAAGTCCCCTCGAAAAACCAGCATCCACGGTCATGTCAATTTCACATCCGCTTTTTAAAACAAGTTTCAGAATTTCCTGGAGATTTTCTGCAGCATCAACAGCCTTCTCATAACTTTTAACGTATTTTTTCATCTTTTCTATAATTTCGAAAACCTTACTACCTTTAAGTTCTATCAATTTTCTAAGAGTTGCCACACACTTACCTGATACACCAGTACCTTTGACCAGCTTAAGTGCATCATCATACTGCTTTTTGTCCATCAACTGCATAACCTCGTTCTCTGTTTTCTCGTCTACTTTTTCTTGGCTTAGGATACCCCTCAAAACTCCAACATGTCCAACCTTGAAAACACAGTTCTTCAGCCCTACTGCTTCCATTAAACTATTTGTCAACATTATTATTTCAGCGTCAGCTTCCGGCTTGTTTGAACCCATCAATTCAAAGTTTGATTGCCAAAACTCCCTGTAACGCCCTTGCTGCGGCTCATCATACCGGTAAAGGCTTCCCATACAAAAAAGCCTGAAAGGCCTAGGCTCATTTCTCAAAGTAGTGGCGACAAGCCTAGCCACGGAAGGCGTTAACTCAGGCCGCAAAGCAACCATACGTCCGCCCAAATCTTTGAAGGCGTACATCCGCAAACGAACTTCTTCACCAGCTTTTGCTGCTAAAAGTTTGTAGAACTCTACAACTGGCGTTATAATTTCCTTATACCCATAAAGTTCAGCTATTTTTCTGGCTTTTCCCTCGATATACTTCATCATTTTTGCTTCTTCGGGTAGAAAATCCCTCATTCCACGAACAGTCTTGAAAGCTGGCATGCCCAAATTCTCCTTCATTTTAGGGTTAATTGTGAAACTGAATAGTAAACAATTTCCCCTCTACGGTTCATAACAGTCAAAACCAACTCCTTCTTAAGACTTTGACACTGCGCCATAACACGGGTTAAGTCTTCAAGCGAAGTCGGTTTTCCCTCTTGAACGCTTAAAATTAGGTACTTAGCCGTGTCTTTGCCATATTCACCCCTTTCATAAACTCGAAAGTCAACACCTAAACCGAAACCTTCCCGGACAACATACCCGCGGCTTCTTAAATCACGATAAGTCAAATACTTAGCCCAAGCATTCTCATCAACAACTTCATAACATTGCAGAAGCCTTTGAAAATCCACTTTCTTACCTTTTTCATCCTCAACTTCCAAAAAGCCCTTGCCCAGAAGGTAAAGTGCCTCATAAAACGTAAGCAAAAGCTCATCATTTTCGGCTACACCATATCCCCTCGAAGAAATCTCTTCTACATTCTGGTTTTTAGAAATTCTAACGCCTTTTTCCACAAGTAAACCTTTAACCCTAATTCCAGAGATGCTGGATACTTTCTCTTTCTCGCTCATGTAAACCCTCAACCAACATAAAGCTGCCTTTTTCACTTATAGTAATTGGCTTTAAACTTATCGAAATCCTTCTTATATAAAATGCCGCTTTCGCAAACGATGGCTGTCACATATTCCAGTGGAGTTATGTCAAAGGCTGGATTCAAAACGTCTATGCCTTCAGGAGCAATTCGCTGCGAACCCATATGTGTAACTTCTTCGGGTTTTCTCTCTTCAATAACAACATCTTTCGATGTGTGCTTTAAGTCGAAGGTGGATTTTGGTGCTGCAACATAGAACGGTATGTTGTGTTCTTTAGCTAAGACCGCTATGGTAAATGTTCCAATTTTGTTAATAACTGCATCTTTGACTATTCTGTCAGCCCCAACAACCACTTTGCTAACCAGCCCCTTATACATAACATAGCCAACCATGTTGTCAGTAATCAAAGTAACCGGTATACCGTCCCGTTTAAGTTCATAAGTTGTCAACCTTGCCCCTTGCAATTTTGGGCGAGTCTCAGTAGCAATAACCCTAATTTTTTTACCTTGCTCCCAAGAAGCTCTTATGACGCCTAAGGCGGTGCCATACTCAACAGTAGCCAAAGCACCAGCATTGCAATGCGTCAAAACAACATCTCCATGATTAATAAGTTCAGCACCATACTTGCCAATCAAACGATTTGCCATTACATCCGCATCAGCTATTTTATGCGCTTCCTCAACAACAAAAGTAGCCAAACCTTCAACGTTTCCAGCAAAGCTTCTAGCCTTATTCAGGATTCTGTCTATCGCCCAAAAAAGATTAACAGCAGTTGGCCGTGTTCCCCTTAAAATTTCCGCCGCCTTTTCCAACTCACTAATCAGCCCCTCTTTACTTTTTGCTTTCGAGTTGTAAGCTGTTAAAGCCAAGGCAAAGGCTGCAGCCGCCCCCAGAAGCGGTGCACCCCTTATTTTCATTGTCTTTATTGCCTCAGCCACCTCGCTGCAGCCTTTCATCTTAAGAATCACTGTTTCGTGTGGAAGCCTTGTTTGGTCTATTGTTACGACTGTTCCATTTCGCCACTCTATTGTTCGCGGCTGCATGAATGGTAAACCTCAGTAAACCGTTTATGCACAAGTTGTATAAAATTTGTTAGAAAGTGAAAGAAAACATGAAAAGTGAAAGTCTAAAGGCTTTTGTTGAAAATTTTGGACAAAAATACTCTGAAATCTTAGACATAGACCTTTCATCTGGAAAGGATGAGGAAAATTTCAAATGGTTTATGGCATCCGTACTGTTTGGTGCGCCCATAACAGAAAAGGCAGTCGTTAAAACTTACAAGTGCTTTGAGAAATACAATGTTTTAACACCAAAGCGCATTCTTGAAACTGGTTGGGATGGCTTGGTTAAAATCTTAGATGAAGGCAGTTACACGCGTTACGATTTCAAAACCGCGGACAAACTCTTGGAAGTTATGCAGAATCTCACGGAAAGATACGGTGGAAGCCTGACTCTTCTCTACAGTAAAGCTTCCAATGGGCAGGATTTGGAAAAAAGAGTAAAGGATTTGGGGAAGGGCATAGGCGACGTCACAGTAAGCGTTTTTCTGAGAGAGCTACGTGATGTTTGGGAGAAAGCCAATCCGAATCCCACAAGTCTAGTGGTCCTGGCAGCTAAAAAGATGGGAATAGTAAGAGAAGAGGCAGCTAAAAACGTTTTAAAGCAATTGAAGGATTTTTGGTCCAAAAACAAAGTTGCGGGAAAATCCTTTATTAATTTGGAAACAGCGCTGCTTAGGCTTGGTAAAGATTTTTGTAGGAAGGAAAAATGTGCTGTTTGTCCAGTTAAAGATGAGTGCTTAAATCATGGGGCGCCTTAACATAGGTGATAACTTCTATTGGGCATTCACCAGAAAGCTTCAGCTTCTTCTTCCATTCCTCTCCAACAGCTATAAGCGAGAAAACTCCGGAAATTTCAGCCTTCGCTTTTCGAACTAAATTAACCAATGCAGCTTGTGTTTCCCCAGTTTTAATCATATCATCTACGATTAAGACGCTGTCCCGCTTTTTGATAATGTCTTTCGGAATGTAAAGTGTCATGGTTACTCCTGAATCTCTGCCCAACACATATGTTTCCTCCAGAAAAGCCTTAACTCCAACTTCTTTGCTTCTCTTCGCTATTACGAGGTTAACTCCGAGAGCATTAGCAACCATAGTTGCCAAAGGAATTCCATCGACGGCCGCCGTAAAAACCCTTGTTACACGTTTTCCAGCAAAATTCGCGAGCGCATGATTAGCTGCCTGTTGAAGAATGTTAAAGTCGCTTATAATATCAGTATTATCAAAATAACCTTCTTCATCAAACTTTATTCTGCTACGAAGCTCAGTCTCCAAACCAACAAGTTTAGTTAAAACCTTCCAAAGCTGTTTCGCCCTTGCAGTGTTTGGCAAAACATGGCCTTTTGCATATCTACTTAAAACCGTCACAGGCAAACCGGTCTTAGAAGACAGCTCACGATATGTTATGTTTCTCTTATACTTTGCTGTCCTAAGCAGTTCAATAGTCATCAAACGAAGCTTTAACTCATCCGCATGCGTGCTCATAACAATCCCTTATACACTGATAAGTCAAACATTAAAGTGTTTACCATTTATTATTGCATTACTAATTTAAAATTTCCGTTCGCAAACCGAAGAAGGTGGCGGGTCCGCTGGGATTTGAACCCAGGACTTTCAGCTTTCTTTAGCGCTTCGACTTAGAAGGCTGACGCGCTTTATGGCCTTATACGTATCCATGCTGCGCCACGGACCCTTTAAGATTTGATATAAAATGCTGAATATAGTTTTATCTATTGAAGCCTAATTTTATCCAAAAAAGGAAAACTGAATCATTTGCTAATAGACAATTGTTCTTCAAACCTTTTAAATACCAGTTTGATTCTATGATATGTAGGGGGAGGCACGTGTCCGAAGTTCAAGGGGATATTCCCATCCCTTTTGTAAATTACGTGCAACTCATAAGGAACCGTAAGTCACCATATTACGATGTCGTCTATTTTCTTTTAAAAGAGATGGAAATGCATCATAGTAGAATGGGGCAAGTTTCTGAGACTGTTTACACGATTAATCCCAGAATTTTTCAAGAAGAGATTGAGAAGAAAGTGAAAAATGAGAAATTGACTACAGTGAATGTTTGTCGCACGATCCTAGCCCTCTTGTATGGAAGCAAACTTTCTGAAGAGAAAGACTTCTACGTTACAACAACCAGTGGCGGACGAAGAAACTATCACGTCAAAGTTAATGATCGCACGTTGAATTCAATGTCAAAATTCTTGTGACATAGCTTACTCGATGTAGATTGCTGGTCGACAGGGCATAGCCATTACGGCTCTTTGTCTAGGGTCATAACGTTCCTTGTCTTCTTCACTGTAAACCATAATTTGGGCTTTAAATCTATCCATTAAGAAACCCCTCGCGTCCTCAATTACATCTTTCTCGTTAAATGCTTTAACCTTCAACAGATTTTCTCTTCTTTTTTCCGGTACTCTACTTATTTCTTCTACAATTTTGGATGCGAATTTTGCAACATCCTTAATATTTTCGTTTAAGTCTTTATTAGCAGCGAATTCTTTCATAACTTCGTTTAGCTTCACTTCGCCATGTTTTGACTTTTCTAAAACCTTCAGGTAGACTTTCCATTTCCATGACGATGCCGTGTAATAGAATATTCTTTTGGGGATAATTTTTGTAGCTTTCAAAACATTTGAAGTGTCTTCAATTATTTCTTTTATTAGATTCTCCTGTTCTTCTGCAGGTATATCTACGTGTTTTTCAGTTATTCGTGGCCATTCAGCAAGTGAAATGAAGCCTTCTTCTTTCATTTCGCTCCATAATTCTTCACATACATGAGGTGCGAATGGGGCAAACAGCTTCAACCATATTTTCAATGCCTCTTTCAAGGTTTGGGATTCTGTTTTTCCTTTTCTGCGCAGATACCACCGAAAGTCGTTCCAAATTTCGAATAGGGCTATTTCTAGAGCTGTTCTTGTTTTCATTTCTTCTAGATTTTCAGTCACTTCAAATATGCGATGTTGCAGGATGCTCATGAGCCATTTTTCTAGATGTCCATTTTCCTCGCTTTTTGCATTTTCAATTATGTTTTTTGCTAAGTTGTAGAAGGATTCAAGCTTATCACGTATTTCTCTGACGCTGTCGCCTCTCCAGTCTGGGTCATCCATGCCTTCTGCTGCTAATAACAGTGCGCATCTTGTGGCGTCTGCCCCATATTCTTCAATCGCATTTTTCATAGTCACAAAATTTCCTTTCGACTTGTGCATTTGTCTGCCCTCAACCATCAACATGC
>CAZNJT010000082.1:0-6128 GCA_964573475.1 uncultured Candidatus Bathyarchaeia archaeon | reverse complement strand
TTCTGTTAACTCTAAGGAGCTTAAGCGTTTTACGGAGAGGCTTGTTAACCAGAGGAGCTTGTTTGATCTTGTGAGGATATTTAGCTAGTCTTATTTTGTCGCGTGAAGTACTATAATCTCACTCTGGGATTCTTTTTTCGGTATTTTAGAGAAATATTGATCCATCGTAAACAAATACTTGCATCCTAGACTGCTTGACATAAGAACATGAGTTACATCGGGGGCATTAATTGATTTGTAAACAATTTCGCAGTTAAACCCACAATAGGTGCAGTCAATTTTGGAATCACATTTCGGACATCGATACCTATATACACGAAATATGCCAAAATTTTCTGATAATATTCTTAATGCGTTTGAAAACATTTCTTCTGAATATATTGTTTTGAGGTCTCCAATTTTAAAATGGTCTGGGTCAGTCGTGATGTATTCAAGTATCGTCTTGAATGCCTTTAAGCTTCTGTCATTCACCTCTTTTCTAAACTCCGAAGAATTAGCCAATTCTATTAAATCTCGTTGAGACTTCTTAGTTTTTATTTCTTTGAATACTTGCTCCGTTGCGATGTTTCTCAAGGTATGCAATGTTTCAGACAAAACAAAATTAGAAACCAATACAACGTATTTCCCTAGAAGAACATCCCCGAAAAACTTTTCTGCAATATGAAATCTTTCATCTTTTTCATCTCCTAAAGCATAGGAAACCAAAATATTGGTATCGACATATGCTAGTGGAGATTCTGCCATTTAACCTTCCCGCATCTTTCTTATAGATTCTGTCACATCTATCTTATTTTTACTTATCCATGAAATTGATCCCTTTAGTTTTCTTATAGCATCTTTGTCTCTAGAGCTGATTCCAATTGATGGAAGACCGAAAAGAGATCTTAACGTAATTCGTGACAAATATGCCGATATTTCTGGAGTTATTTCTTTAGGGAAGTAATGCTTGAGGGAGCTTTCTAGCATAAATTCAGCAGTATCTACTGGAGAAACTGTTTCAATAAGGCGTTTAAAGATTCCTTTCAATAAATCAAAGTTCTTGCTAAGTATAGAATTTGAGACTTTTCGTAAGTCAAGGTTCTTGAAGGTTAACGAGAAATCTGGTAAAAAATACATTTAAAATTCCTCTGCTTTTTTCATTAAAGCGGATACATCTTCAGCTAGTTTAATTAATTCATTTCCAAGTTCAATTTTTTCATCAGCAGTTAGTTCAGGCATTCCTTTTTGCATTTTAGCACTTAGACTACTTGCTCTAAGAAGAAATTCGAACATTTTTACGACAATTTCAGGTGGAGCTTTTGTAATAAATTCTGAAAGAGTTTCAGGGGAAACCATCTTCGCCATCATTTTAAAAGCATTTGGGTATTTTGTCTCAATTTCTCCGATTTTCTTTGCAAAAGTGCCCATACTTCTCAAGTATTCAATGAAAGCTTCGATAAACTCCTTTATCTGTTGCTGATCTTCTTTAGAATCTTGTTGTTCTTTGGAGGTTTCCATGTACCCTCCACCTATAACATGGTAGGTCTAGTATAAGTGCCTTTTTAAATCTTATTACTTTCTAAACTATATTTTCTCTTTTTGAGAACCTTCGGTTGCGCGCGCGCTTTTTGTGCTGGCGTTTTTCTGTTTAATGCTGTATGTGGTCTGGTGGCATTGTAATATTCCCAAAAGTCCCTCTGGTTAACATGATAAAGCTTTATTCATTCAAGACCCCAAGAGTTAACAGAACCCGTTTTTTCGACGGCTTATTTTTCTTTGCTGTTACGCTCTGAAATTATTGGAATGACATGTATAGCTTCATCCATTGCCATAATCGTGTCTGCGACCATTTCGAGGTACTTCTGAAAGTTAAGAGTTTTAAAAACTGCTACGCCCCTTTCAGTGATGGCATAGAGTATTTTTTTGCTTGAAATTCGTTCTTCAACAAGACTATATTTTATTAAGTAATCTAGACGTTTCCTAAGGGTGATGCAGTCCATATTAGTTTTGTATGCTATGCCATCGATGGTCAGAGGTTTCTTAACCAATGCTCCTAAAACGTCCTCATAGGATTCCAGCTTTGACCTTCGCATTTACATACCCTTTATTCCATTTCATCCGATCTGGATAAATTATTTATGAATCCCAAATCTTTAGCAAAGTGAACTCTACCATCAGCGAAGACGAACTACTGCGAATTTTGAAGTATAGCTGATATGCCACTTGCCGCAAGCGCCAATAGTTCAAATGTTTTGTATGCTTTAATCAGGTTGCTTGCAGTATATTCCACTTTTAATCCGTCGATTCTTTTGACTATAGGTAACAATTCAGCAGCATCTGCAAAATGACTTGCCAAGAAAGTTACCCCAATTTTCACTGGTTTTTTCGCTACCAGCAGCTTTGCCTTATTTTGCTTAAAGTGAGTCGCTGCTCGCTTAGTGGCTTGTTTTAATTCTTTCTGAATTTTTACCATGCTGAAGCTTTTGGCTGAAACTCTGCTCAAAGAGTGTTTTAAAGCGACAGTTTCAGCCCACGGCGCATATTTCTTAACATCATCTTTTAGAAGTTGAGCCTCTCCAGCGACCAATATAACGGGCACTTTCAAATCTCCTGCCGCATAACCGTTCAAAAGAAATTCACTCACTTCTACGCCATTCACTTCTACCTTATTGATGCTTCCACCGCTGTAGGTGTGGTCGAACGTAGATTTTGCAGTCCCAAATTTGGCATGATATCCAAGAAACAAAGCAGCATCGCAATCCTCTACTCCTGCAACCATGCTGACTGGTCGAGGATATCCCCTGATAATCTGCACATATTCCGGTAGATCATCGATCAAAAGGTTAACCATGGGGCCGTGACTATCAGCAATGACAATTTCGTCGAAACCGTTCTTATTTAGCTCCTCTGCAACGGTTAGTGTGACTTTTGTAGCAATTGTTCTTGCTTCAGAATACAATGTCCCTTTCAGATTCAAGTGTCCTAAAGTAACGACGTAGGGCATACCTTCCATATCAACTGAAATGAACCCCTTCATAAAATTCACTTACTATGGGTCTATAAAAAATGCATTTAAGGATTTCGACTCGTATATTGGAGAAACATGTTTGCTTTTTGTGCGAAACACGTTTTTTTCTCTTTAGAAACCAACAGATTGGCGAATGAAAGCCCAAATAGTTTTTAGCCTTAATGGGAGATTTACTAATGAACGGCCATATGAAAAACCAAACAAAATCGCAGGCTTCAAACCTAGTAGGCATACGATCGTACACAACCTGCCTCCAAAAGGGATTGCCAAAGACTATTCGCGTTTCCGTAGGCTCAGCTGTGGTTATTGGGCTTCTAAACGAGAAGCTTGACGCTGCACCTACGACCGCCTATTTAATGACCTACAGAAAAGGCAAATGCACTGCAAACTGCGGCTTTTGTTCACAAGCTAGGGGAAGCCATAGTAGGGCTGATGCACTTTCACGGGTTTCATGGCCTCTTTTCGCTACAGAAAATGTTCTTGATGGAATAGAGAAAGGTTTTGAGGATGGTAAAATAAAGCGCGTTTGCTTCCAAGCCTTAAACTATCCGAAAGTTTTCACACACTTACTTGCCCTTGTAAAGGCAATCCGTCAAAAAGCCAAGGTTCCAATTTCAATATCATGCCAGCCCCTAAGCAGCGAAAACATAAGACAGTTGGCCGAGGCTGGAGCTGAGAGAATTGGCATTCCATCAGACCTTGCCACGAAAGAACTTTTTGACAGGATCAAAGGGCATGCTGCTGGAGGCCCATATTCTTGGGAAAAACAGTTTAAGCTTCTAGGCGAGGCTGTTCATATCCTTGGAAAGGGCAAAGTTAGCACGCACCTAATTGTTGGATTGGGAGAAACTGAAAGGGAAATAGTTGAAATTATTCAGCGATGCGTAGATATGGGTGTTCTGCCAGCGCTTTTTGCTTTCACACCAATTGCCGGAACAGCGTTAGAGCTTGTGCCTCAACCGCCAATTCAAAGGTATAGGCGAATTCAAATTGTCAGACATCTAATAGCTTATGGAATCGCTAGATGTGAGGATATGCGCTTTGATGAGGAAGGCTGTATAAGTGATTTCGGTGTTGACGAGCAAACTCTGTTGCAAATTATTCAAATGGGCGAGCCTTTCCTTACTTCTGGATGCCCACACTGTAATCGTCCATACTACAACGAAAAGCCAAGCGGACCCATTTACAATTACCCAAAAAGAATAAGCAAAAAAGAGCTGTCTGAAATAGAAAGCCAACTAAGCATGCGTGGGGAGTTAAAATTTTGAACTCTCTTTATCTTCTCGATGCTGCACTAACTGAAACAAACAAGGTAAAACTCAAATTTTTGGACACAAACGGAGAAATCAGAGAATTTATTGATGATAATTATAAACCATACTTTCTTGCTGCTAGTCCACTGGCAGAAGAAGAAAAAGGAATCATCAAGTATTTTAGTGGAGAAACAGAAACCGTGGAAAAGGCTGACTTGTTTACTGGTGAATCGAGAGTTTTGGAAAAAGTTTCTTGGCCGAATCCTAAAATTGCCTTAAAGGCTGCTGGAAGTTTCCGTCAACCTTGGGAAAGCGAAGTGGACTTTCTGAAATCGTATGTTTATGATAAGGGTCTAATTTTCGGAGCATTACATTCTGAAAACAATTTGCAGCCAATTTTTGACGCTTCAACAGAAGCAAAAGAAAAATTTGAAGAGAGATTTAAAGAAGTTAAAGCAAAAGAAGCGTTAAAGCATAGTCAGATTTCTTATTGGCTTAATCTGTTACTTCAGCCAATCCCAAATTTAAATCCCGAATTCTTTGGCGTTAAAGAAGTTGACATGGAAAAGGTTTATGCTACTTGGATGCTTTCCAGAATAGCCAACATCCCTTTGGCTGAAGCGTTTAGCAGTAGACGGGTAAGTGCATGGATAAAATCGATGATTTACACTTATCTGCGAAAGAATAGGATTCTCATTCCAACTTCTGAGGAGTTGAGAAAAGGAAAACCGACACACAGAGTTGTTGGGGCTTTGACGGTTGCGCCTACTCCTGGAGTCTATTTTGGGACTGTTGTGTGCGATTTTGAAAGTCTATATCCAAGCTGCATTGACAGTTTCAATTTGTCCTACGAAACAGTTGATTGCATCCATCCAGAATGTAGAGGCAACAAGATTCCAGACGTTGATTATCACGTTTGCACAAAACGCAGAGGATTCTATTCAATACTTGTTGGAGCTTTGAAAGAGCTGCGAATCAAACTGTTCAAACCAAATTCAAAAGACAATTCTTTAATGGAAGAGGAGAGAAAAATTGCTGGCACTGCGGCAAAACTTTTGAAGTTGATTACTGTTTCTAGTTATGGGGTTACGGTTAGAATTCACGGAGTGGCTTGCCCACCACTTGCAGAAGCAATAACGGGTTATAGCCGCTATGCACTTAAGGAATCTTGGAAGATTGCAGAAGGAAAGGGTTTAAGACCTCTTTACGGCGATACGGATTCCCTATTCTTAGATAATGCTTCAAACGAGCAAGTGGCATGGTTGATTAAGGCTGTTAAGGAACGGTTTAGTTTGGATTTGGCTGTGGAGAAACGCTACAATTTATGCGTTTTGCCGAAGGCAAAGAAGGCCTATTTTGGCATATTGCCCGATGGAACCCCTGACATTAAAGGAGTTACGCCAATAAAATCCAATGTGCCTAAGTTCGTAAACAGTGTATTTCAGCAATCTGTTAAGACGCTTTCAGCGGTGAAGAATCGAGAGGAATATGCACAGGCTAAGAAAGTGATTGAAGACATTGTTAAGAAAGCTATTGACGATTTGAAGAACAGACAGGTTAAGTTGGAGGATTTGGTTTATACGGTGAAGCTTTATTTTGACCCCAACGAGAAAACAGTGGACATGAAGACTGCGGCGCAGCAGTACCAATGTGCTTTGCAACTGATAGATGCAGGTAAAAAATTGAAAAGATGGGACACCGTTTCCTTCATTAAAGTGAAGCCTTTCAAGTATAAGGAAAAAACCTTCACAGTGAAACCAGCAGAATTCGTGAAAAGGCTAGTTGAAATAAATTTAGAGGATTATGTTCGAAATTTGCTAACTGCTTTGAACCAAACCTTTGAACCAATGGGCATTAGATTAGAGACG
>CAZNJT010000081.1:0-6170 GCA_964573475.1 uncultured Candidatus Bathyarchaeia archaeon | reverse complement strand
CCAAAACTTTTCTCAAAAATCGCTGAAATCATACTGCAAAAGCAACCTTGGTGGGGCGCCGAAATCGGAATAGAAACAGGTTCGCCAGACCTTGTCAAGAAAGTTATGCCAGCAAAGGCTCATCCCTTTAAGCCAGAAGAGTGGCCGGAAGTCGTACGCACTGGTATGAGTTTAATGCAGGATAATCAACTCATTCCTGCATGCACATTAATTGTGGGTGTTCCGGAAGAAACAGAAGATGACCTTATCAAAACAATAGAGTTGATGGAAGACCTCAGAGATGTTAGAAGTCTAATAGTGCCCTTATTTTTTGTTCCTATGGGTAGACTAAAAGACGAGCAGTGGTTTAAAAAAACGCAAATGACTGAATTGCACAAAGAATTGTTAATTAAATGTTTAGAACATGACTTCTACTGGGTAGAAAAACTAATTGACTTATCGTTTGCTGGAAAATGGTATGCAGACATCTTGCAATCTTTCTATAAACTTTTTGCAAGAATTGCTAAGTATAAAGCGAAAAAAGCTGGAATCACAATAAAAGGCTACAGATAACTAAATTTAAATACGACTCAAAACTCAGTGCTCATAAAGTAGTGGACATGAGCCGCCGTAGCTCAGCTAGGTAGAGCGGCTGGCTGTTAACCAGTCGGTCATAGGTTCAAGTCCTATCGGCGGCGCCAAAAACATTCTCTGGAATGGAGTCCCTTGGTGTGGCGCACACAGATTTGTGTAAAAGTTTATGTGTAATGAAAATAATAAACTTGAAGTTGCTGGATGGTTAGAAATGAAATTCTCTTTCATCAATGCTAGTCCCAATGAAGGTCTTGATGAGCGTGAAAGAAGAAAGGCCATTGCTTCATTTCCACCATTGGGCATTTTGTATCTGGCTACTGTGCTTAAAGAAAGAGGGATAGAAGTTTCTGTCTTAGACCAGCCAGCAAAAGGTTTCACAATAGAAGAAACAGTTAATTGGGTAGAGAAAGAAAACCCTGACATTCTCGGTTTCTCAACCTTTGCGAGTTCTGGTCGCACAGCCGCATTGATTAGTAACAAGGTGAAAGAGAAAAACCCAAATATTCCCATAGTCTTCGGCAACTACTATGCAACATTCAATTCCGAGCGAATTCTCAGAAAATACCCCTCCGTTGACATCATCGTTCGAGGAGAAGGAGAAAACACAGTCGTTGAACTTGTAAATTGCCTGAGAAACAAAGAAAAGCTCAAAAAAGTTCGAGGAATCACTTTCAGAAACCAAAAAAGCATAATTTCTACTCCTGATCAACCCCTAATAAACGATCTGAATTCCCTTTCTTTTCCAGACCGCAAGTTAGTTGATGCGGAGTATCATTGCATGGTTGCAGGGGCAAATGTGGCGCCGAAGAAGTTCACCAGCATTGTTTCTTCACGCGGATGTGTTTACAGATGCCGATTTTGCAGTTGCACACAGTTCGCTCGTAATATGTGGAGACCCAGATCTGTCCAAAACACCCTTGAGGAACTACATTTTCTTGCGAGCGAGGGATATAGACAGTTCATCTTTGTAGATGACAGCTTTACGTTGAACCAAAAAAGAGTAATCAAGCTTTGCAGAGGCATGAGAAAAGAAAAAATAGATATGGATTGGATTTGCGAAGGAAGAGTTGATAATTGCTCATATGAAATGTTGCGGGAAATTGCAAATGCCGGTTGCAAAATCCTTTACTTTGGCATCGAAAGCGGAAATCAAAGAATTTTAAACTATTTCAACAAACGAACAACTCCCGAACAGTGTAAAACTGCTGTAAAAACAGCTAGAAAGGCTGGAATAGACATAATAGGCGGGTCCTTTATTGTAGGTGCCCCAGATGAAACCAAAGAAGAAATTCAGAACACAATCAAATTTGCAAAACAAATTCCGATAGATTTCCCACAATTTAACATATTGGGCGTTTACCCTGGAACTGAGATTTGGAATGAATTCGAGGTGAATGGGCTTCTAAAAGAAGGGGAATATTGGGAGACAGGTATCGCGGTCTCCGAGATATGTCCAACCGCAGTGCCGCTTAACGAGATCAAGCAAATGGTTCATGAAGCCTTTTATCATTTTATCCGTCGACCAAGCTTTTTATTAGAGCAAATGGCGAGGACTCTAAAAAGTTCCTATCGAATGAAAGTTTTAATGAACAACCTAAGCCGAATAGGCGACGTCAGAGAAAATATCCGCAACGTTACCTAGTTTACAAATTCCACAGAATTTGATAGAGAAAACTCGCATATTTCCAGTTTTTCATTAAAGTTTATAGAGCAGTAAGTGAACTTCGTGAATAATTTTCTTTTTCCTCTACAATTTTCAACATTAAAATTTACTTTGACTTATATGAAGCGTGCAGTCTATCGAGTGCGGAGGTTTGTGAGTTTTGTGATTTAATGTTAGGTGTGGGTGTGTTGGCTACTATTGGGCGTTTTTGTACGTGTTTATATCCACATTCACATTCAAAACCTATTATTTTGTCCCCGCGTTTTATCTCCCGCCATTTTCTGGCAACGCATCGGATGTTACGTTTATGAATTTTCCACAGTATTCTTGCTTCCTTAGCGGTTATTGGAGCATAATTTTTTGCTGATGTGAAGTACCATGTTGCATAGGCTGCGAGGCATATCCATAATGCGCCAGTTATTATTTCTAGCATGTTTTTCACCATGTGTATTTATGTTCTACACGGGTACAATATGTCTTTTTGAAGACATATCTATATCAAGAATATCATTTCGTACGATATAAACATTATGTAAAATTTCGAATACCAAACATCTACTCTAAAACTGCTCAAGCACGTCCTTCTTCTCCATAATATAACCGCAGTAATGGCACTTCAGCAGTAGCGGTTCCTCACCTTCAACATAGAATTTGGCTTGAACGGGTTCGTTGCTGTTGCTTATACAAGCGGGATTAGCGCACTTAACAATGTTCTCAATAATTTTTGGAAGCTGAACCCTGTGCTTTTCTATAACTCTGTAATCGCGGATAATGTTAATTGTTGCATGGGGAGCAAGCAAAGCAATTTTATGCACTTCTTGTGGGTTTAACTCTCTCCCTTCAACCTTAACTATATCCTTCATCTTGAAGCGTTTACTAGGCACATTAATTGCAATCGTAATAACCCTCTTCTCTCGCCCAGTTATCCCCAAAATTTTGGCAACGTCTAACGCATGTCCACCAGTAATATGGTCAATAACGGTGCCATCCTTAATTTTGGAAACACGCAACTCAGTTTCACTCATATGAAATCCCCTCTTTAAAGAGGCTATAACCTAAACATAGATAAAAGATTTAAACCTTAACACCTATTTTGACGCCATTCGACAGTTGATAAAGAGTTATTTAGGAGTTGGGCGAGTTCTTGTTTTGGGTGTAAGTTTGGAGTTTGAAGGCAGAGACATAATCTCAGTCAAAGATTTTTCTCGCGAAGAAATCGATTACATTTTGAAAATTGCCCAAGCCATGGAACCCATAGCCTTGAAAGGCTCAGACATGCTTAGGGGCAAAATCCTCGCAACACTATTTTTTGAACCGAGCACACGCACCCGTTTAAGCTTCGAAGCAGCCATGCACAAGCTAGGAGGCTCCACCATAGGCTTTGCAGAAGCAGAAGTCGCCTCAGTTAAGAAAGGAGAAAACCTTGCGGACACTGTACGCACCGTCGAGAACTATGCCGATGTAATAGCTGTAAGGCATCCTCTTGAAGGTGCAGCGAGACTTGCAGCGGAATTTGCAAAAGTCCCAATCATCAACGGCGGAAGCGGCGCAGAAGAACACCCAACACAAGCCCTCCTAGATTTGTATACAATAATGAAGGAGAAGGGAAAAATTGACGGGTTAAAAATAGCCCTTTTAGGCGACCTGAGATATGGAAGAACTGTTCACTCTCTTGCCTATGCACTTTCCCTATACAACATCGAATTGTACCTGATTTCGCCAGAATCTCTTAAAATGCGTAGGGAAGTCATCCAAACAATAAAAGAGAAAATACCTGTAACCGAGAAAACAAGTATTGAAAAGATAGTTTCACTTGTAGATGTTTTGTATGTTACAAGGATACAGAAGGAACGTTTTCCAGACCCGGCTGAATACATCAAAGTTAAAGGTTCCCACAGAATAGATATGAAAACATTGAGCGAAGCTAAAGAAGGCTTGATAATTCTTCATCCGCTTCCAAGGATTGATGAAATAGCCGCTGAAGTTGACAATACGCCATATGCCCGTTACTTCCAGCAAGTTTGGAATGGCATAGTTGTCAGAATGGCTCTTCTAGCCTTAATATTGGGTGCGGTAAAATAGCATTTTACTCCCTCTTTAAGGCTCATGTTAATGCAAATCGATCAAAGACCGTCAAAGTACTTGTTGACCCGCATGAAGGACATTTGTGTAATAAGCCAAACCAGCTTCTTTTGCAGTTGACACAGTAGGTCAATTTGCGGTTATATGTTAAAAATTCCATGTTATAAACCTCAAAAATCTGTTTAGTTAAGGACATAAGCTCATCTGGTTTATGTTCAACTTCTCCGAGGTCTATTACCGTTAGGTTCCCACCATGCAGTCCACGCATTTTCCGTTCAAATATTGAAGGCTCTGGAGAAATTTTGCCATCTTGAAGAATTAGCTTGCTGATTGTTGAGTAAAATGGTTTTTCCCTTGTTCCCGAAAATCGAACTTTCGCGATGCCGTATCTTTCAATGTCTAACTGCACCAATCTTTCTGAAGCTTCAAAATCCAGCATTATGGCTGTTGATAGACGTTTTCCACGTTTTCTACCGATTTTCTGAATGTAAGCCAGAATGTTTTGCATTATTTCCTCAGCAAACTCCAATTTTTTTTCGTCTTCGCGGATGCTTTTTTCGTTGAATGCCTCTAAAGCTTCTTTTAAGCCCGCCAAGTTTATTATACGAGAGCAATTTTCAAGCCTAAAGTAGTGGTCGCCATTAACGCTTTGCATTAGAAATGGCAGTAAACCTTTACCGTGCTGTTTTAGCGCTCTATCCTTAATTTCTAAAGCGCGAGTTGCCATCTCAAACCTTTCTCTGAAAATTTCAAAAAACTTTGTCTTGTCCTTTCCAGATTCATATGTTATCCGCGGCAAGTTAATCGTTACATATCCTAAACAGCCCGTGCGTAAAGTATCGATTTCCCAGTCTCCATTTAAATCTGCTTTAAGCCTAAATCCAGAACTAGAGAAAACAGAATACTTTTGATCTTTTTCTAACATGTTAGCAAAGTATGGTAGGCCTTTCTCTGATGCCAACTGATGAGCTTTCAGAAGCATTGCCTTTGCTTTCTCATCAGCAAATGTTTCCGGGCGCATTTTTAAAATGATTTTTGGATTAAACAGTGGTTTTCGTACGCTTTCTTCAGCAAATATTTCAAAAATAAGTGACGCTAAGATTTGGCTTTCTTCAAAGAAATCTGCGTATTTGTCGACATGTTTTCCAGAAGGTCCAAAAGCCGGCTTATCTGCTATGAAGTCTGGGATTGTAAGCTCTAAGCCTAAAGAAGCGTTTACATGCTGATTTATGTTGGCAATGAATAAGCGTAAAGCCTCTTTGATCTCTGAGAAATCCATACCCTTTACAAAAGGTGCAAGAAAAACGTTGAAGTAGTCAATTGTTTGCGTTTCATCTATTTCTTTGGCAGAATGTAAAAGAACGTTAAAGGCTATGGATAGAGCGGACTCCAAGTTTTGGGGTGGAGGATAAGAAGGCTGAAGAGCGTTTATTTTCTCTAGGTTTAAGCCGTTTTGGAAGAAAAATCTTAAGTCATGTATTATTTCGCTTGGCTTCAAAATCCAGGAGCTTAAACCATGAATGTGCAGCGAACCTGATAAGTGTGCATCTGCAATGTCTCTTGAAAAGACGTTTAAAAGTATGTACTCTTTAAGGACTGTTTCTCCAGCGGTTTCGTGTATGGAGGCTGACCCTTCAGAAGTTTTACTTTTTGTGTCGATAAGAGTGGTTACGTCGTAGACTGGAAGACCCAAACGCGTGAGTTTATGGCGGTATTCCTCTAAACCTTTCTCGATTAAAATTGCGTTTGCAACCTCTCTGACGAGGGGGGCAGTCAAATATTTCGTTTTTGATTTGAGTAACCATTTTTCGGCTTCTTTAGCCACCTTTTGAGCTAACTCGGCGGGCATTTT
>CAZNJT010000080.1:0-6261 GCA_964573475.1 uncultured Candidatus Bathyarchaeia archaeon | reverse complement strand
TTCAGAAACTCTGGAATTAATTCTCCCGGAATTTTTTTCTCAACAATCAACGTGAGTTTCGGCTCAGGCGATAGCTCCGGATCGTCCACAATTGCTTGCCTTATACTCAGACCACTTTTTGCAAGTATCATAGCGGAACTTGCCAGTATACCAGGTATTCTTGCATCAACGGGTGTTATTTCCACAACTCCTAGATTTAGGTGCTTGGCAATTTCTTTTAGTGAATGCCCAGCAGACCTTATTTCCTCAAATATTTGCCGGAGTTCACGGTTCGCTTTAATAGCTTTTAATGTCTCGTTTACTGTTCTTCTATCCACTCCAGCAGCTCGGGCTACGCGCACTGGTGGAACTTCGATTTCGTTGAGATAGATTTTTCCGTTTCTCATGCTTAGCCCATTTTCTACAAGGACGCGGGCTACGTTAAGCCGTTCTGGATATCCTTCTAGATATTTTCTAATATTACTCCACATTTTTGCTGATTCCTTCATGTACATTTTTGCGGAATAAAGTATAAATATGTTCTTCGCATTATAAGTATTTTAATGTGCTTAAACGTACTAAAATGTACAATGGAGACGGTTAAATGACTGTAAAAAACAAAAGCAAAGAATATTTCACAACCCTAAGTCCCGATGAAATGCCGACATCTTGGTATAACATCCAAGCAGACCTTCCAGAACCCGCACCACCCCCATTGGATCCAACAACATTAAAACCAATAAGCCCAGAACTACTGGAAAGAATATTTGCAAAAGAACTGATTGGACAAGAAGTTTCCACAGAACGCTACATCAAAATACCAGACGAAGTGCTTGACGCCTATCTAAGGCTTCCACGTCCAACACCACTCTACCGTGCAAAAAGACTTGAAAAATACTTGAAAACCCCTGCGCACATATACTTCAAATGTGAAAATTTCAGTCCAACAGGCAGTCATAAACCTAACACAGCCATCGCACAAGCCTACTACAACAAAAAGCAAGGAATTAAGAGATTGGTTACGGAAACTGGGGCAGGACAATGGGGCACAGCTTTAGCCTTGGCAAGTTCCATTTTCGGGTTGAAATGCCGAATATTCATGGTTCGAGCGAGCTACCTGCAAAAGCCTGGTAGAAAAATCATAGCACAAATTTATGGAGCTGAAATGTTTCCATCACCAAGCGACCAAACAAACTTTGGTAAAAAACTGCTCAAGGAAAATCCCAACCACCCAGGGACACTTGGCATAGCCATCAGTGAAGCAATAGAAAACACATTAACCTATGATGATGCACGGTATTCGCTAGGCTCTGTGTTGAACCACGTTCTTATGCATCAAACAATAGTGGGCTTAGAGGCGAAAAAACAGTTTGAGCTCATAGACGCATATCCGGATTTAGTTTGCGGCTGTATAGGCGGCGGCTCTAACTATGCTGGTTTTGGCTTTCCCTTCATGATGGACAAGCTCAAGGGTAAAACAGACACGGAATTCGTTGCTTGCGAATCAAAAGCCGTTCCCCACACAACCAGAGGCGTATACACTTATGATTATGGAGATACGGCCGAAATGACGCCGCTCCTCAAAATGTTAACGATTGGACATGGATACGCTTGTCCACCTATTCATGCGGGTGGCCTAAGATACCATGGAATGGCGCCCCTGATATCTTACCTAATCTATAAGGGGTACATGCGTTCGGTTGCTTACAGTCAAACCGAAGTTTTCGAAGCCGCAAAAATACTAGCTCAGACAGAAGGGTTAATTATTGCTCCTGAAACCGCCCATAGCCTAAAGTACGTGTTAGACGAGGCTTTAAAATGCAAGAAAACTGGCGAAAAGAAAGTTATCGCAATGAATTACAGCGGTCATGGCTTACTTGACCTAACGGCTTATGAACAATTTCTTGCTGGCAAACTAGTGAATTATGAACCAGAAAAAATTGAAGTTCCCATCTTCAGTCATTAAAAGGTGAAAGAACAAGTGACATTCACCGTTTTGACAGAGAAACCAGATTTAAAAATAGCTTTGGTGCCGATTGACGAGCTTAAACCTCACGAAAAAGGCTCTCCACTTTATTTGGAAATGCTTAAGCAGGAAATTCTTAGGGATGGTGTACTAAAGTATCCAATTATAGCGGATGAAAAAACGCATGTGATCCTAGATGGAATGCACCGTTGGCTTGCATTAAAAAGCCTCGGCTACTCGCTAATACCAGTTATGTTTATCAATGCTTTTCAGAATCCAAAAATACATGTTGGAAGAAGAAGAATCCATCGATATGCAAGTAATTCAGATGAAGAAATAACCATTGAAAAAGTCATCTCGGCTGGACTTAGCGGACGCCTCATGAAGCCACGTTCAACAAGACATTTCTTCCCTTTTTCAAAATTTCAACAAATCAATTATTCATTACACTTACTGAGAAAGTGTGCTATACAAGATGTTTCAAAATATCTTGCTAGAATAACTAGAGCAGAATGCAAATTAGCCATTAAAGAGTGGCTGGAGGAAATATCTGAGGAATTAGAGTTTCTTACAAAAAGAAAAGAAGAAGTGGAAAGAGAGATGGAGGAGTTCCTAAACAGAATTAAGAATTTAGACAATAACTTTTCAACATTTTAAGGTTTTTTCCAATGTCCAGTAATCAAATGAAGTTTTTAGCAAAAACTCCATAGAGCCGATGAAATCGAAGCCGTTATCAAAGTTTTGTAAGGCGTTCACATATCATGAAACTAATCACTTTTCTACTTAAGGTTTATATGGAATGATTAAGTAGTATTGAACCCCGCTTAATTGGAGTTTTGATGGGGAATCGTCATCATGCAGAAAATTAAAGTTGTTATAATGGGCGCGGCTGGCAGGGACTTTCACAACTTTAACGTCTATTTCAGAAATAACAGCGCCTATGAAGTTGTGGCTTTCACAGCCACACAGATTCCTGGCATAGAAGGCAGAACATATCCACCGGAGCTTGCGGGTCCAAACTATCCGAAAGGTATACCAATTTATCCGGAAGAAGAACTGCCAAAACTAATACAAGAACACGACATTGACCAAGTTATATTCGCCTACAGCGACGTTTCACATGAATATGTTATGCATAAGGCTTCAATAGTATTAGCAAGTGGTGCAGACTTCCGTTTAATGGGACCGAAAACGACAATGCTCAGGGCAAAAGTTCCAGTTGTTTCGGTGGGCGCCGTCAGAACAGGATCTGGAAAAAGCCAAACTTCAAGGCAAGTCGCAAAAATTTTGAAAAACAAAGGTTTGAGAGTCGTGGTTGTTAGGCATCCCATGCCCTACGGAGACTTAAGAAAGCAGGTTTGTCAACGTTTTGCTTCATATGAAGATTTGGATAAAAATGAATGCACAATTGAAGAAAGAGAGGAATATGAACCCCACATCGACAACGGCATAATCGTTTACGCTGGAGTTGATTACGAAAAAATTCTGAGGGAAGCGGAAAAAGAGGCAGATGTTATCGTCTGGGATGGGGGCAACAACGACTTGCCCTTCTACAAGCCGGACTTGCACATTGTTGTAGCTGATCCACACAGGGCTGGACATGAAGTCGCTTATCATCCCGGTGAGGCTAATTTGCGAATGGCAAACGTTGTAATAATAAACAAGGTTGACACTGCAGATCCGCAAAACGTAAAGCGGGTTAAAGAGAACGTAAAGATGGTTAATCCAAAGGCTATGATCTTGGATGCGGCTTCGCCCATAACAGCTGACCAACCCGAGTTAATCAAAGGAAAACGCGCTTTAGTGATTGAGGATGGGCCAACACTTACGCATGGCAACATGCCCTATGGGGCTGGAACAATAATGGCGCAAAGATTAGGGGCAAGGGAAATTGTGGACCCGAAACCGTATGCTGTTGGTTCAATAAAGGAAACTTATAAGAAATACACACATTTGGGAACAATTCTTCCAGCGATTGGCTACGGTGAAAAGCAAATAGCTGAGCTTAAGGAAACTATCGACCGTACACCTTGCGATGTTGTGGTGATTGGAACACCCATTGACTTAAGAAGAGTTATGACCATCAACAAGCCAACGGTGAGAGTTAATTATGAACTTCAAGTTTTAGGTCCAGTCTCGCTTGAGCAGGTTTTGGAAGAGTTTCTCCAAAGAGGTAAAAAGTAATGAGCGGTGAAGAAGCGGAAATCTCGCGTATAAAAATAAAATTCATAATCGAAGGATTAGGCGAAGCGGAAGGAGAGCTTGTACGTTTTTTGGCGCCAAGAACCATAGATACGTTGGTTAGGAAGCTGCCAATCGAGGGCAGAGCAGCTCTGTGGAAGGAAGAAGTGTATTTTGAAACGCCTATTAAGATGGGAGAAGAGAAAGCGAAAGGCACTGTTGAAAAAGGAACTATTGCGTTTTGGCCTATGGGAAGCGCTATATGCATATTCTATGGAGAATCGCAGCCTTACAGTCCTGTGAGCATTCTTGGCGAGATAACAAAGAATCTTGAATTGTTCAGCAGAGTGAAGAGCGGTACGAAAATAAGAGTGGAGAAATGTTAAGGCTTAAGCTGTGAGCAGTTTCTTTTTCGCTATTATCTTTTCTATTCTCTTTTTCGCATCGATTTTTTTGTATATTTCTAGTGCTTGATCTAGAAGCGAGTATGCTTTTTCTTTGTCGCCTTCTTCGTTTCTGTCAAGATACATTAAGCCGTGTTCGTATAGAAGTTCAGCGAACTGGTACACATACCATTTTTGTGCGTTTAGGGATTTGTATCCTTGAAGGCTTTTTTCGAAGTGTTGTATGGATTGTTCCCAGTTTTTCTGTTCTCTATAAAGCATTGCCTTCAACATTTCAGCGTACGAGATAACTAATCTGTTTTTTGTTTTTGTTGCGTGTTCAAAGGTTTTTTCGATTAGTTCTTTGGCTTTTTCAATTTCACCCTCTTTCAGATATAATCTTGCCAAGGCTGGAAATGTCCAAGTAAGCTGGGCATCTGTGTTTCCTGCGTTTTCATAGATGCTGTTGCTTTCGTTGAAGTATTTCTCAGCTTCCGCGTAGTCTTCCATTTCCATAAATAACTCTCCAAGCCAATAAGTAGCGTCTCCGGAAAATTGATATTCTTTAACTTTTTTCGCAATGTCAAGCGATTCTCTCAGATATTGAAGGCTTTTGTCCCATTCTCCCAAAAAAAGATAACACGCTCCAAGACCTGACATTGAGCCTGAGACATGAACGGTTTGTTTGGTTCTCTTGGCTAATGCTAAAACCTCCTCGTTTATAGAAATGGCTTTCTGCGCCTCTCCCATGAACGCATAAGATGCCGCCAGCATTGAATCAAGCCATGGTAAGCCGTATAAGGTTCCAACTTTTTTTGCGTATTCCGATCCTTTTTGAGCCGTTTCAAACATCTTTTGGAGTTCTCCTGTAACCATATAGGCATTGGAAAGGTTGTTGTACAGACGGATGACATTGCCTATATCGTTGTTTTCGAGAGCTATTTTCAGTCCCTGTTCAAAGTGTTCTATCGCTTTTTCGAATTCTCCGGAATTTAGACTTAATATTCCCATATTGGCATAGCAGCCCGCAAGAACTTTGGCGTCACCTAATCTCTTGGCGAGTTCAAAGGCTTTCTGTGTCCAAGGCAAAACTTTAGCAGACTCTCCGGTTCGCCAAAGCATGTGAGCGATATCTTCATATAAACTTGCTAATTCCACGCTCTCAGGCTCTTTCTCAAGTATTTCCAAAGCTACACGATGATGCTCAGAAGCTTTGTCCCTGTCACCAATGCCGAACCAGAACCAATATGCCATTTTTGCATGAAGTCTTGCAATGTTTTTCTTGTCTCCTAGCTGATTCCATAATGCTAACGATTTATTCCAGTATTCCATGCAAGCATCGGGTTTTCCTATCCACAGTTTAAGGTCGCCAAGTCTCTCAATTATGCGAACCTTCTCTTCAAGATTGTCTCCCTTTTCTTCGATAAGTTCAAGGGCGTGCTGAAGATAGGAAAAAGCCTCATTATGAGCGTATACCTTCTGTGCCTTTTCCCCTGCTTTCAAGAAGTAGTCAAGCGCTTTCTCTTTGTCACCGCCCTCGAGAAAGTGATAGGCAAGTTCTCCTAAATGTTCATCAATCTTTTTAGCGTAAACCTTCTCTAGAGCGCATCCGACAACGCTGTGAAGCCTCTTATGCCTTAAGTGGCTAACTTCCTCATGCACAACGTCTCTTACTATGACATCGGCAAAGCAGTACACGTCTTCTCCACGGATGATCTTCTCCTTAATCAGTTCTGTTTTCAGTATTTTCTC
>CAZNJT010000079.1:0-6478 GCA_964573475.1 uncultured Candidatus Bathyarchaeia archaeon | reverse complement strand
GATTTTGATGGAAAAAGGATATCGCTGGAATAGTTTTGCCGTACACGGTTAAATCATAAATTACAAGTGTCTTGCAGGCGCTTGAACTCCTCCATAAAGGACTCGCGCATTTCGATCTTTCTTTTTTCAGAGAGAAAAGAAGAGTCAACAGCGTTGAGGCTTAATTTGAATAGTTCAGGAATCGTAAAGTTCAGACACCGGTGAAGTTGCAGGTACTCACTATTCATATCAGTGTTGAACATGGATGGGTCATCGGTACTCACAGTTACCTTGAGACCTTTTTCCAGAAAGGTTCGTATAGGATGCTTCTTTAGAGAAGAGACAACTCTGGTCTTTAAGTTGCTGATAGGGCACATCTCAATGGTAATACCCCGTTTCAGAAGATAGTTCATTAGCTCAGGGTCGCGGCTTGCAGCAACTCCATGACCTATGCGCTCAACATTAAGATGCCTCACTGCTTCCCATATGCTCTCAGGTCCAGCTGCTTCTCCTGCATGAGCAACCAAATGAAGCCCCATCTCCCTAGCTCTACGGTAGACGGGTGCATATGGCTTAGGAGGAAACCTTTCCTCACTGCCTCCTATGTCGATGGAGACAATGTTGTCACCCTTTTTCTCTATCAGGTCGAGGACTTCCATTCCAACATTAGGTCCATAGTTTCGGACTAGGTCGATTCTAAGATTGCATTCGATGCCGAAGTCGCTGTGTGCACGGTATATGCCTCTATTGATGGCGTCAAGCATTAGACCGTAGTTAAGGCCTCTTTGGATGTGATCAAAGGCAGAGAAGCTTGCTTCGACGTAGCGGACATTGCATCGCGCGTCATTTTCTAGCATCTCATAGATTATACGCTCGAATTGATCTTCTTTTGTAATACAATCAACCACTGTACTGTAGATAGTGATGAAGTGAGGGAAATCGCGGTACTGAAAGAAACGACGAGCATCCTTCAACGTCTTGAAAGGCTTCTCTAATCCGCCCTCTTCTGCAAGCCAAAGCAGCGTCTCAGGCCTCGTTGAACCAACAATATGAACATGCTGCTCAACTTTAGGCAGCGCCCTTATCAGACTATCAACATACATTAAGATACACCGAAACCGAGTATGTATCATTAGCCCTATAAGATGTCAATATAATTAAAAACTTTAGACCATACTCACTAGAAATACCTTATCGAATACATGGTTGAATCTATATATAAGGGAGGGATCTAGGCTCCGCAGAGAGCAACAGAGCAAACTTGTTCACTGATTAATTGGTGATTCAAAAAAGCTATTTCAGCCCAGAATGGCGACATCTCCCGCAAACACTAACTTTGTTCGGGTTTTTGCAATGTATGGTGTACGCAGACGCATATTTAGGTGTTCTATAGTGAAAGGAACGTAATGTAAAAATTGTATGCTTGACTAGGAAACCAGAAAAGTAGCGCGCGTTTTGGATTTAGGTGTGTTTGAATTAAAAATGTTTACAGACACGTAGTTTTGGCTGCTGCTCTTTGGTTTAGTGTGGCCATTTTTTTCCGTAGTTGATGCAGACTGCCGTGACATCGTAAATGTCGATTATTCCGTATGGTGGGGCTATGTCTGCGGGCGGGTACCAGTTTGGGTCTCCCGGTTTAGAGTCATATGCAACGCAGATCGCTGTTACGTCGTAGATATCGACTTCAGCATCGCAGTTTATGTCGCCAATCATAAACGGTCGTGGATACATCAGAGGATAGTTGTCCCTGTTGTTCTCGTCGATTATGTAGGGTGTGTCGTCTATTCCATCGAAGTCCGTGTCTGTGCCGTTGTAATCGCTCCAATAATTGCCCCCGGAAGGATAACCATCATCCCATGTAGTGTTGGCTCCTTTTTCGTTCACTTGTTGGGCGTTGTTGATGAAGTTGTTATGATAAACAGTGTTGTTGGTAGCATAAGCATCGTCGAGTGAGATGCCGAAGGTCGTGCAATTCATAGCAGTGTTGCCAGTAACATTGTTGAAATCAGCTTTTATATGAATGCCCTCTTTGCAGTTTGCTATCCAGTTGCCAGTAACAGTTGCGTTGCAAGGGTAATCGTGTGACCAAAAAGACCTATAAATGAAGATGCCGCGACCGCCATTCGTTATTCTATTACCCACAATTCGTGTATTGCTATAATAAGACTCTACATAGATGTTCTGTTCGTTGTTGAACATGTCATTGTCCACAATTATGTTTCCAGTATATTCATCGTCAGTGCTGGCAACAATTTCCGCGCTGGATAAGCCAGAAGCCCCTGTTATTATTACAATGCCCGCAACCTCATGGTTTGATATGGTGTTGTTAGCGATCTTGTTGTAGCTGGAACCAAAAAGAAGGAGAATGCCAAAGTCCCAGTTCCCAGATATGAGGTTGTCAGCGATTGTATTGTTGTCAGAGCTTTCTATCCATATTCCGCGGCTGTTTCCTAATATCGTGTTCCCTATGATACTATTGTTAGTAGAAGAGCCCCAGAGAACTACCCCCCAACGTTCACCATACTGGCTTGAAATTATGTTGTTCTTAATGGTGCAGTTGCTGACGCTCACGCTCTGTGGGATTCTGCCTATTTCAACACCTACGCTTCTTTCGGCTCCACCCAGTATTGTAAATCCGCTGACCTCAACGTTGTCTGATCCTATGGAAATACTGCCATCTACTATTGTTGTACTTGGGTTTTCACCAACAACGTTCAAAGATTTGTTTATGCGTAAACTTTCATGATATGTCCCATTCAAAGCCAGGATTGTGTCTCTAGTCGTTGCAGCATCTACAGCCGCTTGAATAGTGCTATACTGGACGGGAACAACAATTGTCTCTGCTTCTGCTGGCTGGACGATAAACGTGAGTGAGAAAAGGCTTGTTATGAGTAGCGCCAGCATCGCGCGCGCGCTCAAATCTTCTTTTCGCATCTGCAGGATTTCGTCTGGGTTATGCTTGAACCAAGCGCTGAACCTCTGCAAGCCGTTTCGGTACTCTTTTCTTGTATGCAGGTTTGGAATGCTCTCGTAAAACTCCTTTTCAGTCGTAGCGTATTCCTCGGGTTTTGCCTTTTCAACATTCATATATTACACCTCCTTTCGTATATCGTTTCTGCAAAAACCCGAATGCCGTTAGCGTTTACTCCCGCAATGCCTCCCTTTTCTGCTGGTATTCATCCAAAGACTTATTAGCTCATGCATTTTTGGTGGTTATCAATGGAAACTGCAAACATAGTGATCATAGGCGCCGGTGTAGTAGGCCTAGCCATCGCTGCAAAAGTTTCAGAAAAAAATGAAGCTGTGTATCTTTTCGAGAAAAACGGAAGATTTGGACAAGAAACTAGCAGTCACAACAGTGGAGTCGTCCACTCAGGCATTCACTACCCAAAAAATTCTCTCAAAGCCAAGTTGTGCGTCAAAGGGAATCCCATGATTTATAAGATATGTGAGAGGTACGAAATTCCCTGTAGGAGGTTGGGAAAATTGACTGTGGCGATTGAAGAGGAAGAGATAGTCGAGTTGGAAAAACTGATGCAAATGGGAGAAGAAAATGGCGTAGAAGGTCTACGTTTCTTAGAGAGGGAAGAGGTCAAGAAGATGGAGCCAAACATTGACGTTGAAAAAGCTCTTTATTCGCCCTCAACGGGCATAGTTGAACCTGACGAGTTCATGAACTTCTTTTACGCGCAAGCTCATACGAATAATGCAATTTTGGCCACGGAAACAGAAGTTACAGGCTTAAGAAAAGTAGGTAATGGATACGAAGTAAGTGGGATTAGCGTTGGCGAAAAGTTTACCATCATGGCAAAGACCGTTATAAATTGCGCCGGCCTCTACTCAGACAAAATAGCCACGATGGTTGGATTAGACGTAGACAAGCTTGGCTACACACTACATTATTGCAAAGGAGACTATTTCAGAGTTGTTGGAAAACCTCCTGTCAAAATGCTGGTCTATCCTGTTCCAAAGGGACCTGGCTTGGGGATTCATCTGACACCAGACCTTGCTGGAACAGTTAGACTGGGACCAAACTCTTACTACATAAACAGCATTAATTATGAAGTTGAATCAAACGAAAAAGAGTTTCGTGAAGACGTAAAAAGATTCTTGCCCAGCATACGCGAACATCAAATACAAGCCGATTCAGCTGGGATAAGACCGAAACTTCAAGGACCAAATGACGGGTTTAGAGATTTTGTTATAAGGCATGAAGCTGACAGGGATTTGTTTGGGCTGATAAATTTGATCGGCATAGAATCTCCAGGTTTAACGGCAGCGCCAGCCGTAGGTGAGTTTGTTTCCGAAATATACGAAAATGAAATCAATAAATAATTGCATAATCTTAGTACAGAAGTGAGCAAAAATGACGGATAGTAATAAACGCTTTTCGGCAGATGCTCTAAGGGCGTTCTGCACAGAGGCATTGGAGAGATTACAAGTTTCGCATGAGGACGCGCAGATAACAGCCAATGTGTTGGTAGAGGCGGACTTGAGGGGTATCGAGTCTCATGGTGTAGCGCGCATGAGTCGTTATGTTTCTGGTATTCAACAAGGGATGATACACCCCAAGGCAAAGCCAAAGGTGACGCAAGAAACCCCAAACACAGCAACAATTGATGGAGACGCTGGATTGGGACAGCCCACCTCCTATAGAGCCATGCAACTTGCCATCGCTAAAGCACGTGAACACTCCCTAGGATTTGCTGCCGTCAGAAACTCTAACCACTTTGGCATAGCGGGCTATTATGCTATGATGGCGTTGGCTGAAGACATGATAGGTATCTGCACGACAAACTCCGAAGTGTTAGTGGTGCCGACTTTCGCTCGTAACGCCCTATTAGGCACAAATCCCATAGCCATCGCCGTGCCCACGGGCAAAGAGCGACCTTTTGTGCTGGACATGTCCACGAGTACTGTGACACGCGGGAAGTTGGAGGTTTATGCGCGACTGGAAAAGCGGATTCCTCTGAATTGGGCGACTGATGAGAAAGGCGTTGCTACTGACGATCCTGCTCGTGTCCTTCAGAACATCATCAAGCGAGGTGGAGGAGGTTTACTTCCGTTGGGAGGCGCCTTAGAAGAATCTGGCGGGCACAAGGGATACGGTCTTGCGTTGGCTGTGGAGATTTTCAGTGCAGTATTGTCTGGTGCCCTTTACGCGGATAGGGTTTATCCAAAAAATGAGGAGGGAAAACCCTTACCGTCTGGAATCGGACATTTTTTCGGCGCCCTGCGAATCGACGCCTTTCGTCCTAAGGAGCAATTCAAGCGTGACATGGATGATCTAATTCGCCGTCTAAAGAACGCGCCAAAGGCTAAGGGAGCTGATCGTATCTACACTCATGGCGAAAAAGAGTTTGAAGAAACTGAGCGATTGGCAAAGCAGGGTATTCCCCTAAACTCTAAAGTAGTGGAGGATCTCCGCGCGATTGCGAAGCAACTGAGAATGAGCAAACCTTTCTAAAACTTGTATCTCAGAGTAGTATTTCGATTATGATAAACATCACCGAAATAAAGCCGACACAAAGCTTGCGTATCCAATAAATACCAAATGCTTAGATCAAGTCATTTTCAGAAGGTCGTTTTGTCTCCCAGTAGTAATAAATTGCATCGGCAATGAGGCGACTATACCTATTGCTATCAATATGGTGCTGCTAGCTTTCATTAATGTTACCCACAGATTCCACGTATGTTCCGCACATAAGTGTTCTGGAAACTTCAAGCATCAGAACCGAACACGCAATGGGAAAACGGAAATGATTTCTCTTCTTCTGCATAACTACTTCTTACTGCTTTTTGCATTGGCTCATGCTACTATCCAGTTTGTGTGTTTAGCATAATGTTGAAAAGAGATGCGACTTGCACACCTACCGGTAGCCCGAATAGCAAACTCTTGAGGCTAATTGAATAGTAATGTGCAGTGCTGGGTTGAAGACCTTTCGTTTCTTCCAGCCAAATGCGAAAGCTTTCTACTTCACCTTCAACTTCTGTCGCTAGTTCTCTTTTTGCCTTGAGATCAGCCTTGTCGAAGTTCTCTCTACGCATTCTGATCGTTTCAGCAATGCTTTTCTGACTATATTCCTCGTATAGCTTAAAGCTTCTCAGGTGACCCTTTTCGGCGTCGTATAACTCAAGTTCGATTATGAATTCTTCTTTTTTCGATTGCATAGGCGAAGCTTTCTCGTCTCAGAATATCTTGTTTATGAATGCTCTATTAATATTCAACTTCCATAAAATATGTGACTATTTGACCATGCGCACCAACATTGTTTCGCAAACGCAAGTGTAATTTCATGTATGTAGCAGAAAGTTATGGGTAAAGGTTATATTTTGCTGTTGTTATGTTTGTGTATTTGCGGGTGCAATGTGATGCAAGGTGACCGACAAATTCGGAGCTAATTCTGAAAAATGCCTTACAATGGATTATCGCCCGCTTGCTCTTCAACACCCACAACCAGGCTCAAAGTTGCTTCAATAAGGCGCCTCTCCGACTCAC
>CAZNJT010000078.1:0-6494 GCA_964573475.1 uncultured Candidatus Bathyarchaeia archaeon | reverse complement strand
GCATGTGGAGGCTGCTGGTGTATGTGGTGGAGACTGAAACGCTCCGAATTCGAGCTTCAGAAAAGAGAGGGAAATAGAAAAGCCATTAAAAGAATAGTGGATTCCGGCGTGGTTCCGGGGATACTTGCTTACGCCAACAATCAAGTGGTTGCGTGGTGCTCAGTTGCTCCGAGAGAAGCCTATCCAACTTTGGAACGGTCTCGAACGCTAAAGCGAGTTGACGACAAACCTGTTTGGTCGATTGTTTGCTTCTTTGTTGCCAAACCATTCAGAGGCAGAGGGATAACCGGAAAACTGTTAACAGCTGCCATAGAGTATGTCCGAAAGCAAGGCGGCAAAATAGTCGAAGGGTATCCTGTGGAACCTAAAGAGGATAAAATCCCCGATGCATTTGCCTATACGGGTTTAGCTTCTGCATTTCGGAAGGCTGGGTTTGTGGAGATTGCTCGTCGTTCTGAGAGGCGACCGATTATGAGATACATTATCAAAGAGAAATAACTCAAATTTCAAATGCGAATTATTATCTTGTCGATGTATTTTTTCATGGTATCGGCGAATTTTTCGATATTTTCCGGCAAGTATGGTTTAAGTGTTTTTAAGCTTTTGTCTAGTGTGTCTTCTGGTATGAATTGTTGGAAGGCGAAGGTTTTTGTGCCTTTAACAAGTTCGCCTATTCGGGGTATATCCTCGACATCAACAAAGCTAGGAACAACTGTTGTTCTAAATTCGTAATCCACTTTTCCAGTCTTCAACATTTCAATCGCATGCAAGAGCGGGGCTGTGTCTTTTGCTCCTAAACGTGCATACTTATCCAAAGAAGTTTTCACGTCCAACGCCACATAATCCACGTATGGCAAGCACTCCTCTAAGACTTGAGGATAAAACCCGTTAGTGTCAAGCTTAACCCGAAAATCCTTCTCCTTCAGCTTTCTCAAAAACTTTGGAATCTCCTTGTGCATAGTTGGCTCTCCACCTGTCACGACAACAGAATCAACGTATTTTTTGCGACTTTCAAGAATCTTGAGTGCAGCTTCCTCCTGCAGAAACGGCGGTTTAGGATCTAAGACTATTTTCCAGTTGTGGCAGAATGGACAGCGCAGATTGCAGCCAGGCGTAAAAAGTACAGAAGCTATTCTGTTTGGATAGTCTATTAGGCTTGTTTTTTGGATGCCGCTGAACTTCATTGGCTTTTCACTTAGGCTGGTATTGGCGTAGCCGAAGCCAGAACAACCGACTTGTCGAAGGTTCTGCGTATAGCGAACTCCGCCTGTTTCCCATCGTTCCATTGGTCCACTGGTCTCAAGTAGCCGACTACTCGCGAGTAAACTTCACATTTTGCTCCGCAAGTTGGACATTGTTTTTGTTCCCCGTTTATGTAGCCGTGGGTTGGGCATATGCTGAATGTGGGCGTAAGCGTAAAGTAGGGCAGATGGGAATTCCAAGCCACTTTCTTAATTATTTCGGCTGCAGATTCCCATGAATAAAGTCTTTCGCCCAAGTAAATGTGGAAGACTGTTCCACCCGTGTAGAGGGTTTGAAGACTCTCTTGATGCTCTAATGCTTCAAACAAGTCTCCATCATGGTCCACAGGCAACTGCGAAGAATTTGTGTAAAAAGGCTCAGCGCCCGCTACAACGTTTTTCTCGTTAGCCACAATTATCTCCGGATGCCTTACTTTGTCTATGCGGGCAAGCCTGTAAGATGTGCCTTCAGCTGGTGTCGCCTCCAGATTATAGATGTTTCCCGTTTCTTCTTGAAAGTCCGAAAGCTTCTCTCGCATAAAGCTAAGTACTTTTACGGCGAAATCTTTTCCATCGGGCGAGGCTATGTTACATCCTAACAGGTTTAATACTGCCTCGTTCATGCCTATCAAGCCTATTGTTGAAAAGTGATTCTTCCAATATTTTCCAAAACCCTCTTTCACATGGCGGAGATAACGCCTCGAGTACGGGTATAATCCGTCCTCTGTAAAGTTTTCAAGGCCTTTCCGTTTTATTTCCAAGCTGTCTTTAGCGATTTCCATAAGCGTTTCTAAACGTTCGAAAAATTCGTCTTCATCCTTCGCCAAATAGCCAATTCTCGGAAGGTTCAATGTTGCGACACCTATCGAGCCCGTTAATGGGTTTGCCCCAAAAAGGCCTCCGCCACGCTTGCGTAGTTCTCTGTTGTCTATTCTTAGGCGGCAACACATGCTTCTAACGTCTTCAGGTTTCATGTCGGTGTTTATGAAGTTGGAGAAGTAGGGAACGCCGTATTTTGCTGTCACTTCGAAGATTTTTTGAGCTATTGGCGAGTCCCAGCCAAAATCTTTTGTTATGTTGTATGTTGGTATTGGAAAAGTGAAAACCCTGCTTTTAGAGTCGCCTTGGCTCATTATGTTTGCATAAGCCGTGTTGAACATTTCCATTTCCGCCTGCATATCGCCGTAAGTCTTGTCCATCATTTTTCCGCCGAAAGCAATTGGCTCGTTCTTCATGAATTCTGGAATGGTCAAGTCCAATGTTACATTTGTGAAGGGCGTTTGGAAGCCCACACGCGTGGGCACATTCATGTTGAAGAAGAATTCCTGAAGCGCCTGTTCCACCTCTTTCTGGTTTAATCCATCATAGCGTATGAATGGCGCTAAGTAAGTGTCAAAGTTGCTGAAGGCTTGAGCTCCAGCAGCTTCTCCTTGAAGAGTGTAGAAGAAATTAACCACTTGCCCCAAGGCGGTTCTGAAATGTTTTGCGGGGTTGCTTTCAATTTTTCCCGAGACACCGCCGAATCCTGAAAGTAATAAATCCCTTAAGTCCCAGCCGACACAGTAAGGTCCCAAAACGCCCAAGTTGTGGATGTGTATGTCTCCAGAAAAGTGCGCCTCGGCGATGTTAGACGGATAAATCCTTGTAATCCAATACTTTGCTATCACTGTGGATGAAAGGTAATTGTTTAAGCCCTGCAACGAATAGCTCATGTTCGAATTCTCGCGAACACGCCAGTCCTCAATTTCCAAGTATTGATCCACCAAGTCTGCCGAGCTTAGAAGTGCAGCTAACTCCCTTAGATCTTGATGCTGCTTCCTGTAAAGAATGTAAGCCTTTGCCGTTCTCGCATGCCCGTCTTCTATAAGCATTTTCTCAACAATGTCTTGAATTTCCTCAACTGTTGGCACGCCGTCTTCTCCGAAACGCTTCTTAAGCTCAGCCACAACTTGGTCGCTCAACCTTTTTGCCTGTTCACGGTCTTTTCCGCCCATAGCCTTAGCGGCTTTCCAAATGGCTTTTGTTATACGTTCTTGGTCAAATGGTTCTAATCTACCATCACGCTTTCTAACAAAATTCATTTTTTCACCTCTAAAAGTACACGCTTAAAATCTTCCGGCTCCTCAAACTGCCTATAAACCGAGGCAAAACGGATATACGCAATACGATCAAGCTTTTTCAAATACTTCATAACGAGGTCTCCAATCTCTTGGGATGAAACTTCCTCTTTGCCGCCAAGCATCAAGTCTTGTCTTACATGTTCCGCTAATCCGTGAATTTGCTCCAGAGCTACGGGTCTTTTTTCGCATGCTTTCTGAAGACCTCTTATAATCTTGTTCAGGTCGAAGCGTTCAAGTCTACCATCCTTTTTCCTAACCATAAGCTCTACAGTTTCAATGTACTCGTAAGTTGTGAAGCGTTTTCCACAGTCAACACATTCTTTACGCCTTCGAACAGTGTTATCTGGCGAATCCCTAGTTTCAAGGGTTTTAAGATTTTCAGACCCGCAATATGGACAATTCATGATCCTTCACCTCAAGCACCTTTCAATAGTGGTCGTGAGTACTTCCATGCACTAGATATAGAGTGCGTATATAGGGTCTTTGTATGCAATAATTGTAATCTAAATATGTGTTTACGAAAAAAATGAACAGAAATTTACGTAATACGTACGTTTTAGTTACGAAGAATCGCTAATTTTGAACCGTTAGAAGGCGTAGGTCTTATATGGAACTTGAAACCGAATTTTAAAGGTTATTTCTTGGCCAAATGTCGCAAGACATCCTCGTTTCTTTTCGAAATCTTTGGGAAAACCATAAGTATAGTAAAAGCTAAGCAACCTACAGCCTGTTTTAAGCAGAAATTCCTACGCTTGACGATATTCCAAGTTAGGCTTTCCCTAGCCTGAAAATATGCGTTTGAGGTGGTCTCTTGGTTATAGCAAATTTAAATAGAGAAAGTCTATTTGCACTTTCTTATTTGCTTAAAACTTTTAAAAATCTGTCCCAAATGTATGTCAAGAGATCTGATACTACCTCGGTTGTTTTATCACTTATTCCAGAAAGAAATATGATCGTTCCTATCATAGTAATGAAGCCTCCTCCTATTAATTTTAAGACATTGCTAAACATTTCCATGATCTCCCAAGAAGCATTTAGGACATTTTGCATAATAGTCACTCCTGCCAAAACTATTATAGCCCCTATTGCTAACGCGAAAGCCCGCCTTTCATCTTTGTTCATTCTTTTTACACATCCCTTTAGTGTTTAATGGCTAAAGTGGACGCTGTATCTAGTGTTTAGTTATTTAAACTCTTTCCACAACAATGTTGAAATAGCCAATTGAACGCTTTGAGAAAAAATGTGTAATATACACATAATTGCGGAAAACAAAAGATGCGAAAACAAGTTTTTTGGAGAAAAGAGCTTCGTTTTCGAGCCATATGGAAAAGCTTAAAATTTTCCCTATGGAAAACTGCATCACGTCAATGCAACTTAAATGAATACTCTCTTTCAAATTCTGTAGCTTATGCGTTGGCATTTAATTTTGTTTTAGCAACGCCAGATATAACAAAGATTACGCAAGAAATTAGCAATACAAACGCAAGCGAAGGAAAAACTCCATAGTATCCAAGCACTGTCGCGAGTATTAATCCGCTGATTATGGGTCCGAGGGTTTGTCCAACATCCATTGTCATGTCCAGAAAACCCATGGATGTGCCGATCAATTCTTTTGGCACAAGTTCGCTGATTAAAGCTAATGTGGAAGCCGTTACAGTTGCAAAACCAAACCCATAAACTATGGCAAGAAGAATAAGAACCGGGAAGTCAGTTACAAAAGGAATCACCAGCAAAGGAATAGCAGATATTATGTAGCCCATGACTATCGGTATCCGTCTCCCAACTTTGTCTGAAACCCGACCCATATACGGTCTAACGAAAATAGCGACCCCGATTATGCATGTCGCAACGAAGCCAGGTATTAAGAGGCTGTAATGGAGAAATAGGGTAAGATAACCCGTAAGATAGAATTCGAAAGCACCGTATGCATAGTATTGGCTTGCTTGAACCAAACTGACGACAAGGGCACTGCGATTTTTGATTACTTTTCTCCAATCATACAACATCCGTTTAGCGACTTCCCTTGCCTTCTTTTGCGAAGCAAGTGTTGGTTGCCTCTTCTCCGCCAAGATAGGCAATGCCATAATGAACGCAGTTACGCCAGCCACCGCCACTGCTAGGTAGAGTTCGTGAAAATTCTTGTATGGAAGACCACTGTTTGTCACGACCAGTATGTACACACCCAAAAGAGGTGCAGTGAGTCTTCCGATGTATGTTGCCGCGGTGAAAAGCGAGATTCGCTCTCCTCGCTTGGTCGGGAAAAGTTCAGCTATTGAAGCCTCAGCAACAGGTACAAATATCGCAGTAGCAAAGCCGTGATAGAATCTGACAAGTATGAGTTGCCACCAGACTGTTATGAAAAGATAAAGAAAGGGCGCCGAAGCGAAGACGAAACCAGCCAAAAGCAGGAATTTTCTTCTGCCAAAAATGTCCGATAGTGAAGCGGCGGGCAAACTGATCAAAATCCCTGGAATGGTTGATGCTGAAGAAACGAAGCCGCTTAACTCTGTAGGTGTCCCAAGACTAGCAGAGAAAGGATTCAGTACAGGACTTTTCGACATCGTAGAACTCAGAATCGCGAATCCTCCCATTATGCAAAGGGTCCAGAAAGCCACATTCATTGCGCTTCTTGTTCTGTAATTCATATGCAAACCCGTTTGAGTTCTCATTTACTGTCTGTCAAGACTAATAAGAATAGAGGCAAACATGACATCAACACTATGTCCTAGCCAAAGGCTTGACGTGAGTGAGGTCTTTTAGAGTGGCGTAGAACGCGTCCATCACCATCAAGGCTTTTGCCACAGTTTCTGCATCTGTCTGCGATGTCTTTTCTAGTCCTTTTAAGACGTAGCAAATGCCAATGGTCTCCTTTAATTGCATCTTTTCAGGATTTTCTTCATTGAACTCATAATCCCTTATTAGATCCTTAATCCGCAGGACAATAGGGTCTTTAACATTATGTTTCTCAATTAGAACCTCAAATGTGGTTTTCACGCCCTCTATTGGTTTGATCTCTGCTTTCGGCAAAGTGAACCCAATGGCTCCTTTAGGGATTTTTTCTTCTTTCGTAATAAACTGAAAAGTTGCATCTTTGTCTATGAACCGCTTGATCAGCCATGCCGAAGTACATCTA
>CAZNJT010000077.1:0-6503 GCA_964573475.1 uncultured Candidatus Bathyarchaeia archaeon | reverse complement strand
AAGCCTTCGCCTCTGGCATTGGTAAAATAGCGTTGGCGAATCTTTCGAGGTTAACCACAATGTTATTTGAAGTTTTCTCCACAGCAGTCGCAATGTTGTTTGCGAAGTCGGCTCCTGGAATTGTTGGCGGCTTCGCCGACTGAGTGGGAATTTCCACGTTTGGTTTGTACGTAGGGCTGGGATGGTAATGTTGATAACCGTACCAGTACCACAGCCAAAATGGACTCGGCTCGAAAGCCCTATCACGGAACACTGTTTCTGTACGCGATTGAAAACCTGAATCGAGCAAGAGCCACAAAAGTTGTTCGTCATAGGCTTTAGAGGCTAGCTCAGACGTGCCTGCCTGCTGCACCTGTTCCCAAGCAGTTGCCACAATTTTTCTGTAATAGTCAATTGTGTCGCGCCTGCAATAACCCCGCATTTTTTGTTCAACAGCGTCTCTGAGAAACATTATTGTATGCGCCAACTTTTCTTCTTCAAGAGTCCCATCTTCTTTTAGGGCTTTGAGAAAGTCCATCTCGTAATATCGGAGAGGTGTTTCAGACGTCCCATGCTTGTCTTGAAATGGTTCCATGATTTTCAGTTTAAGCGAGGGATTTGTGGATTCAACCCATATGGCTCTTTTCTGTAAGAGGCTATAGAGGATTTCTGTAACTATTTTTGTCGGCTGCATTTCAAGTAGGTAAGAAGCTTCCACCGCTGTTAAGCCGCGTCTTATTCCAAGGGTTTCCATGCTGATTTTGGGAAGCAGATACGATTTTTTACGAACAACAATGATAGCACTGCCTATCATGAAAGTAACGAATACAAATGTAAAGAGTGCAGTTCCGTATCGCTGGAAAAAGGCAACTAGACCAGTGGGCTGTGTATCGTAGTACTGCACGTACTGTTTTGGAAAAGAAACTCCAACAGGAAATTGCTCATTTGGCAAAAGATTTTGCCTTCCCCAGTAAATTGCCATTCTATCATCTTCAGGCTGCGTACCGTTCCAAGGTACTTGCTCTAATGTTCTTACCGTACCATTCTGTACCATATCTTCAGTTATCCCAGACGGCAGAACAACTAAAATGCGGAGATCAAGCACACTTGCTTCTGTCCACCAAGTTGCATTGAACATCATTCCAACATTGCCAGGGTTTAGAGTGTCTTCCCATATCATGTGAGCAACATTCGTAGTTAGGGTAAACCATATGGTTTGTCCAGCACTTAACGGCATATGAAGGTTAACGCGCACTTTATAATCGCTTCCAGAACTGGCATCAGTAGCCGTAAGGTTATGACTGTTTTGATCAATAGCTGAGCGTATTATGAAGTCGCTTCTAGGTTGACCAATTAATACATAGCTTATGTTGGGGCCTGAACTAAGTGTTATACTTATGTTATAAAACAGATCTATTGTTCCGTCTTTGTTTATCCATATTTTTACCCATTCTTGATTAAGATGATACACTCTTTGTTGTGCTTTGGCAACGCCTAGAAACATCGTTAAAACCAATATGACAATGAAAGCCATTAGTAGAAGACGCTTTTTCACCATTTTGGTTCCTCAGTCACTTCAAACGTTTGTCCACAATAGGGGCATGTTGCATATGGCACGCCCGACACAATTTTGATTTGGTTAGCGTCCACCGAAGCTGAACAGTTCGGACATCTAATCGGAACCGCCTTCATCTGCCCAGACACTTCTAACCGTTGGATTATTGTTGTTGGCTTCTTGGTTATGTGGTAGGCAATCCCAAAACCAACAATAAACAACATAGCAGCAACAATTAGTCTTGTGGATTCGTAAACTGAGGCTAGAGCAAATATTATACCAAAGAAGAAAAGAACTGCAATCGTAATCGCGCCCAGCACTGTTTTGAAGTTCATACATGCATTTAGCACAACTTTTGCCATTTAACCTTACTCTTCAGTTGAAAGTTTCACATTGAGTAACTTTCACGTTCTATGATTTACCTATTCCACCTTTTTGTTTGCTTGTAGATTTGGGCCCGAAAGGACAGGAAGCGTCAGGTCCCAGCCAGTCTCCATGAGTGATGTATGCGGTGTATCTGCAACCGCCACATAAGTCGCTATATTCGCATATTTTGCAGGAACCTTTCAGTGCTTTTCGGTTTCTGATGTAATTCAGAAGTTCATTGTGAATCCAGATTTCCTCGAGGCTTTTTTCGAGAAGGTTACCTAGTTTTATTGGGGCAGGAACGCATGGAAGTAGGTCTCCAGAAGCTGTGAGCCCTGCATAGGTTATACCAGCTGAGCATCCGCCGAAACCTGTTGCAAGCTTTCTCACAATCTTGGAAACTTCAAGTTTGAACTTCTCTTGAAACATTTTCTCGTATCCTGACAAGGCTTCACTTACTGTGAACACTTTGCCTTTTGAACGTTCGTAGCCTAGACGAGCATAATAGGTCATTCCACGAGCATAACATTGCATCCCGCATCCGTCCATTACGCTCTTGTAAAACTTGCTGTACAATACTTCTAAAGCCTCAATTTTCTCTCTAGGCGTCACATCAAGGTATCCTGCTTCTGCTCCACGACCTGCAGGTATAAGCCGGTTTAGGTAGAATCTTGTGGCTCCAAGCTTTTCCGCCAAAATCATAGTTTCTTCCAATTCATTAACGTTCTTTGAGTGTAGAGTCATAGTGACAGCTAATTCGTCAAAACCTAAATTAGCACAATTTTTTATTCCTTCAATCGTTGCTTTAAAACTCCCAGGTCTATTTCTTAAGAAGTCATGAGTTTCGGCTCTTGCGCCATCTAAGCCTATTTCTACCCTTTTAATACCAGCTTTAGCGATTTTTTTGGCTACTTTAGGAGTTATGAGTGTTCCGTTGGATGCAATTGTACACAGCATACCTTTATCGTTGGCTCTTTCAATTGCGTCGTAAATGTCCCTGCGTAGCAGCGGTTCGCCTCCTGAGAATGTTAATATAGCTACGCCTGCGTCGCTCATGTTGTCTATCACCTTAAAAACTTGAGAAGTTGTTAATTCCAGACAAGAAGAAGTTGGCGAAGAGTCTTGATGACAGTGCAAGCAGTTGAGGTTACATCTATTAGTGAAATTCCACACAACGGTTATCGGAGCGCCAGTAGGCTGAGGATACCTAATTCCGAAATTAGCAATTCCCTTCACCACGCAAAGCATGCATCTACGTATAAGCGGGTCTTTCAACAGCTGTTTTATCGTGCTATCATCAACTTCAAGACTAAAGAACAACAAACGCAATAGCGGCATTAAAGCTGTTGATGTCAGCAAGCAAGTTTCGCAAAGGTTGTGCCAACTTCCTGAGTAGACATCAAAGACTGAGAGCAAACGTTCTTGTCCACATTTTTCGCACCTTGTTACTAAGAAGCGGGCAAGAGCCTTCCAAAATGGGTTAAGAGCTAGAGTTAGAGAGTGGTCACCCCCTGGTATTTTAGTCATTTTTTGTCCAACCAATCTTTCCTCGTCATAATTCTAAGCTCTTAAAAAGAGTTTCGTCAAGGAAAAGAGAAAGAATTTACATGAAAAGAAAATCTTCAAATTCTAATGTTTTAGCTGTTCCTTTAACATTTTTTCGGCTTTTTTGATTGCTTCCGGCAGCTTTTCAGTTTGTGTTCCGCCGCCTTGGGCGAAGTTGGGTTTTCCGCCTCCTCCGCCACCTATAATTGCTGAGGAGTCTCTAACTATTTCGTTGGCATTCACGCCTTTTTTAAGGGCTACTTTTCCAGCCATAACCATTATTCGTGCATTTTTTCCGTCCGTTCCATAAAATATTGTGACTGTTGCTTCGTCTTTTTTGATTATTTCGCTTGCTGTTTCAACCATGCGGTCAACATCAATCATTTCTTTGAAATCACGTATCACAATTTTGACGCCTTTAACTTCTTTTACTCCAGTTTGCTCACCAACAGCGTAGCTAGTTGTAAGTCCGCGTGACACAACAAAGCTTTCTTTTCTTGCTATTTCCTTGGTAAGTTGTCTTTTTTCTGCAAGTGTTTCCTTCAATTCTCTGACGAGTTTTTCCGCTGTATTATCCAGCTTCTCTAACGGAGCGTTCAAAATTTCCGAAAGCTTCGAGAGCAACTGTTCGTTTTCTTGCGTTGCCTTTAAAGCGGGAATCCCAACCGAGTAATCAAGTCTTTCCACACCGTCTTGAACCCTTTCAGAATGAATTATTTTGATAAGCCCTATTTCACCTGTATTTTTCAAGTGAGTCCCAGCACACGCTTCAACTTCCCAGTCACCACTTTTCACAACGCGTATTTTCTTGCCTGGAATTGCTCCGCCCTGATAGAGCCTGAAGCCGTAAAGTTTCTCCGCTTCATTTCTTGGCATCCAAGAGGTTTCCATTGGAATGTTTCGTAAAACTACTTGGTTTGCCAAAGTTTCTATTTTATGTATTTCTTCTAGCGTCAGCCTGCGGTAATGAGAAATATCAAGTCTAGAGCGGTTGATGCCCTTTTGTGTTCCAAACTGCCAGACATGTTGTCCAAGCACATGTCTTGCAGCCCCATTAACTATGTGGGTAGCAGTATGATTCTTCATGAGACCGTATCGCCTATCCCAGTCAATTACTCCCTGGACAGTGCCGCCTTCTTTCGGAACAGTGCCGCCTTTTATTTTGTGAACTATGACTCTGCCGACTTTTTGAACATCAACAACCTCAACTTTGTTTCCATCAAACATGAGATAGCCATTATCTGCGGGTTGTCCGCCGCCTTCTGGATAGAAGCATGTTTTGTCAAGAACAACATACTCATTATCTATTACTTTGAGGACTTTTGCTTCAAACTCTTTCATGTATTGGTCTTGATAGTATAGTTGTTCTGTTTCAGGGATGTTTGAAACTGCGGTTTCCAGCCACTGTTCTGACTTAACTTCTTCTTCCACTGGTTTAGATGCTTGCATGTGTCTTTGAGCAATTAAAGCGTAGAAGTTGTCTGGAATCTCCACTTTCAAATCTTCAGTTTCTGCGGTTTGCTTAACAATTTCAGGCGGAAGCCCATGAGAATCATAAAGCTCTGTTAAAGTTTCTATCGGAATTTCCTTCTTCTTTTTCGCTTTCAGTTCGCTTGAAATGCGCTTCACCATTCCTTCGCCGCGCTTAATTGTTTCTCCGAATTTCTCTTCTTCGACTTGAAGCATCTCTATTATCTCGCTTCGCATTTCCTTAAGATGCGGAAAATCCTTACTCCAAAGGTCAATTTGCATATTCACAATGTCATACAATTTGTCAGGAATATCCAGCATTCTTAACAATCGGTAAATCCTACGAAAGATGAGCCTTGCCAAATATCCTTCTTGAATGTTTGATGGAACAACGCCTTCCGAAAGTAAGAAGCTTAAACATTTAGCGTGATCTACAACCGCAAAAGCGTTTTCTATTGGAACCAGAAACTTGTCAAGCTCATCTACACTCAACCCAACTAATGCTGCTTCCTTCTTTCTAGTTTTCAACCTGCTTGCAGTCTTATCCAGATTAACTAAACCGGAAACTTCGGCTATTTTCTTCAACAATTTACCATCAATTTTAGTTAGGTCAGCCATCGTGAAGATTTTTTCTAGCAAGTCACCGTAAACCGCGTGGAAACCGCTGGGCACGCCTTGGGAAAGCCAAGTATAACGATCTATGCCGTAGCCAGGGTCAACCGTCCGTATCGGCAACTTAACAAATTCATCATCGACAACTTTGTACTGCATGAAAACCAGTGTAGCAACCTCTAAACCGCGAATAATAGACTCAAGACATGGCCCCGCGTTTCCGCCGCCAGACCAGACTTCTTCCTTGTAAACAACTTCATCAGACTTTACACCCAAATCTTTCGTAACCCAATCATGATGATACCTTACAGCCTGATCCTTCCAATAAACCTCTTTATCTGGATAGTTAAACGCATGCGCTCCCCCCATTTCAAAAATGGTGAGGTGTCTGCCAAACGTTGGACCCGTGTTAGCTATGTCCACCAAGCGTATACATGGCTGAGAAATCACAAGCGGATTCGCAGGTGGCGGCACAATTCCGTTGGTCACATACGGTTGAAAATCAATTATGCTCGCATGCGTCAGATAAATATCATCTCGCCATCTCGCCACAACAGGATAGGGCTTTATGCGGGTGTGCCCATTCTTTTCAAAAAACGATAGAAAAGCCTCCCGCATCTCGCGTAAACTGTAACTTTTCTTTGTAGGCGGATTATTTATGAAAGTGTAAAATGCACATCCTTCCGAGGTTGCTTCTCCACAGTTTTCTTGGTCCAGATTCTGCGTCCAAAAATACTTTCCGCATCTGGGACAACGTTTCCTAACGTAGCCTTCTTCTTTAAAGAATGGAAGACTGTACTCTTCTTTGGGAAACCTCTCCAATTCTCAGACGCTCCAATAAACAGTGTAATTTCGAGTTTTTAAAGGGTTAACTAGCTACGAGCATTTAAACTGTTTTGCTATCCAAGTTTAAAGCCTAGTAGAAAGCCGACAATGAAGCTTCCAGCGAATGGCAGAAGAGAAATCACTCCAACAA
>CAZNJT010000076.1:0-6583 GCA_964573475.1 uncultured Candidatus Bathyarchaeia archaeon | reverse complement strand
ATATTACCATGTTGCATGGTGCTGGCGGAACCGTCATGCACGATTTAGTTAAGAACTATATTGTGAAGTATTTTGGCGGTGCAAGCATTGCTGAGGTTCCGCTTGAAGCCTTAGATGACGCAGCTGTTGTTGGCGATGTGGTTCTTAAAAGCGATTCGCATGCTGTTAAACCAATTTTCTTTCCAGGCGGAGACATTGGACGGTTAGCTGTTTCTGGCACAGTTAACGACATTGCAGTTTTGGGTGCTGAACCATATGCCCTAACTTGTGGCTTCGTTTTGGAAGAGGGCTTAGCCTTGGCTGATTTTGAAAGAATTTTGGCTAGTATGCGGCGAACATGCACCGAAGCTGGTGTGAGCATCGTTACTGGCGATACGAAGGTTGTTGAGAGGGGAAGCCTAGGCGGTTGTATAATAAACACTTCTGGAATTGGCAGAAGAACCGTGGCTTTAGATAAAAATCTTGAAGTTGTTAAGCGATTTAAAAGGGACTTTAAGGCACGCTGGATTTTAGACTCAAACCTTAGAGCAAGCGACAAAATAATACTGTCTGGAACGGTTGGCGACCATGGCTTAGCCGTCTTATCTGCCCAAGAAGGACTAAGTTTTGGAAGCGGCATAAAGTCTGATGTTAAACCCTTAAACCGCTTAATCCAGCGTTTGCTCGGCGAAGTTGGCGGCATAGATGCAATGAAAGACCCAACGCGTGGAGGCTTAGCAGACGCCCTAAACGAATTCAGCGACAAATCTCACGTAGGCATACTCATTCATGAGGACAAGATTCCAATTAGGGAGGATGTGCGGGCAGCATGCGAAATGCTGGGATTGGACCCCCTTGAAGTTGGAAATGAGGGAAAAATAATCATAGGCATAGTGAAGGAAAAGGCTGAAGAAGTCTTGGAACTTTTGAGAACAACAAAAGAAGGAAAAGAAGCAGAAGTTATAGGCGAAGCAACAGCAGATTTCACAGGCGTAGCAATGCAGACGGTTGTTGGCGGAAAAAGGATAATCGCTAGACCTGTGGGAGACCCTATCCCGAGAATATGTTAAACCATTCGGGATGAACAGTATAAACTATTGCAGAGATGGCAGCAATTATTAGAAGGAAAAGCAATTTTTCCATGACTGAGCCCGTTCTTATTCCGTCTTTTATTTTTGCTTTGCTGAAGGGTTGCAGCCATGTTATGCCTGCTGGGTTAAGTGAGTCTACGGCTAAATGTGATATAAACCCTAGGAAAAAGCCTATTACAACCAATGTTTCCCAACGGTAAAAAATGGCGATAATCCAAGCAACCGCTGTTGCTACCAAAGCAGCCAAAAGGCTGTGAACAATTCCTCTGTGAACAACAAACTTGCTAACACCTCTAGAACTGTGTCTAAGCAAGTAGAATTGCCGACCTAGAAAGGCTCTAGGATGGTCAATATCTGGTAAGAGGCTTCCTGCGACAAGTAGAATTAAAACCATTGGTGCATTAAAAGGCAGTTCTGCGAGGTAGGCGATAAAGTAATAGCATAACAAAGCGAAAGCCGCATGAGTTGTTCCCATCACTTTGATTTTCTCCACAAATCCGAAACTCGACCAACCTTCACAAGCTTCCACTTGCCAAGAAAATCCTTCTTATAAAAATGGTATAAGCCGCATCGAGTGCACTGCATAATCCGTCTGCTCTTATCAAAATCAATCTCATACAACTCCAGAGGCGAACCGCAATCAACGCATTTGCCAGTATAAGTTTTCTCAGATTTCTCGTTCATCTGGAACCCTTTACCGCACAGTTGAAATGTAATAGAGATTACTTAATGTTTAAAACTTGCTAAGCACGTTTATGCCTAAAATGTTGTTCGATTCCAACAGTAGATAATATATAGTTAATCAATAAATAAATGAAGGTTTGGTGAAAAAATGGCAACACAAAGACCATTCGGAGTAACAATTCTAGCAATTTTGGCAATTATTGAAGCTCTTGGGTGCTTTGGAATGGCGGCACTTGTAGGTACGCTGTTTGCTTGGTTGGAAACCAGTTGGACAGAATACGGGTTTGGTGCAAGTCCATTTGCAGGAATCGGCCTAGCTGTGACTGCTATAGCGGCAATCATCGGATTAGTCTACTTGCTCATCGCTTGGGGTCTTTGGACAGGACAGGGATGGGCTTGGATCGTAATGATGATATTTGCAATTCTAGGATTAATAGGAAGCATTATAGCTCTTATAGCAATAGTTGGAATCATACCTCTAATAATTAACATCCTAATACTATACTACCTAACAAGGCCACACGTTAAGGCGTTCTTTGGAAGGGGACCTCCACCAGAGGCTCCTCCACCGCCCCCACCGTAATCCCTTTTTTTCTTTTTTAAGTCAGAAAATTAGAATATTGGTCTGCTTGCTTGCTTCTGCAAGTAATTGTACAGTTCTTTTGCATAGCTGGATAGGCTTTCAATACGTTTGTTTATCTCTTCGACTTTTACTTCAAGTCTTACAACCCTTTCTCTAAGCTCCATAATCTGTTTCTTTATATCTTCCTCAGACATAGACACCACGCATTATGCTATTACTTGCTAAGTCTATTTATTGTCTTCGCCCATATTCTGCATGTTCCTTCGATGCTTACCATGCAGGCGCCTACAGGCTTTTGTGGAGTGCAAGCTTTCATAAATAATGGGCATTCAGTGGGCTTAATCTTGCCAATTATAACCAAGTGACATCTGCAGCCATGCTGTATGTCAACGCCATGTTCCACTTTCACATCATGTTTCAAATGTGCGTCATAAGCTGCGTATTCCTCAGTAAGCATGAATTTTGAAGAAGGAATTGTGCCTAGTCCACGCCAGTTGCCATCCACAACATCGAAGACTTTTTGCATTAGCTCTTGAGCTTTTATGTTGCCTTCCCAACGCACAGCCCGCGTATACTCATTTTCCAAGAGTGGTTTACCTTCCCTTAACTGTTTCAAAATCATGTAAACGCCAAATAAGACGTCAAGGGGTTCGAAGCCTGCCACAACTGTTGGCATACTATAAAGTCTTGGGAAAATTTCGTAGGGTTTAAGCCCAATAATTGTGCTGACATGGCCCGGAGCAATAAACCCGTTTAGGCTTAAATCTTTCATTTCAACAAGCATTTTCATGGCTGGCGGAATCAAACGATGCGAAACTAGAAAGCTGAGGTTTTCTGGAGGCTTGCTTAGAATTTCTACGGCTGTAGAAGGTGCTGTTGTTTCAAAACCAACAGCGAAAAATGCAAAATCCTTGCCAGCTTCATTTTTAGCCATTTTAACAGCATCACTGACACCATAAACAACGCGAACATCAGCACCTTCTGCTTTAGCTTCTAAAAGCGACGTCCTCGAGCCTGGAACCCGCAAAACATCGCCAAAACAAGTAACAGTCACGCCTTTCAAAGCTAATTGTACAGCCTCATCAATCTCAGAGGCTGGCACTATGCAAACTGGGCATCCAGGTCCAGCAATGACTTCAACGTTTGCGGGTAATAGGCTGCGTATGCCAAAATGTGTAATAGTCCATTCATGTGTGCCGCAGACATGGCAAATCTTAACTGTTTCCTTCTCCGGTGCGATTTTGTGAATTTTTTCTGCTATGCGTTTCGTCAAGTCTGGGTCTCTAAACCTTAATTTTTCAGCCATTTCCAGTCCACATGCCCTATTTTTGCTGGATTTCAGCTTCTGCTTCAAGGATTTCGTTCCATAAACGTATGGTTTCTTGGGCTTCTTTTTCATCTAGAACTTGGATGGCGTAGCCGGCATGCACCAAAACATAGTCGCCAACTTTAGCATTAACAAGTGTTACATTAACTTCTCTTAAAACGCCTTCGCCAAAGTCCACTTTGGCTTTGTCTTCTTTAACGCTTACGACTTTCGCTGGAATCGCCAAACACATTATTATCAATGTTTAACCAAAAATGCACAGCAATAAATCAGTTATGGTTTAAAGCTTGAAGAATCCACCTACAACAGCTTGACCGAAGGACAAGCCGCCGTCGCCGGGCGGAACTGCCTCATGAACCAGAAACTGTAGACCAGCAGCTTCCACCATTTTTCGCATGGTTGAAGCCAGCACTTCGTTGCATGCAGCTCCACCTGAAAAACCAACGGTTTTAACGTTATTTTCTGATGCTTTCTCTATGGCTAATGCGGCTAAGCCTTTAGCTAGATACGCATGAGCAGAATAAGCTAAATCCGCTCTTGAATGTTTTTCTCTGTTTTCAAATATTTCTAGGAGCAATTGTGTGGTGTCTAACGTGTTGCTTTTTATTATGGGTTCTAGCTTCAGCACATCCCTGCCTTCTATTGCTGCTGATTCAAGTTTCATGGCTGGTTCGCCTTCATACGTGCGTTCATAGCATACGCCCAAAACGGCTGCAACAGCGTCTAAAACTCTTCCACAACTTGTTGTTCCAATTATGTTATGGCCTTTTTCAAGTTGGCTAAGAATTATTTGGATTTCATTTTCGCCGTGTGGAAAATTCTGCTTGTTTCTTAGGAGCCAGCCTTCCGCGTCCACTTTTTTATAGAGTATGCCAACGGCCATTCTTAGTGGGTAACGGGTGGCTAAGTCCCCGCCAATTAAGGGTTGTTTTTCAAGATGAGCTACCCGTTTGAAATCAGCGGCTTCTTGAGTGCAGAGTAATATTTCGCCGCCCCATGCCTCGCCATCAATTCCATACCCATATCCATCACAACATATGCCCACAATTTCCTTAACGTCATGTTCAACCATCAACGCCGCAATATGCGCGTAGTGGTGCTGAACTTGAACCAGTTGCCAATTGTTTTCCTCTGCCAAATCATGTGCAAGCTTTGTTGTTGTGAATTTGGGATGCAAATCGCATGCAACTGCTTCTACTTTGCTGTTTGTTAAGCGGATTAGGTGTTTTGTTGCGTCTTTCAGAAAATCTCTTGTTTCAACGTTTTCTACATCGCCTATGTGCTGGGAAATGAATGCCTTATTTCCAAGTAAAATACATGCAGTATTGTTTAATTCTCCGCCTAAGCCTACCACGCAACGCTTCGCTTTGTCTCTAAGCATTATTGGGGCTGGTGCGTAGCCTCGTGAGCGCCTTATGAATGCCAAATCTTTGTTGTGCACACGAACTACTGAGTCGTCGCATCTGTGGGCTACTTGGCGATTATGAAACAGGAAGTAGTCAACAGTGTCGCCCAGCTTCTGCAAGGCTTCCTCGTTATCCTTTATTATTGGCTGGTTTGGTGGATTGGCACTTGTCATCACAAACGCTGGCTCATCCGTTTCGTCAAACAGCATGTAATGCAAACCAGTGTAGGGCAGCATAACACCAACATTGTGCAAACTTGGAGCAATCAAATCTGAAAAATAATATTCAGCGCTTTTGTTCAGCAAAACTATTGGGGTACTGTAAGAAGTTAGAAGCTCTGCTTCTTTCTCGCTTACGTCTGCAAAAGTTTTTATGGCTTCCAAGCTTCGAGCCATAATGGCGAAGGGCTTCTGGCTTCTATGCTTGACTTTTCTAAGCCTAACTAATGGCTCATCTTTCGTTGTTGACGTGGCAACGTGAAAACCACCATAACCTTTTATGGCAAGTATAAAGCCTTCTGAAAGGAGTTTGCCAGCTTCCCGCGTAGGGTCTTTGTGTTCAATTAATTTGCCCTTGTGCGTTGTTAAATATGCTTTTGGTCCGCATTTTGGACAAGCCACTGTTTGGGCGTGAAAACGCCTGTTTAATGGGTCTGTGTATTCGCTTTTGCAGAAGCTGCACATGGGAAAATCCCGCATGGTGGTGTTTTCACGGTCGTACGGCAGCCTCTCAATAATCGTGTATCTTGGACCGCAGTTCGTGCACGTGATGAAAAAATATTCGTATCTAGGATCCTTTGGATCTCGGAGCTCTCTTAGGCATTCGTTGCATATAGCTATGTCTGGAGGGATAACTGAACCCGAAAGCTCTGCTTCCTCCGAACTTTTATAAATTGTGAATTTTTCATATTCGCTTTCACCTTTAAGTCTTGTTATGATAACCTCATAGATTTGTGCAAGAGGGGGCTTCTTTTGCTTCAAACCTCGCATGAAATTTTGGATGTTCTTTTCCCCACCTTCAAGAAGAATTTCTACTCCAGCATCGCCCATATTCCTGACATGACCTTTCAAACCATTTTTTACAGCTATACGGTATATGAAGGGACGAAAACCTACACCTTGAACTATGCCAGTAACATTGATTTTAACACGCACAACAGCCATCTCTTCAAGTTGAAACAGTTATTGAAAGAGCACTAACCTTCCAATTAACCTTTTTTCAAGCGACTGGAACGATTAGAAATGTTAGTGGCTTACCTACATAGTATCCGAATCTTACGAAGCTGGTTGTAAGAATGTATGTATCTACACTCGCTATGGTTTAGGACTTAAATGTGGCTGAAAGAATCTTTTTATAATTTCTTTCATCACTCTTACTAACATGCAGATATTACAATTGTCAACGGCTGTGCCAAAAAATGAGTATTCAACAGAAGAGCTTATGGAGGTTTTTCCATGTAAACTTCCCGAAGGCGTTAAACGGAACATACTCAACTTGGGAGTTTCAAAACGAT
>CAZNJT010000075.1:0-7224 GCA_964573475.1 uncultured Candidatus Bathyarchaeia archaeon | reverse complement strand
GGAAACCTCCCTTTTTTCTATGTGTTTGTGAATGGTGCGTTTTCCGCGCATGTCTTGTCGTACGCGTGCTGGCGTGTTGCCAGATTCGGAAAATTGACGTTTTCTTGTCAATCGGCTTAGGCAAGCGCACAACCCTGCTTGAAAGGCAAGCAGAAATTGACGCAAACAATGCGATTTAGCAACGCCCTAGCGCGCGCTAATCTCAGCTTCGTGTCAGAGATTTTGTCCATCCCACTCGGTTTTAACTATTTTTCCAGCAGCATTTGCTCTTCCCTTAGGCTTTGCAGCTTATTCAAAACGTATTTCTCGCTTCCGAGCAGTTGAATGTTAAAGCCAAGCTTCTGCAGAATTTCTGCAATCTTTAAGGCTTCTTTTGGTGGCGGCTGCTCGGCTATTTTCCGCATTCCAGCCTTCTCTGCAAACGGGTTATATTTGGCCATTACCGCTGGCATTTCCACGTAAGGCGTTCCAGCCAGTGTCAAGGTTTCACGCACAAGCTTATCAACCTCCGTCAAGCCACAGATCTGCTCAAAAGCCCTGCTGAAAAGCCTAACAACCTCCTCCATGCTCAAAGCATCAGAAGCGGGCTCGATAGTGTGCACTATCGCCGTGGGAAACGTGCGCACTATACTACAGTAGGCTTGTTTGCCTATAGCTCTCAATGTTCTCCCCGGAAGTTTACCGCTATCAAAAATCTGTTGTGGATTAAACCCTTGAGCAGCCATATCCATCAGAAGTTTCAATTCCGCATCTGTCCAAGGCTTACCCCTAGCCGTCCTCACTGCACCTCTTTTGAAAGCTTCCTCTTCCGCGGGAATCAACCAAAACCTCGCCCTTCTCCACATCCGGCACGAGCCCCACTTGAACAGGCTCATTCAACAGCGCGACAACCTCTGAACGCGACACTCTAGAAACCCTTTCGCACAAGACTTTATCACAAAAGCTTCTACAGAAAATTATTCCACGAATCCGTCTCAGCCGCATTTTTTCCTCACTTCTCCTGTGCATAACCATCCCGCATGATTATCCCTAGCGCCACTCAAAGGCGGCGAAGAGTGTTTCCAACCAGTTTTTAACGATCTCGCCAACTTTGCGCACGCCTTACACAACTAACACCAAACTAATATACGAAGAAAATGAAAAGGAAATTCTAAATGAGCTGGCGAGGAGACTTGGAACCAGCGAAAGTGAAACATTACGGATGACTTTAATGGACTATGCAAAAGAACTAAGCCTAGTAAAGGAAAGAGTACACAAGATAGGCAATCAATCTTTTGAGATTAAAGGATAAAAATTTCTCACATACCGTTTTTAAATGGGCTCTGATTCGGATTTCAGCTCAAAACCAGCTTGATTAAGGATAAAACTTAAAAATTCACAATTTATTTATAGAATCATTAGCTAGACTCCAGAATAGCTCCTCATGAAGGAATTCAGAGATTGACAAGAAAAAGAAAAGCCTTCGAGAACATTTTAATTGAAGCTGTAGATGAAGGATTGGCTTCGCTTGGAGAATCAGCTGAGCAATCAATCTACTTTCACCTTGAAGACAGCTTTAAAATAGCAAAAAAAGACATTCCTTACCGCCTTGAGGATTTTACAGACGGACTTGAAAAGATTTTTGGTTTAGGAGCCCATTTTATAGAGATTTTAATCATGAAAAGTTTATTCGAAAAAATTGGGCAGCCCCTTGAATGGAATCAAAGCAAAGAACTTGTGTTTGTTGAATATGTGGCAGCAGCCAAACAAAGTTTCTTGAAGAGAAAGAAGGAAGCTAAAGTAGTAGAAATCTAAGCCCTTTGCCCTTCTCTAAAGTGCGGAGTTTAGCAATCAATATTTGAAGTTCATAAAGGATTTATCAAGGCTCCATAGAGTTTCATTCTAAAACTCGATTCAATCCTCGAGGGTTACGTTTGCCTCAAAATAGCTTTAGCGAAATCCTTCTAGCAGCAGTTGAAGAAAGCTTATCTTCCCTAGGGGATTCACCCAAACAGGCCATACTTTTTCACTTAGAAGCCTCCTTTAAGATAAAGAAAGAGCACATTCCAGAAAACATAACAGAATTTGCAAAGGCTTTAGAAAAAATTTTTGGACCTGGAGCTTTATACCTTGAAAAGCTCATCGTGAAACGTCTTTATGAAAAGCTGGACTTGAATTTTGAAAATGTGGAAAGCGGGGACTTTTTAGAGTGTGTGAACAACGTGAAGAAACGCTTGCCGCCTAAAAGGGGTATGTGACACTATGAAGAAAATGGAAAGTTACAGCACAATCGGAGAACAGTTAAAAAAAGAGTTGGAAAGACTACGTGTCCTTACCGATGGAATAGACGAACCAATATATGTTGTAGACCCAGACACGTACGAGTTGCTCTTTGCCAACAAGAAAACTAAGGAGCTATTCGGCAAAAAAACCATAGGCAAAAAATGCTACAAAGTATTTCAAAACTTAAATCGACCATGCCCCTTCTGCACCAAGAATCACCTTTTTGGAGAAACCCTTGAAAAAACTCACATCAGGGGGCTTCAAAATAAAAGGAACAAACGTTGGTACAAATGCGTTAACAAAGCCATCAAACAGTCTGGAGGCAAATATGTCCAATTTGGAATAGCCATCGACGTTACCGAGCAAAAGGAAATGGAAAAAGCCTTGCGGGAGAGTGAACAGCTTTTCCGCTCCGTTGTGGAAAACTCCCACGACTGCATCTTGATTATAGATGATAACTTCCGGATTATCTACGCCAATGATGAAGCTGCCCGCCTGAGCGGATATCCAAAAGAGGAAATAATTGGGCAAGACTTCAGAGAGTTCCTCGATGAAAACAGCAAATCTCTAGTTAAAGATAGATACTTGCGCAGACAAAAGGGAGAAAATGTACCTCTTCAATACGAGTTCAAAATAGTTCGAAAGGATGGCGAGAAAAGAGATGTTGAAATCAAATCCACAGCCATACGAGACAGACATGGTAAAACACGCACTATTGCTCAGTTACTTGACATCAGTGAAAGCAAAAGGATAGAAGACGAAAGGAAACGTTTCGAGGAGCGACTCTCTGCACTGAACATGTATGGCCAAAGCTTGAATAGGGCAAAGAACATGGAAGAAGTTTATAAGCTGACATTAGACGCCATGGACAAAACCTTAGGATTCGAATTCGCTGACATCTTTATGATAGATGGGAAAATGCTTTGTTTAGTTGTTCATAGAGGATATTCGAAGAACCTATCAGTTAAGTTACCGCTTGATGGAGAAAAAGGCATAACCGTTAGAGCGGCAAGAGCGGGCAAGCCCATTTATGTTCCAGACGCTAGAAAGGAAAAAGCTTACGTCAAAGGCGGAGAAGGCATACTGTCAGAACTTGCAGTACCAATTAAAATAGGAAACAGGGTCTTAGGCGCTTTAAACGTTGAGAGTAAAAGACTTGCAGCCTTCGACAAAGAGGATAAGAAACTTCTTGAAATATTAGCTTCACACGCTGCCGCTGCCATAGGCAACCTAAAAAGGCAAGAGAAGTTGAAAATAATCTCCAAAAAACTAACAAATCTGATGAAAAGCTCCACAGAAATTATGAACGCCAAGGATATGCGTAAAAGGCTAAAAGTAATCGCTAAAGCCATCTTAAAATTCGGATGGAGAAGGGTTGTAATCTCTCTCAGAGACGAAAATTTGGAAGGGATAGAACTTGTCACAGCAGGCCTCACAAAAGAAGAAACAAGACTTTTACTAGAAAGAAAAGCGCTGGGACATGTCTGGCGGGAACGATTAGGCCCGAAATTTGAACGATTCAAGATAGGCGAGTTTTACTGTCTCCCATGGAGTGACCCATGGATTCGAGAAAACGTTCATGGTGTCCCGCCTGGAACAGCTCCTGATGCAGCAACCACTTATACAGGGGTTCCAAGCAAGCTTTCTCTGGAAGAAATGGTTGATTGGCACCCACAGGACATGCTTTATGCTCCCCTCCGCACACCCGAAGGAAGAATTGTAGGCATCTTAAGCATGGACGACCCAGTAGACGGCCGAAGGCCAACAAGAGACTCCCTTACTCCTTTAGAACTTTTTCTGCATCAAGCCGCAATAACCATTGAGAATGCTCAGCTCATTGACAGTTTAAGAAAAGCAAGGAAGCAACTTGAAGAATATGCTGAACAACTTGAACAAAAAGTGGAAGAGAGAACCCGCGAGCTGAAGAAATATCAGGAACAGCTGCTTAAAGCCCAAAGACTTGCAGTTATAGGCGAACTGGCTGGTATGGTTGGACATGACTTACGTAATCCCTTAACAAGCATTTCGGGAGCCGAATACTACCTGAAAAAGCGGTTGGGTCAAGAAGTGGACAGTAAAATAAAGGAGATGTTGACGCTGATAGAAAAGAACATAGCTTACTCAAATAAAATCATAAACGACCTTTTGGATTACTCGAGGGAGATAGAGCTTGAACTGACGGAAAGCAATTCCAAATTAATAGTAAAAGAAGCTTTGTCCCTTGTGGAGATTCCAAAAAACGTTAGTATAGTAGACCTAACCGAAAATAAGCCAAAGATAAATGTTGACGTTGGAAAAATAAGGAGGGCCTTCGTAAACATCATCAAAAACGCAGTTGAAGCCATGCCTAAAGGTGGCACACTAACAATAAAAAGCAGAAAATTAGACGACAATTTGGAAATAGCTGTCTCAGACACAGGAGGTGGTATGTCAAAAGAAACATTAGAGAAGCTTTGGACGCCGCTTTTCACAACAAAAGCAAAGGGAATGGGATTCGGCTTACCCATCTGCAAACGCTTCACAGAAGCCCATGGCGGCTCCATTTCCGCAAAAAGCACCCCTAGAAAAGGCACAACCTTTACGGTCACGCTTCCAATCGAACCGAAAATAGAAAAAGGAGGTGAAAAAGTATGGGTGAAACCACTAGAATCCTCATTATTGACGACGACGAAAACATAAGGAAAGTATTAACAACAATCCTTGAAGATGAAGGATACGATGTTGAGTCAGTAGACACGGCCAAAAAAGCAATAGAAAGAACAAGGAGAAAATTCTACAATCTAGCCCTAATCGATATCCGACTCCCAGACATGGAAGGAATAGAACTTCTAACAAAAATGAAAAATACAACACCAAAAATAAGAAAAATAATCATTACAGGTTACCCAACACTCCAAAACGCAGTAGAAGCCGTAAACCGAGGTGCAGATGCTTACATAATGAAGCCATTCGACATGGAAAAGGTTCTCGAAGAAATAAAAGACCAACTGAAAAAACAACAGAAAGAGAAGAGATACAACCAAGAGAAAGTTGCAGAATTCATCGAAACAAGAGTGAGAGAACTAGATATAGAGAAGGAGGTAGCCCACAAAAAGAACACTTAAGCATTTTCCCATTAAAATTTTCAAAACTTTTCTCCATAATTATCTTCCAGACTACGAAGTTTTCGAGCTTTACATGATAATTAGGTTAGCACTTTTGAGATAGGTTTTTACGCATAAATTTCCAGTGATGCCCAACTTTAAAACCAAGTTTTCGTAAAAGAGTTAAAGAAGGAATGTTTTGTTCCGAGGTGTATAATGCCACGGAGTTCATTCCTTTTTCGAAGAGGAAGTTCATTGCCCTACATGTAAGCACGGATGCAAGGTGTTTGCTGCGATGTTCTGAAAGCGTGGCTGCTGGACCGAGGTATCCTCGTTTGCCGCCGAAGAATTCATTATATTCAATGTCCGGCCTCGAAGCAACAACAGAAACAATTTTATTGTTAAGTTCAGCCACATGAATCCATTTTTCCCTGAAAGGGGGACACTCAGATCTCCATTTTTGGATAATGCCCACTTTGAGTCTTTCCGAACCGAATCCGGCGTTCACAGCTTCTACAAACTCTTTTTCCTCTTCTGGCTTCAAACTGCGGAGGATTATGCCTTCTGGAACCTTCGGTAGGGGCTTTAAGCCGTCAAGTCTAGCAACCACACAGTATAGCCCGCCTTCAGGGTTATAGCCCCGTTCAATCCACTCGTTTATTTTTGGGCTTCCAGCGTCAACACCCGTGAAAACCGTTTAGCCCTTAACGCATTTCTCGACTTCCCTAACTAATGCGTTCTCTATAAGCTTTCGACTTGGGCTTTCAGATACAGCAAGCCACTCGATTTCTTCGCCCCAATGCCCACTTCTATATGCAACAGAGCCTGTAACCTCTCCGTTTTCCTCAGCTACCAGAATTATTAGGTTTCCTTCCTGAATCCAAGAGCGGAGTTTTTCTTCAGTATAGGGGATGAACTCGTATGCTTCCTTATAGGCCTCATTAAGCAGTGTAACAAGGCTTTTCAAATCTTTATGGGTGAAGCTTCGAATTTGAACCGTCATTTTTGTCTTTGATGCACAAGTTTAAAAGAAGTAATAAATGTTTAGGCTAATAGGCAGAATGAATGTGCGAAGGCAGTTTCGGAAAAAGAACATCAATAGATTTTTGATTATCCCAACACACAAATATTTTTCCAGAAACCATAAACATGCCACAATTAAGTATTTCAGAAAGGTAAAACTTAACCGTAGCTAACAATAATCATTAAAAAGGTGAAACTTGTGAAGTGGGTAACCCGCGAATTTGTTCATGTTGACAGAACAGCTTGTCCATGGCTGATAAAAAGGTTCATCGACCCAAAAGCCGAATTTGTCTTTGTACCCGTCGAAAAGATTCCAGAGGTTGTCAAGAAAGAGAAGGCGATATCTTATGATGCACCCGACGTCGAGTTAGGCCACCACGGCGATAAGTGTAGCTTCGATGCTGTAGTCGAAAAGTACAAAATCAAAGACCCAGCAGTATTAGAATTGGCAAAGATTGTCCGTGCAGCTGATACTGATAAAATGGAGACTGCACCTGAGGCTGCAGGATTAGAAGCAGTCATGACAGGTCTTGGCATTGTATCAAAAAGCGATCATGAGACCATTGCCAAAGCAAGCCCAGTATACGATGCGCTGTACAATAACTGCAAGCTGAAACTGATTCGCGAGAAATACAAGGCTGAAATCGAAAAGATGGACAGAAAACAGCGAAGAGAATTCCTAATAAAGAAACTAATGGAATAAGACAAAAACAACATTTTTATCACCTCACTGGTTTGGAGATTTTTATGCCATGTTATGGGTCACACGCCAAAGACCACACGTGGATAGATGCGCCTCGGCATGGCTGATCAAGCGGTACATAGACAAAGATGCGACTTGTCAGTTTGTTACGGA
>CAZNJT010000074.1:0-7281 GCA_964573475.1 uncultured Candidatus Bathyarchaeia archaeon | reverse complement strand
GCTCGAATTCGGAGCGTTTCAGTCTCCACCACATACACCAGCAGCCTCCACATGCTCCACGCTTGCCAAATAGCTTTTCGAAATCTGTCCATCTCTTAGCGGTAAGTGGATAAAACTCTAAATCTGAAGCGTCTACTTGTGTCATACTTTGCCACCATTTTAGTTTAAAAAGATGGAAAATAGGGTTTAGTAGGCGGAGATGCCTACAAACCGCAGTTTCTTCAATTTCATCATAGGAACTGTTGTGATTCTCAGCATTTCTACTTGCTTGCCAATCATTGGTATGTCCTTGAAAGCTGAAAGCATGTTGTCAGTAAACCGCATGTTCACGATGGGTTTCGAGATTTCGCCGTTTTCTATGAGGAAGGTCCCGTCTCTCGTAAGTCCCGTTAAGATAACTTTCGTAGGCTCAACAGGATTCACATAGTGAACTGCAGTTATGAATATTCCATGCTTTGTTTCCTTGATTGTCTCCTCTAACGTCGCGTCACCAGCCTTCACAATCATATTCGAAGGCGCAGACCTTTCACCATAATAATCGCCTATTGGAAGCGCAGCATGTCCAGTGCTTTTCTTGTTTTCTTTTCCAGCAGTAAAAGAGTTATAGCATATGCTTTTCTCTGAAACAAAGCCATTGTTTATTAATTCCAAAGCTTTTTTGGGAACGCCTTCGCCGTCCACTGGCACAGTATAGAGTGTTTTGGAATCTCTTGCATCGTCTTTTACGGTGAGTTTACTGTCGAACACCTGTTGGTTTAGATTGTATTTGACGAAAGACTGCCCATCCTGATAGGCTGTTGCCGAGAAACCAACAAATCCAGTGAACATCAGAAGCGTGGAAACAGCTAAAGGCGACAAAACAACCTCGTACTCACCTGGATTAAGCTTTACAGGGTTTAGGCTTTTCACAGACTTTTCAGCAGCATCTTCAGCCAAAAGCGACGGCTCGATATCTTTAATACGCCTCGAATATTTTTCTCTGGCTCCGAAACCCTCTGAAGTCCCAGATTTTGATATTACTGTGGTTTTCATGTATGCAACAGATATGTCAGCCCAGGCAGAGACGCCTAGTGAATTAGCCACAGCATAAGCCATCGATCCTGTTGAGAAGTAACCCGCAACAGCTTTAACTTCGGGCGATTTTGAATGGGCAGTTTCAATTGCTTCTTTAACCTTTTCCGCCCTGTATTTAGGCTCGCAATTCGCGGTTTCCTCGTCAAACGCTCCTTTAATTGGGCTCCACTTCTCTGGTTCTGGTAAGCTCTTGAATTCCTTATTTGGAGAAGAAGCCTTAGCGATCTTAACAGCTTCAGCAACAGCCTTTTTAATTTCTTCTTCTTCCAACGTGCCAACCCGAATTGTGCTGATTCGCTTGTTTAAAATCACCTTGAGCGATACTCCGCCTGATTTTTGTGCCACATTTTGATGTATCTGGGAGTTTGCAAATCTTGTCAAGGCATCATCAACAAGAAAAGCCGAAGCCTGTGCTTGGTCAACCTTCTGCTTCATAGCATATTGAACGGCTCTCTCGGCGATTTCCTTCAATCTCTCCGTAACCATAACCTTCATCCCTCCGCTATTTTATCAATCCAACATGCACCTTACGGAATCTAGCAGTTCCACATCCATGTCCAACGTACATTACTTGCCCAGGCACTCCTTTGCCACAGTTTGGGGTACCCCACATTTTCCAATCATCTTTGCTTACGGCGTCGCATGACCCCCAGAACTGAGGAGTCACACCCATGTATGTTGGGTTCTTAATCATGCTCTCCTTGCTTCCATTCTTTACTCTCCAGCCAATTTCCGTGCCAAACTGAAAGTTTATGCGTCTATCATCAATGCTCCATGAACGGTTAGTCGTTATCAAAATGCCATCCTTCGAGTCTTCAATGATCTCTTCAGCCTTCCAATCTCCAGGAAGCAAATTGATGTTTGTCATACGTATAATTGGCAAAGCCAAAGGAGAATCAGCCCGCATTCCACCGCTGCTTTCTTTGAGGCTTAGCTCAGCTGCAGTCTCACGTGAAGTTTGATATCCAACAAAAATCCCTTCCTTGATCAAGTATACTTCTTTTGCTTGTGTTCCTTCGTCGTCGTAGCCGAATGTCCCAAGCCCCTTTGGAAGGGTAGCATTAGCCACTATGTTCACTTTTTCTGAGCCATATCTGAATTTTCCAAGTTTTTCAGGCGTCAGGAAGCTTGTTCCGGCATAATCTGCTTCTGTGCCCAACGCACGATCAAGTTCTGTGGGATGCCCGCAGCTTTCGTGTATTTGCAGAGCAAGCTGATCGCCATGTAAGATTAAATCCATTTCGCCAGAAGGACACTTTTCCGCTTCAAACAGTTTCAAAAGCTTTTGCCCCACTTCTTTTGCATGGTCTACCAGTGCCAAAGACTCAAAGAATTCATAACCGCTCGTCGAGAAGTCCCCTCTGAATGGCGACGGATATGACCTAGTCTGCATTTCTCCACCTTTGACAGCTATAGCCGATAGCCCACCACCACACCAAGTTATCTGCTGATTTATTTCTGCTCCTTCGCTACTCATGAAAAGTTTGTTCTCTCTAAATCCGCGATAGTTGGCATAGGAAGCCTTTATTAGCTGAGATTGTTCCTTGAGGATTCGTCCAGCTTGAATGAGCACATCCAACTTTTGCTCTAAAGGAATCTTGAAGGGGTCTTTTTTGAAGCTGGTGGCATACTTGCCTTTTTTAGCTTTTTCTCGGACTAAAACCGCCTCCTTCTTCTTCAGTAAAGCACTAGCTCTTGCAATACTGACTGCTCTTTCAACGGTTTTTTTGATTTCCTCTTTGGTTACGTCGACGGAACCAGCGAATCCCCATGCACCATTCATGATCACTCGAACGCCAAATCCCTTCTGTTGAGAGAAGCTGATGACTTCGGGTTCGCCATTCTTCACTGTCAAGTTTTCGTTGAGAATTTCGCTAATTCTAATATCCGCGTATGAGGCTCCTTTTTTCTCTGCTTCTTCTAAGGCTATTCTACCAAAATCTGAAGACATTTTAGCCGCATCCTTAACCTTTTAGAAGTACTCAAATAAGTCTGCTCAATTTTTAACTTTTTGCTAAGCGTAAAGTTTAAAGGGTTAATGTTGCGTTTAGGTTTCGAATGTTCTTGGAATTAGGAGTTTATGGATTTGAGTGTTAAAGGGGAAAGTTTGGAAGAACGCAAAGCCAAAGTTTTGATCAAACTGAGAAGGTACAAGCTTATCAAGAAGGAGAAACAGAAAGACGCCATCAGCTATGTTGTCGAAATCCCAAAAGAGAAACAAAATGCCCTCATATGGTGCATACCAGACGAAAGCACCGTGGGCATAGCATCCATTAACCGTTTGCAGAAAGTCATGACGGAAGCAAACGTGAAAAGAGGAATAATAGTTACAAGTGGAAGATACACACACGCCGTTAAACAGAGTGCCCAAAAGAAGGGGATAGAGCTTTTACCCAGAACTTTTCCGGTTTTTGACCTTTTCGAGCATAAGCTCGTTCCAAAACATGAAATCTTAACAGAGGAAGAAAAGGAACAGCTCCTAGCACAATATAAGGTCCACCCCTACCAATTACCTCAGATTAAGTCTTCAGACCCTGCGGTTAAAGCTATAGACGCACAGCCAGGAGACGTACTGCGAGTTATCAGAAAGAGCGCCACAGCTGGAACGCATATAGCCTACCGATATGTTGTAGAATGAATTAAAAGAAAAAGGTAGAAGGTTATTTTGTTTCTGTAGGTTTCTTGCGTCTCATGAACATTAGCGAAAGCGTTGAAGCAACAGCGGCTATTAATGCTATTATGAGAGTAGCATATTGTGGAATTGTCCATGATTCTTGTGTTCCTTTTAGACTGGAAATGTCAGTTTCGATTTGGTCAAAGCCTGGAACAACGACTGTTGCAAAGTTGCCTTTTATTGTAGTAATTGTTCCGTTCATCACGCCTAAAGTTGTTTGAATCGTTGCTGTGGTGCCGTTGATGCTTATGACTTTGAGGAAGATGCTCTGAAGAGTTACGTTCATGGCTGTCAAATTGAGCTTGACAAAACCCAAGTCGTTCTGAACCAGCGCCAGACCATCTTTAATCTCTATTACTCGATTGTTCATCAACGCTAGGGTGCTACTCACCAAGAAGCACTTGAAGGAAGTCCCATTAGATTCTACAGTGTCTGAAACATAGCTTACTGTAACAACCAATGTATACGTGCCAGTTTCATTTCCAAGTATGGTGTAAGGTATCTTATACAAGCCAGTTGCGATCAGTTGAGCTGATAGACTTTCAGTGGCACCGTTTGGTTTATAGAGCAGGGCATTAATGCTTGTGGCGTTGACTGCAATTCCTTTGAAGGCTACTTGTGTATAGAATTCAGCCACTTCTCCTAAGAAGTGTATAGCGCCAACATCAACGGTAACATCCAACGGAGTAACATCGACAACTGTGAACATTGCAAATGCATAGTTGCCTCCGGTTTCAAATGCCTTTATTGTCTGAACACCTGCAGCAGAAAGCGGTATGTTAAAGGTGAAAGTGAAGTTTCCGAAACTGTCAACATTAGCATAGCCCATCAGCACATCATTGAATGTTACTGCTGCCTGAATGCTTGGCATGAAGCCAAAACCTGTGATGGTTACTTTTGTTCCCATAGGGCCTTTAGAAGGACTTAATGCGATTTGAATTATTCTGAAGAACATCGAAGCTTCCCTGTCTGTGGCTATGTCTACGGCTTTAATCTCATGAACACCCATAGAAGCACCTTCAGGAACAGTCAGCAAGTAGGCAAAGTTACCTAAGCCGTTGGCTGTCGTGTTTCCAGCTAAAGTATCATCCCAGAAGATTGAAACTGTGCCATATGGTGTCGCTTTAGTTCCGCTTATTCTTACCTCAGCTCCAGGAGAACCAGCAGAAAGAGTCATTGACATAGTAATATGAATCCCAAGATCTACGGCGTTGCCTAATATTCGCTCTGCATCTGGATTAGAGAATTCAAAGTCAAATCCGAGAAGCGCTATGTGGCCTTCACCAACTTTTTTATGAATCACTACTGGATCAACGCCATCATTAACAACAACATTTGTTTCATCTGTTGCGTAACTTACTGTTGCATAGGGAGCGTTAAATGATGTTGATACACCTTTAGCCAAGGGATCGCTTGCATCAACTAGATAGAGCGAATAAAAGCTTCGGTAGTTAGTGTATGAGATTTGCATCAGATTAGCGCCTGTTAGGATGCCATAGGTGCCACCGTAACCGTAATGTCCATCACAGAGGATTATAATTCCGCCAGCTTGTAAGAAGTCCCGTAAAGTTCCAGTCCATGCTCCACCAATCATTTCCATAGTAGAGAAGCTTGCATATTCTTGATCTGGAATAAGTAGAATGTCCTTTTCTGAAAGCATTGAATCTAGCTGGGTGTAATCACTAAACTCAGTTAGATGATAATTAGGTCCAAACGTTGAATTTATAGCATTTAGAGTATTCTTGTACTGGTAGTAATCAGTATACCCCACATAAGCAAGGATCCTCGGCGCATACTGCACTGGCACAAGTCTCGAGTAAATGTTGTTCGCTGTCATGGTCTCGCCAAAAACTGGTGGAGCATATACAGTTATATTGTATTTTCCGGTACGGTTCGGAGTCCAGAGATGGTTTATTGTGTAAGATGATCCATTCAACAGCATAGGTATAGTCACATTTTCCACTAATGTGCCGTTTATTAAAAGCTGCAGATTAACGTCAGCCTCATCGTTAAGGCCATCGTTCGTCACGGTTGCGTTTAGCACAGCAGAACCGCCAGGTTCAAGGAAGAGTGGAGTTTGCAAATGAACGACAAGTTCATGTTCGTAGCGAACTAAGAACCAGTGCATTAGGTTTTTCAGCATTATTTGACAGTCGCTGTAATAGTACCAGTCATACGTTCCATCTCCATTCCAAAAGACAACTTTTCCAGGAAGACCCTCTGTAGCTATGATTCTATCGTATCCATCTGCAAGTTCCGCCACCGTTACTGCTCCTCGGGCAATATCAGCTTCAACCCTATCGCAGTCGCCGTACAAGCCATATATGTGGTATCCTGCTGGAAAGCTTCCGTAGGGTCCATTTACTATGGGATGTGTATCATCAATCACTATCAAATCGGATTGTCCCGTGTCGTCGCCTGTTGATGATGAGCGAACAAGGTTTGCTAGAAGTGTATCACTTATTAGGCTATTATAACCTGTAACAAGCAAGGTTCCGCCAGATGGTAGATAAGACTCAAGCGCTGAATATTCGCTTGGAGTTATCGATCTATAAGCGTTGTAGAAAATTACTGCTTTGTAGTTGAGGAGTAGGCTTAGGTTTTCTGTGTAAACATACATGTTATTGTTATCGTATATGTCGTAGCCTATTCCCATAGAATCCAATACGGGCGCTATGGTGGCCAACTCTGAATCGGCAGATATTAACGCAACTTGGATTGTGCGAACGCGAACAATCTTGCTAGCAACATTATTGATGGTAACGTTTTCATCTGTCAAGGTTGGTGCGTAGGCAGTTATGTTATAGACTCCTTCTCTAGTTGGTGTCCAATAATAATCTAGGGTATACCATGTACCGTTGGGAAGGCTAAGTGATGATGCACTTGCTACTTCAGTGCCATTTATGAGAATTTCAATATCTACATTGCTTTCATTGCTTAATCCTAAATTGTAAACTGTTGCACTTAGCATTGAGGAATCGCCTGGTTTTAGCTTCTGCGGCGCTTCTATTGTTACTCCAAGATCATGTTTGTACTGAATTCCTATTGGAATGTTTGTGTCAGTAAGTATTAGTTCTTCGAGCCCATAAGTAGGGATTATAACTTCCATTCTAACCCAAAGCCCAGATTTTTTGTCATAGTACATATCGTCCGTGATTCCATACGTGATGTAAGGTATTTCCCAGCAATCGATCGCTCGTGGACTAGCCACAATCGTTTTTGTGCCGTTAACTGTTGCTGTGCCATAAAGAAGATTTATCGTAGAGCCTACATCTATGTCAGTTTCAACCCATCCAGGATACCACAAACCAGCCCAGAACCCGCTCTCCACGAATCTATTCATCGTATTAACGATCATCCAGTCTGTATAAATGTATCCAGAGGGGTCTGTTCCCCCCCATACTGTGATGTAGATTTTGTAGGGTTCAATGTAATACTCATATGTGAAGTTTAGATATCCTAGTTGACCAATCAAGTATCCTGAAGAGTCATAGTAATTCATAACGTAGTTTGCGTATTGCCCTGGTTCAGGG
>CAZNJT010000073.1:0-7347 GCA_964573475.1 uncultured Candidatus Bathyarchaeia archaeon | reverse complement strand
TAGGTCTAAGGGGCGACCAGCAACGTATAAAGCGGCTTCCAATAAAGCTAGGTCATACTGCATTTTCTCTGTAGCGTGCTTCTCTTCAGAAGTATCCAGATTAAGCGCTTGCTTTTCCGCCTTCTGCAATGTTTAAATCCCCAACTGTTACGTAAATCTCCTCAGTTTCTTCATTCTGCAACAAGTTGACTCTTCCATCTTGCGCTAAAAATAGTAGAAGAATGAAAGTGCGGATAGCTTCCAGCCGCCCCGCTCCTTTTATCAAAGTTGAAAACTCGATTATTCCTGTGCCTTTCACCCTCTCCGAAAGAGAAGCGTAGAGCTTTTCCATTTGCAGCTCAATTTCCATAAGGTATATGTCCAATTGCGGCAGAATTTCCGAGGGCGTTGGAAGAATAGGTTCTGCAATGGCTTTTTCAAAACGGACTAGTTTCTCACCTTTTAAAACGTCGTCTAATACTTCCAGCAGATGCCTTATGGTTGTTGAAGTTAATTCATGCCTAAGCGGCAGAAGAAGGGGCGGAGGAAGAAAATCTTGTGGAGGTTTAGGCGGTGGCGGCGGTTCTTCAAGTTTCAGCAGAAGCTTCGACTTCATCAAGTATATGAGGGCTGAAGAATCAAGAGCTACACCAGAAGCCCTAAAATCTATCTGACCAGTCTTTTCCATCTCCTCAAGAAAAGATGTGAGCAAATAGGTAACGTTGATGTTCCAAGGTGTAAGCTTTTCAAGCTTGTGAAAATCGAAAAGAATGTTCCATGGAGGACGCAAATAAAACGGTTTTTTGACAATTGCAGACGCCATTAACTTGGCACCTCTAGGAGTCGGGCAGAGATAACGTTTGAGACTCCGTTGCGTTCATAAACTCCATAAACTTTTTGCGCTTTATTCACCATTTCGGGCTTTAAGGTGATGACTATAAACTGGGTTTTCTCCGACTCCTCCAATAGAAGGTCGGCGAGTTTTGACACGTGGAAAGCGTCTAAATGGGCGTCTATCTCGTCAAGGATGTAGAAAGATGCGGGGGTAAACTCTTTAATGGCGAATATGAAAGCAACAGCTGCAACTGAACGTTCACCACCACTGGATCCGCTCACAACTATTGAAGGCTTATTGGGAAACTGAACAAGCATGTCAATGCCTCCCGAGAAGGGTTCATCAGGATTTTCAAGTTTAAATGTGGCGTTTCCGCCTCCGGTGAGTTTTGAGAAATATTTTGCAAGATTACTGTTGATTTTTTCGAAGGCTTCTGTGAAGACATTGCGTTTCTTATGTTCAATTTCATCCATAAACTGCACTATAGTTTGTTTTTCTCTTTCAAGTTCATTCATTCTTAATGAGAGTTCTTTATAGCGCGAAATTTGCTCAGCATAATGTGATAGGGCAAGCTGGTTTACTGCGCCTATTCTTTCGAGTTCAAACTGCATCATTCTCATAGACGTTTCGGCTTCTTCAACCTGTCTCGGCGTTACAGCTAATGGTTGCTCATAACCAAACTGCCTAAGCTGATTCCGATACTGCTCAAACTGAAGCATAGAAGTTTGAATGTTCAGCTGAACTTGATTTAACAAACGATCAGCTTGTTCATACTCCGGATCAAGCTTGCGGAGTTCCTTGTCTATGTCGTCTATTTGGGCGGTGAATTTTTTGGCTTCATCCCTTGAAGATAAAACGGTCCTAGAAAGTTCAACGCGGCTTTTCTCCAGTTCTGCCAAATCTTGCTTTAGTGATTCCCGCTCTTGAAGCGCCTCTTCTACTTCCTTCTCAACTCTTCTTAACTGTTGTTCAACTTTAGCAAGTTGAATTTTCGCGTTTTGATATCCAACCCTTAAAACATTGTCGAACTGTGACTGAAGCGTTGAGATTTCTGTTTGAATTGTGCCGAGTTTCTGTCTTAAAGTGATACTTTCTTCGGCGAGTCGCTCCCTTTTAACCTCCATTTCTTGAATATTCGAAGGGTCTGTTTTCCGTCTTAGAGTGGCTAACTCACCTTGAAGTTTCCGCATTCCCTTCTGTATCGAGCTTCTTTCAGCCCTGTGGAGCCACATCTGTGTTTTTTCGTTTTCAATTTCCTTCTTAAGCCGTGCAATGTAATGATTGACTCGTTTGATGTTGGCCTTTGTTCTTTTAACACTTCTTTTAACTCTAGCTATTTCTCTGTCAAGGGTGACTATAGCCTCCGACAGATGTGCAATTTCAACCCGAGTTTTATCGATTTCCTCCTCGAAAAAAGTTACATCATTGCCTCTTCTTGAAAGATGCTGTTGTAGGGCTTTGACGGCTTCGTCGAGGCTTTTGATGGCTGTTTCGCTTGGGATTATGGTTGAAAAATCTATTGGAGCACGGTAGTAACCGCTTTCGAATGCTCCGCCTATCTCGTACAAGTCTCCGTTGACTGTGACTGCGCGGTAGCCTTCGCTGGATAGGGCGAAAGCAGTTTTGTCGTCTGACGTGATTAATGTGTCGCCAAAAACGAAATGTATTGCAGACTCGTAATTCTTCTCATATTTTATGAAAAAGGAGGCTACACCAGTGACGCCTTCTTTTTCAGGAATTTTTAAGGATTTAGGGTTTAATGTTCCTTGAAGCGAAATTATCTTAATTCTTCCCAGCTTCATTCTTCTTAATGTTTCTGTACATGTGAAAGCCGCGTCAAAATCCTTGACAACAATTGCGTCGAGCCATCCTGCCGCCGTCGCCTCTATTGCCAGTTGATAAGCTTTGTCAATTTTGATTAAGTTGCGAAGTCTGCCATACACGCCTGGAATTACACCTAACTCGCCAAGTTCTTCTATGGTTCTTAGAACTTTCTCCTCTGAAGCAACAGTTTCTGCAAGTTCCCTTTGCGTCACAAACTCTATGACTGCTGTACGTGCCGAATCAGCTATTTTTCCAGCTTCAGATATTTCCCCTGCTATGGCTTCTTTTTGCGCAATTCTTCGCTCAAGCATACGCTCTAGGCTTTTAAGCTGTGTTTTCTGTTCCTTCTGCACCTTTTCAAGCTCAGCAAGCGACTTCTCGAGTTCGCTTAATGTTGATGCAAAATTTCCTTCGCGCTCATTCAGATCTTTGAATCTTCTTGTGCTAATTTTAATGGCTGTCTGGCTTTTTACATGGTCAGACCTTAAAAATGTAAGCCTTTTGTAATAATTGTCGAGTTGTTGCTCAATTTCGCGGATTTTCTTGCTGTTTTCTCCCAGATTCTCCCAAAGTTGAGCAGTTCCATCTACTAAAACATCGTGTTCAGCCTGTTTTGCGTTTATCTGGTTGAAAATTCCATCATAATCGCTTCTTAACTGTTTGATTCTCAGACGGTTTTCACGAATTTCATTTCGAATGGCTTGATACTGTTGAAGATTGTTTTCTCTAATTCGCTTTAAGCCTTCAAGGCTCGTTTTTCCCGAGGCTATTTTGGTTGTTAATTCTGTTAATTTTGACTTTAATTCACCTATTCTTATTTGCACTTTTAATACTTGTGAACCGCCTTCCTCAACGATTTCTGAGCTTAGTTTTCGCCATTCCCCTTCAACATCTCTTCTTTTTGACCTACGCTCTTCACGTAGCTGCCTTAATTTTTCAACTCTACTTCTAACTTTATCCGCTTGTAGGGAAGTTTCCTCTACTTTCTTTTGTATCTGTGCCATGTCATGCGAAAGTTTCACAGATTCAAACTTTTTTATCTCTTCTTGAATGAAATTATACCTTAACAATTCGTTGCGTTCTCTTTCTAGGTCATCCACCCTCTTTTGGACTTCGTCTATTCTACCCATGGCTGTGCGTATGGAGATATCTGCTGCCCGCAGTTTTTCTTCAGCCTCTGCCTTCTCAGCGTCGTACTGGGCTATTCCAACCAAATCCTCAATAATTTTCCTACGTTCAACTGAAGAGATATCTGCTAGACGGGTTATTGTGCCTTGTAGAATTATGTTTTGGCTTGTGGAGCTTATTCCAGCCATGGAAAGAACATTTAAAATGTGCGCCCTTGAGATTCTTCTGCCATTAAGCCTATAAACGCTTTGACCGTTTCTATAGACTTCCCGTGAGACTGTAACAGTAGTTGTGTCCACTGGTATGCGGCCATCAGTGTTGTCAAACTGAATTATTACCTTAGCCATTTTCGCCCTTTCTAGTCCAGCCTTCTCAGAACCGTGGAAAATCAGTTTGGCTGCATTTTCCGCCCGGAGCCTTTTAGTGCTTAATTCGCATAAGGCGAATAGAACTGCGTCAACAATGTTTGTTTTCCCGCTTCCGTTTGGCCCCGTGACGGCTGTAAAACCCTTATCTAGGACTACTTTAACAGTTTGCGGCCCAAACGATTTGAAACCTTTAAGCTCGATTTTTTTAACGTAGGGCATTCAGTTTACGCCCTCACCTTATGGAAACACAGAGATCTTCTTATTATAGACACTTCTGTAAGATTTTTCTATAAAAGTATTGCATCTTAAAGTATTAACGGTTATGTACTCTTTGACGCTATTTTTCAGTTTTAAATCCATATTTTGTAGCCATTTTCTTGATAAACTCTTTTATGCGTCCATCTTCGCCATAAACAAGCAAGTAACCATCATTTTGAACATTATATGAAAGATGCGATTCTTCAGCTAACGTCTTTAACTTTTCGATTGGTAACTCAGTTGAAGGTTTCACCCGAATCCACTTATGTTCTCGTGGAACACCAGGAATAAATGTCTTCTCTTCCTCCTTTTCCAATATTTTTTTGCTCGCTTCGTCCAACCGTTTAAGCCATTCTTCAACGTATCCAGTTCCAAACATTTTCTGTCCTTCAGAAACGAGGTAGGATTCCACATTAAGAAGATATACCTCAACTTTTTGGCTGGTGTCTACATGGCTTGGGTCAGCCTTTAAGACATTAATCAAGGTCTTTGCAGACCTTAAATCACTCATAATTTCTGCTGGGACAACTATTCCCCTTCTTCGGAAATCAGTAATCATTTCCTCCAAAACCTTCCATGCAGCCAAATATCCCATGCCTTGGAGTTCACCATGCTTTGAATTAGCGTTGGCATTATAAAGGATTATCATTCTAGGAAAATTGTTGAGATCATTCATCGTATTACAATGCGGTGGCATACCATCACCTCCCAACAAACATACAGTTGTTTCTTCACAAAAACGCAGTTGTTTCTTTTATATAGTTAACTGATACATGCCGAGACGTCTTGCCTAGTAATTCGTGCAATAAAAATTTTAACCTCTAACCCTAATATTTACGATTACACAATGTTTCGTGATTGATTAAAAGGTGAAAAAATGAGTTGGCGCAATGTTGTTGAAATCTCTGAAAGCGTCTATTGGGTTGGTGTTAAAGACTGGAACCGCAGACTGTTTGACGCTCTAATTCCTCTTCCGAAGGGAACAACCTACAACGCATACTTGATAGTTGGCGAAAGCAAAAAGGCTTTAATTGACACTGTAAATCCAGGTTTTGAAAAAGAATGGGAAGAAAAAATCAGCAAAGTTGTAAACCATGCGGACATCGATTATGTAATAATGAATCACGCCGAACCTGACCATGCAGGCGCTATTCCACACATTATGTCAATCAACAGAAAAGCTAAACTGGTAACCACAAGCAAAGGCGCCAAGATGGCACAGACATTTTACAAAATGCCCGAAGAACGGATACAAGTAGTTCACGACCAAGAAACTATCGACCTCGGCGGCAAAATACTCCGTTTCATAGAAGCGCCAATGCTCCACTGGCCCGAAACAATGTTCACTTATCTCATAGAAAACAAGATTCTCTTTCCGTGCGACTTCTTCGGCTCACATGTGGCAGCTGGACTTTACGATGATGAAGTGCAAGATTTGCTTGTTCACGCCCAAAGATATTGGGGGGAGATAATGATGCCCTTCAGAATTATGGCTCAAAGGGCACTGGAAAAGATAAAAGATTTAGAAATTGAAATGATCGCGCCCAGCCACGGACCAATACATAGAAATACTGAACGTATCCTGACGGCATACAAAAAGTGGGCAAACGGAGAAACAAAACGGAAGGCCATGATAGCTTATGTGAGTATGTGGAACAGCACAGAAAAGATGATTCAACCAATAGCAGAAACATTAGCATCCGAAGACATTGAAATAGTTCTCTACAATTTAGCTTTGGCAGACATAGGCGACGTTGCAAAAGACCTCGTTGATTCGAGGGCAATCGTTTTAGGCGCACCTACAGTGTTAGGCGGCATGCATCCCCTAGCCGTTTACGCTACTTACCTAGTAAAAGCCCTACGCCCCCCACTAAAATATGGAGTAGTTCTAAGTTCATATGGATGGGGAGGAGGAGCCGTAAAGCATGTCCAGGAAGTTCTTGAACCATTAAAAATGGAACTTGTCGGGGCAATGGAAATTAATGGCCCGCCAACAAAAAACGACATTACGAAGATAATTGAAATAGGTAAGACTCTTGCTAAGAAGATTAAGGAGGAATCATGATGAGCGAAGATAAGAAGAGAATTTTAAAAGAGACATCACCAGCGCCAGAAGGTGTACTGCAGTTTGAGACTGGTTCTCTATCTAAAGAAGAGATTGAAGCTACCTTGAACTCGCTTCCTGTTGACATTTCGTTTGTTGATGCAAATGATGCTGTCAAATACTTTAACAAGGCTGAGAAAAGGATTTTTGTTCGGACAAAAGCAGTTATCGGAAGAAAGGTGCAGTTATGTCACCCGCAGAAAAGCGTCCATATAGTGAACAAGATTCTTGAAGCCTTCAAGGCCGGCAAGAAAGATGTGGCTGAATTCTGGATTACAATGAACAACCGCCTAATTCACATAAGATACTTCGCAGTGAGAGACAAAAATGGGAAATATTTGGGAACAATGGAAGTTACACAGGACTTGACGGACATTAAGAAAATTGAGGGACAGAAAAGACTGTTAGACTGGAAAGAATAAGTTAAAAAAGGGAAGAGTTGCTGTTACAAGCTTTCGCTTTCTATTTACTGCCTTTTAGCTCTTTAATGCGCTCCTGTACTGCTGCAAGTTCGTTTTTCAGGTCTTGAACGTAATTTTCCAGTTTTTCAATTTTTTCTGCTTTTGTCATAAAGCGTCGAGCAAAGTGTCTATGATCATGATGCCCTCCGCTACAGCAACATTCACTGTATCCATGACCCTCTTCAAAACTGCATCTTTCATGCATTTTCTTCACCCAAGCTTTACTATCAAAAGTAAAGCATTTAAACTATCAAGTTTATAGCATGATAGTAACTATGTTAAAGGAAAGTAAACGCAAACAAAGAGTGATTGGGCATCTATGCGTCTGTCCCGTTAGAGGAATAATAGACGTGATCAGCAAGAAATGGGCATTTCTGATAATTAACGCGC